>JAQGKS010000110.1 GCA_028289965.1 Sphingomonas bacterium
CGAGCGCAGCGGCGGTGCCGCCGGCGGCGAGCGCGGTGAGCGTGGCCCGCGTCGCGAGCGCAGCGAAGGCAATGACGACGGCCCCGCGCCCGAGTTCGCGCCCGCCTTCCTGACGCGCAACGACGACTGATCCACCGGATCATCGACCAAATGGAAAGGGGGCCTCGCGGCCCCCTTTTTGTTGTCCGCTCAGTCGCCGGGACGAGGCGGCGGCGGCGGCGAAGCGCGATCCGCCTTCGTCCCCGCCTTGGCCTGGGTGATGTCGGCGGCGCGATCGAGGAACTTGGCGAGGATCTGGCTGACCTCCTGGATGCCCAGCCGGCGCGCGGCGACGACCAGCAGGATCAGCTGCACCAGGCCGATCACGATCGGGCCCGACCAGCTTTCGATCTTGGCGAAGATCATCGCGTCGAACAGCACGATCGTCACCACGATCCAGATGAACCGCTCCTCGTTGCGCGCGTCGCGCAGCGCCTCCAGCGCGTTCGACAGGCTGGCGATCGCATCGGCTTCGGCGGTGTCCACCGATCGGCGGGCGAGCTTGGTGAGGTCGTCGTCAGTCATCCGTCCGCGCCCGATATTCTTCCAGGATCAAACTTTTCGGGATCACCACGCCCCGCGCACCCGGGCGATATCGGCGCGCCCAGGCGCCATCGCGCCAATGGGTCGTCGCGACCATCTCGCCGGGGCTCTTGTCCTTGAGCAGGTCATATCCGGCCTGCACCGCCGGGAAATCGGCATCGTCGGGCTGCATGAACGGCACGAGGAAGACGTCGCGCACCGGCTCCGCCCCGAACGACTTCACCGCGTGATAAAGCAGGGGCACCACCGGCCCATTGTCCCACGCCTCGAAATCCTCGCGGATCAGCGGCACGCCGCCGCTGCGGCCGAGATGGATCATCTCGGCCATGTAGCTCATCTTCTGCAGCTCGAGGTTGCTCAGCGCCCAGCCGCTTAGCCGGCCCAGCGTGCGCGCAACGCTCAGGACTGACACCGCCATATTCGTCCCCGCAGGCCCGGCCCGCCCCGGGGTTCGGGGCGGGCCATGGAACCGTCAGCTCAAGAAGAACAGATGGGGATCATTGCCCTACATGTCCAGTCGCTGACGCGCCGCCGGTCAATCCGGCCGCGGCGATCAGGCCGCGGCGTTCGCCTCCGCCTTGGGTTCGGGCGCCCGCTCGCGCTGGATCTTGGCGAACATCTCCTGGCAGGCAGGGCGGGCGTTGATGCGCGCGATCCACTGGACCAGATTGGGCGTGTCGGCCGCGTTGACGAGTTCGGCGAAACCGTTCTGCATCCCGTTGGCGATCGCGAAGTTGCAGATGTCGGCCAGCGTATATTGCTCGCCCGCCAGCCACTCGCTTTCCGCCAGCCGCGCCTCGAGCTTCTTCACCGAGATGCCGATCTTGCGCATCTCCTCGTCCAGCACTTCCTTGGGAAAGCCGTTGCGCGCATCCCGCCACTTCTTCTGCTGCTCGGGCACGGGGATGCGCTTGACCCGCTCCTCAAACTCCTCTGCCGAGATGGCGCGCGCCATCTGGCTGATCCTCCGCTCCCACCCGATCGTCGATACGCACCAGCAGAAATATTCGTCGACCCACTTGGTCCACACCCGCATTTCGGCGCGCGCGACCGGGTCGGCGGGACGGAGCGAGGCGCCGGAGTCGGGGAACACGTCCTCCAGATATTCGCAGATCACGGTCGATTCGGTGATGATGTGGCCGTCATGATCCAGCGCCGGCACCTGGCCGCGCGGATTGATCTTCTTGAACCAGTCCTCATGATGCTCGAACACGGCCGGATTGAGCAGGCGCGGCGTGAAGGCGAGCTGCTTTTCGAACATGGTCAGCAGCGGCTTCATCGAATTGGCCCCCGGCCCGAAGCTGTAGAGCGTAAGCATGGCAATCCCTCCGGCTGTGTCGAACCGGATCGCTCCCACGAACGGCGGCGCAGGGGAACGCAGAATCGACGCGCCCGCGCGGGCGGTGCGCAGCGACTGCGCGGACGGAAAGATCCGGAAAGGCCGCCGCCCCGCAGTTGGGTTGCGGGACGGAGCGAGGAATGCGCGTTGCCGGCTTGCCTCCACCGCCTGCAGGCGTATGGGGGGGTTGCTTATGTTAACCCAGCGTTCCCGTTATGCGCTTCGTGCGATGCTCGTCCTGGCTCGCGCTGATCCCGCGACGCCGCTGCCGTTGAGCATGCTGGCGCGCGAAGCGACGGTGCCGCGCAAATTCCTCGAAATCATATTCTTCGATCTGAAGCAGGCCGGGCTGGTCCGCGCGTTTCGCGGCAAGGCCGGCGGCTATTGCCTGGCACAGGCGCCGCACCTGATCTCGTTCGGTGACATCATCCGCGTGATCGAGGGGCCGCTCGCGCTCGTCCCCTGCGTCAGCCGGACCGCCTATCGCCGCTGCGCCGATTGCGCGGACGAAGCGACCTGTGCGATCCGCCGGGCGATGCTCGTCGTGCGCGACGATACGGCACGGATCCTCGACGGCACCAGCCTGGCCGATGGCCTCGCCGAGGATCTGGCCGCCGCCTGATCGCTCAGGGGCGTTTCTTCAGCTCTTCCAGGATCTCGCGCAGCAGAACCACCTCGGCCGGGTCGGCCGCCGCGACCGCGTCGTGGACGACACGCTGCCGCTCGGTCATCCGGTTCACCGCGCGCACCAGCAGGAAGATGACGAAGGCGACGATCAGGAAGTTGACCGAGACGGTCACGAACTGGCCATAGCCGAGCAGCGGCACGCCCGCTTGCTTGAGATCGGCATAGCTGGTGACCGACCCGGCATAGCCGGCGGGGATTGCCCCCAGCCGCAGAAAATAGCCCGAAAAGTCGAGCCCCCCGGTGACACGCCCGATCAGCGGCATGATCACGTCGTCGGTGAGCGAGGTGACGATCCGCCCGAACGCCGCGCCGATGATCACCGCCACCGCGAGTTCGAGGACGTTGCCCCGCGCGATGAACGTCTTGAACTCCTTCAGCATCCCTGGCTCCTCAAGATCCGATCCGGTCGCGAAAGCCCTAGTGCAGGACAGCCGATTGCGGGAGCGCGAAGCCACGCCTATCTATCGTCGGGCCGTAACGTTTTTTCGGAGACCGGGATGTTTAGCCGCTCGACTGCCGCCCTGCTCGCTCCCCTCGCCGCGCTGACGCTCGCCGGATGCGGCGTCAACAGCATCCCCACCGCCGAGGAAGACGCCAAGGCGCGCTGGGCCGACGTCCAGAACGAATATCAGCGGCGATCCGATCTCATCCCCAACCTCGTCTCGACGGTGAAGGGCTATGCCAAGCAGGAGCAGGACGTGCTGGTGCGGGTGACCGAGGCGCGGTCCAATGCCGGGCGGGTGACGCTGTCGGCCGATCAGCTGTCCGATCCGGCGGCGGTGCAGCGGTTCAACGCGGCGCAGGCGCAGCTGACGACCGCGCTGGTGCCGTTCCGCCAGCTGCAGGAATCCTATCCGGACCTCAAGTCGAACACCAACTTCATGGCGCTGCAGTCGCAGCTCGAGGGGACGGAGAACCGGATCACGATCGCGCGGCGCGATTACAACCAGGCGGTGCAGGCCTATAATACCCGCATCCGCACCTTCCCCGACGCGATCGGCGCCAAGGTGCTCTACGGCGCCAAGCCGATGGTGCCGTTCGAGGCGACCACCCCCAACGCCCAGACCGCGCCCACCGTCACCTTCTAGGCGCGCATATGTCGCCCGCCATACCGCACCCCGGCCTCCGCCGGGTGCCAGCGCCGGGCCGAGCGCCCGGTGCGGCCGCGCGGTGGCGAGCGCTGGTCCGGTCGTTCGTCGCGGCATGGCTGGCGCTGCTCGTCGCGGCGCCGGCGCTCGCGCAGACCTTTCCCAAATTCACCGGCTTCGTCGTCGATGCCGCCAACATCCTCCCGCCCGATCGCGAGGCGGCGCTCACCGCCAGCCTCGATGCGCTGCAGAAGGATACCGGCCGCCAGCTCGTCGTCGCGACGATCCCCGACCTGCAAGGCTATCCGATCGAGGATTATGGCTATCGGCTCGGCCGCGCCTGGCAGGTCGGGCTCAAGGATCTCGACAATGGCGCGCTGCTGATCGTCGCCCCGACCGAACGCAAGGTGCGGGTCGAGGTCGGCTACGGGCTGACCCCGGTGCTGACCGACGCGCTGTCGAGCGTGATCATCAACCAGGCGGTCCTCCCCGCCTTCCGCGCCGGCGACATTCCGGCGGGGATTACCGCCGGCGCCGCCGAGCTGGTCGCGCAATTGCGCCTGCCCGACGCCGAAGCCAAGGCCAAGGTCGCGGCAGCCGTCGCCGAGCGCGACCGCCAGCGCGGCAGCGGGCGGAGCGACAGCGGCGGTATCCCGGTCAGCCTGATCTTCTGGGGCATCGTGCTGCTGATCATCCTGGCGATGATGCGGGGCGGCGGGGGCGGCGGCGGTGGCGGGCGACGTTTCCGCCGCGGTCGCGGGCCGGTGATCCTGTGGGGCCCCGGGCTTGGCGGCCTTGGCGGCGGATCGAGCGGCGGCGGCCTTGGCGGCGGATTTGGTGGTGGTGGTGGCGGCGGCGGCGGCTGGATGGGCGGCGGCTTCGGCGGCGGCGGCGGCGGATCGTTCGGCGGCGGCGGGGCATCGGGGAGTTGGTGATGCAGCTGTCGGACCAGGATCATGCGACCGTCACCGCGGCGGTCAGCGCCGCCGAGCGTGGCACGGTGGGCGAGATCGTCACCATCGTCTCAGGCCGATCGGACGATTATCGCGATGTCGCCTTGCTCTGGTCGATCGCGGCCACCTTCCTCGCGCTGGCGCTGGTCGCCGCCTTTCCCGCTTTCTTCGTCGATCTGCTCCACCGCCTGGGCGGCGGCTGGCAGGGGGAATATTCCGCCCGGACGCTGCTGACGATCCTGTTCGCCGCGCTCGCGCTCACATTCGGCCTCGTCCGCCTGCTGCTCGGCTGGCGGCCGCTGCGGCTGGCGCTGACCCCGGGGGCGGTGAAGTCGGCCCGCGTCCGCGGCCGCGCGGTGTCGCTGTTCCGGGTCGGCGCGGAAAAGCGCACCGCCGGGCGCACCGGCATATTGCTCTACCTCAGCCTCGCCGAGCACCGCGCCGAGCTCGTCACCGACGAGGCGATCCATGCCAAGGTCGCCCCCGAGACGTGGGGGCTGGCGATGGCCGAGCTGATCGATGCCGTCCGCGATGGCCGGCCGGGCGACGGCATGGCCGCCGCGGTCGACCGGATCGGCACGGTGCTCGCCCAGCATCTCCCGCGCGACGGCGCGCCCTTTAACGAGCTTCCCGACAGGCTGATCGAACTATGAGCGATGCCCCCGACGCGCCGATCGAAACCATGTGGCAGGGCCGCTTCATCGTCGCCCGGCGCGAGGGGACGTGGGAATATGTCGGCCGCACCCGCGGCATCCAGGCCGCGGTGATCCTCGCGATCGACGATGGCCACGCGATCCTCGTCGAACAATATCGCGTGCCGCTCAAGGCGCGCTGTCTCGAACTGCCGGCGGGGCTGGTCGGCGACGAGGAGGAGGGCGAGTCGCTGGAAAGCGCCGCCGCGCGCGAGCTGGAGGAGGAGACCGGTTACCGTCCGGCGCATATCGAATCGCTCGGCCGCTTCGCCTCCTCCCCCGGGATGGTCTCCGAAACCTTCACGCTGGTCCGCGCGACGGGGCTGGAAAAGGTCGGCGACGGCGGCGGCGTGCCGGGCGAGGAGATCGTCGTCCACCGCGTGCCGCTAGCCGAAATTCACCGCTTCGTCGCCGCCAAGCGCGCCGCGGGGCTGGCGATGGACGTCAAGATGCTGCTGTTGCTCGGCGCCGGGCTGGTCGCCGGCTAACGCCCCTCGCCGCCTGGGGCGAGGACGGCGCCTCTAGCCGAAATTGTCGGCGTAGGTCTGGAGCTTGAGCGTCCGCTCGGCGGCCGGCACGATGCGGCAGGTCAGCCCATGCTTCTCGGCATAGGCCCGCGCTGCATCCAGCGTCGGGAAGGACAGGCGGATCTGGTCGCTGCGCGTGTCGCCCGATCCGGCCCACCCGGTCAGCGGATCGGGGCGCTTGGCCTCGGCCGGTTCATGCTCCAGCGTCCATTGGCCGAGCTGCGCCCGACCGGACTGCATGCTGCTCTTCGCGCGCTGGTAGATCCGTGCCTCGGCCATCGCTCAGTCCTCCGGTGCGATCGTCACGCGCAGCCCGTCGAGCGCGTCGCTGAACGGGATCTGGCACGACAGGCGCGAGGTTTCGTCGCGATTGTCGGAGCTGTCGAGCAGATCGTTCTCGTCGTCGCTCATCTCCGGCAGGATGCCGAGGAAGGCGGCGTCGACATGGACATGGCAGGTCGCGCACGAACAGCAGCCGCCGCACAAGGCGAGAAGCTCGTCGAACCCGCTGTCGCGGATCACTTCCATCACCGACAGGCCGGCTTCGCCGTCGACGGTCGTCTCGTCGCCCTCTCGCGTGACGACGGTCAGCTTCGGCATGTTCGGTTCTCCCATTCGGCCCGAAAGAAGGGTATCGGCCGGGCTATGTCGAGGCGAGCCAGTGAAATCAAGGGTGCGGCGTGGCGCTGAGCGCGGAACGGCTGACCGCCGCGCTCGATGCGCTGGCCGGAATCGAGCCGGGCATCGCCGCCGGCATCGCCCGAATCGGCTATCCGCCGCCGCGGATCCGCGCGCGCGGCTATGAAACGTTGCTGCGGACGATCGTCGGCCAGCAGGTCAGCGTCGCCGCGGCGGACGCGATGTGGGGCCGGCTGGCGGGGGCCGGGCTGATCGCGCCCGACACGATCGCCGCCGCCAGCGACGAGCAATTGCGCGCGGCCGGGCTGTCGCGGCAGAAAGCCGGCTATGCCCGGAGCCTGGCGGGCGAAGTGGCCGCCGGCCGGCTCGACCTCGCTGCCCTGCCCGACGACGACGAGGAGGCGATCGCCGCGCTCACCCGGATCAAGGGGATCGGACGCTGGTCCGCCGAAATCTACCTGCTGTTCGCCGAAGGGCGCGCCGATGTCTGGCCGGCGGGCGATCTGGCGGTGCAGATCGAGGTCGGCCACCTTCTTGGCCTCGATGCGCGGCCCGACGAGAAGGCGACCCGCACCCTCGCCGAAGCGTGGCGCCCGCACCGGGGCGCCGCGGCGATCTTCGCCTGGCACCATTATGGTGATCGTCTGCGCAGCCGAAGCGCCGACAAGTCTCCGCTGTAATTACCCCAGCGATGCAAGTCCTCTTCCTGCCCGGTCCCTGACCGGGCGACGTGCGACCGGCGTGCGATCTTGGTTTTTATTTCACTGCCACATGCCTTTACAAAAAGCTAAGTTACCGCTGCTAGGGCTGGAATCGCGAAAGGGGATCGCGACCGAATGAGCAGTGGCCACGGCCATACGAACCAAGGCGAGGGCGGTGAGCAGCCAGGTGGGATCCGCCGGCCCGGCGGCGAATTCCAGTCGCCCGAGCTGGAGCGTGCGTTCCGGGCCGATCACCAGGCCGAAAACCGTCGCCACGCCAATACCTTGCTGATCGCCTCGACGATCCTCAACGGCCTGTTCCTCGCCGGCGACTGGCAATTCCACGGCGGGCCGGATTTCGCTATAACCATAATGGCTCGCGCTGCGGTGATTGTGGTGGCGCTCGTCGCGTTGTTGCTGCTGCGCCGCGCGCGCTCGGCCGGAGCGATGGATACGATACTGATCGGGTGGATGGCGGCCAACGCGGCCACCGTCGCCGCGCTGGTTACATCGCACTACGACACCGCGATGTTCGTCATGCTCATGCTGCCGATCATCTATTATCTGGCGGTGCCGGTTTCGTTCGCGGCGCGGGCGGTTGGCGGGGCCGGGTGCAGCATGCTGATGGTGGCGGGCTATCATGCGTCCGCCGACAGGATGTTGCCCGCGCCGGGGCTGGGCGCGGCGATGCTCGTGCTCAATGTCGCGATGATCCTGGTCGTGTCGCGGTCCAACCGGCTCGAGCGGCTGGAGTGGCGCGCGGTCCGCGCCGCGCGCGAAACCAGCGCGCAACTCGCCGCCAGCCGCGAACAGATCGAAAAGATGTTCGCCGCCAGCCCCGTGCCGATGATCGTCACCGCGCGCAGCACCGGGCGGCTGATTCAGATCAGCGACAGCGCGGTCGAATTCTTCGGCGCGGGGGCGGCCTCGGTCGGGGTGACCAGCGCGATCGACTTCTATGCCGATCCGCGTGACCGCGATCGCCTCGTCGGCCTGATCGATCGCGATGGGCACGTCCGCAACCTCGAGATGCGCGTCCGGCTGGCCGATAGTTCGCTGCGCACGGTGCTGGTCAACGCCACCGCGGTCGACCTTGCCGATGGCCGGATCATCATGTCCGGCATCATCGACATCAGCGAGCGCAAGGCGGTGGAGCAGGATCTGGAGCGGATCGCCTCGACCGACCTGCTCACCGGACTGCTGAACCGCCTCAGTTTCCTGGGCCGCGGCCGCACCGAGATGCTCCTCGCCGGCCACCGCGGCACGCCGCTGGCGCTGCTGATGGTCGATCTCGATAATTTCAAGCAGATCAACGACGGCTTCGGCCACCAGAGCGGGGACGAGGCGCTGCGCAGTTTCGCCTCGACCTGCCGCACCGTGCTCGGCGAACATGGCATCGCCGCGCGGCTCGGCGGCGAGGAATTCGGCATCATCCTGCCCGGCGCCGATCTGGCCGAGGCGCACCGCGTCGCCGAGTCGCTGCGCGAGACGGTCGATCGGATGCCGATCGTGGTCAGCCGCGGCTCGATCCGGCTTACCGCCAGCATCGGCGTCGCATTGGTCGATCCGCGCGACGCCGATCTCGATCCCGCGCTCGGCCGCGCCGATGCCGCGCTGTATGCGGCCAAGCATAATGGCCGCAACTGCGTCGTCGTCCACGACATGGACCTGATCCGCCGCGCCGGCTGACGCGGCCGGGCGGAACCGGCCGCCCGCCTCGCGCGTCGCTTGCCCAGGCGCAGCGACGGAGGAGCCGGTGGACGGATCGCACGGGGAGGAAGTCGCGCCGGAGCCGGTGCCGGGGCTGGAGCCGATGGAGGCCAAGCTCGCCGCCGCGCTACCGGAAGGGCCCGGCTGGCAGTTCGAGCCGAAATGGGATGGCTTTCGCTTCCTCGCCTTTCGCGCCCGCGACACGGTCGAGCTGCGGTCCAAGTCGGGCAAGTCGCTCGCGCGTTTCTTTCCCGAGGTCGTCGCCCGGCTGGCGGCGATCCCGGCGGATCGCTTCGTACTCGACGGGGAGCTGATCATCCCGATCGGCGACACCCTGTCCTTCGATGCGCTACAGGCGCGGCTCCATCCCGCGGAAAGCCGAATCCGCAAGCTCGCCGCCGAAACCCCGGCCCAGCTGATGCTGTTCGACATGCTCGCGAACGGGGACAGGACCAGCCTGCTCGGTGCGCCGCTCGAGGATCGCCGCGCCGCGCTCGCCGCCTTCCATGCCACGCACGCGCAGCCGGGCATGCTGCTGTCGCCCTGCACCCATGATCGCGCGCGGGCGCTCGCCTGGCTCGATGCCGCAGGCGGCGCGCTCGACGGCGTTGTCGCCAAGCGCCGCGACGCGCCCTATGCGCCGGGCGAGCGGGCGATGATCAAGGTCAAGCAGCGCCGCACCGCGGACTGCGTCGTCGGCGGCTTCCGCTATGCCAGCGACGCGCCGGTGGTCGGCTCGCTCCTGCTCGGGCTCTATAACGATGCCGGGCTGCTCGATCATGTCGGCTTCACCTCGGCCATCCCGCACGACGCGCGGGACGCGCTGACCGCGCGGCTGGAGGCGCTGGTCGCGCCGCCGGGATTCACCGGCAAGGCGCCCGGCGGGCCGAGCCGGTGGAGCGGCGCGCGCTCGGCCGAGTGGCAGCCGCTGCGCCCCGAACTGGTCGTCGAGGTCGGCTACGATCAGGTCACCGCCGCCCGCTTCCGTCACGGCACCAGCCTGGTCCGCTGGCGCCCCGACAAGGCGCCGCACCAGTGCCGGATGGACCAGCTCGCCCGCGAACTGGCTCCGGCCGAGCTTGCCGCAGCATTGGGCTTGGACTGATCGAAACCGGCGCGCGAGGGTGGCGGGATTGCAAAATCCGCCAATTGGGCCCATGTAGCACGGGTCGACGTCGCTTGTGACGGATCTTGATGCCCCGACGGGCACCGCCTTCCCTTCTCGCTTCTCCGGCCACGCCGCCACAAGAGTAGCGGTGCGTCCTAAACGAGCAGGGGAATCCGGTATGCCGATCGGCACCGTCAAGTTTTTCAACAGCGACAAGGGCTATGGTTTCATCGCGCCCGAAGGTGGCGGCGGCGATGCCTTCGTCCACATCAGCGCGGTACAGCAGGCCGGGATGACGGGCCTCGATACCGACCAGCGCGTCAGCTACGAGCTTGAGACCGATCGCCGCGGCAAGGTCTCAGCCATCAACCTGCAGCAGGCCTGATCGTCATGGCAAAAGAAGACCTGATGACCCTCGACGGGCAGATCGCGGAAATCCTTCCCGACGGGCGCTTTCGCGTCATGCTCGAGAATGAACACCAGATCATCGCCTACACCGCGGGGCGCATGCGCCGTCACCGGATCCGTTCGGTGGTCGGCGATCGCGTGCAGGTCGAAATGACCCCATACGACCTCGACAAAGGCCGCATCATCTTCCGGGAAAAAACCCCGGGCGCGGCACCCGGCCAGCGACGGACCTTCCGCCGCTGATCGGCTTACGCCACTTATATCGTGCCGGCGCACTTCGCCGGCCAAGGACCTGAATGTACCTTCTGACGACTGATACGACCAACCATCCGCTGCACCATCGCAGCCTTCCTTCCTTCCATGCTTCGGCCTCGCGGCCCACGCCCCACCTCTCCCGGCGAGAGCTTCGCCGGATCGTCGCCGATCTGATCGGCTGACCCACGATCGGGATCGGCCATCCCGGTCGCTCCCGATCGCATAGCCGGTCTCGATCGGACATCCGGTCTGGGCGGAAAAAGGGAGTTCTCCATGTCGACGCTCGAATTCTACCACGCCCGCGCCGCCGAGTGCGGCCGTGATGCGGATCAGGCCCCGCTCGACAATGTCCGCGAACGCTATCTGCGCTCGCAGGAAGCCTGGCTCGACATGGCCCGGCGCGTGGAACGCGGCGACGCGATCCGCGCGGAGACCGCCGCCAGCAAGGCGGCGACGAGCGACGGCGTGGCAGCCTCCTGAGGCCCTGATACTCCGACCTCGTGACACTCTGACATCGTGACACTCTGACACCATGCGAAGATCGCGCCGGTCATCCGGCGCGATCTTGTGTGCGCTGGCGCAACCGGTCCACCATCGCCCATCTGGTAGCGGGGTGATCGGATGAGCAGCGGCAAGATCCATATCGGCATCGGCGGCTGGACCTTCCCGCCCTGGCGCGGCCCCTTCTACCCGGCCGGCCTGCCCCACGCGCGCGAACTCGAATATGCCGCGGCGCACGTCACCGCGATCGAGATCAACGCGACCTATTACCGGCTGCAAAGCGCCGACAGCTTCGCCAAATGGGCCGGAGCCGTCCCGCCCGGCTTCATCTTCGCGATCAAGGCGTCGCGTTTCTGCACCAACCGCAAGGTGCTGGGCGATGGCGCCGAGGCGATCGGCCGCTTCCTCGGCCAGGGCTTCACCGCGCTCGGCGACAAGCTCGGCCCGATCCTGTGGCAGTTCATGGCCGCCAAGCGCTTCGATCCGGCCGACTTCGCCGCCTTCCTCGCTTTGCTCCCGTCGTCCCAGGACGGGCTGCGGCTGCGCCACGCGGTCGAGGTGCGGCACGAAAGCTTCCGCGACCCCGCCTTCGTGCAGATGGCGGGCGATGCCGGCGTCGCGATCGTCTTCGCCGACAGCCCCGCTTACCCTTCCATCGCCGACCTTACCGCGGACTTCGTCTACGCCCGCCTCCAGGACGCGCGGGAGGAGGAACCGACCGGCTACGCCCCCTCGGCGCTCGATCGCTGGGCCACGGTCGTCCGCGGTTGGGCCGATGGGCGCGCGCCGGATGACCTGCTCTATGTCGCGCCGCCGCCGCCACCCGGCGACGGCCGCGACGTGTTCCTGTTCATGATCAACGGTCACAAACCCAAGGCCCCGGCCGCGGCAATGGCGCTACTCGAACGCTTGCCGTGAGGTGGCGCGTACTTTTCTAATCCGTCGAACAGCCACCACAAACTTATCCCGCTGATCAGGCAAGCCTGCATTCCCTACATCCACTCCATCGAATGGTGGAGGATGCGATGCAGGCCCTGATGGAACCCAGGCTCAGCCGATCGGAATGGCAGGCGGTGTCGATCGCGATCAACGATGCGGCGCGGTGCGGCTGCGCCGGCGATACCAAGGCCGGCCCGGTGCGGCGCCTCTACACCGCGCTCACCGGCAACGCCCCGCCCGGCCCGCTGGCCGATCGGCGGCTCGAGGCGATCCGCAGTTTCGTCTACGAGACCCGCCGCCAGCGCAAGCCGGCCGAACGGCTCGTGCCCGATCTCGTCGCCCACGGCTTCAGCCGCGGCCAGGTCGATGCGCTCGCCCTCCTCTCCGCCTGACACCCGTATCCGGGAGACAAACGATGATCGAACTTCGCCCCTTCGCCACCCTCGGCGGCGAGAATCATGGCTGGCTTGATGCCAAGCACCATTTCTCCTTCGCCAATTATCATGATCCCAAGCGCACCAGCTGGGGCAATTTGCGGGTGTGGAACGACGATACGATCGCGCCGCACACCGGCTTCCCCGCGCATCCGCACCGCGACATGGAGATCATCACCTATGTCCGCGAAGGCGCGATCACCCACCAGGATAATCTCGGCAATGTCGGCCGCACCGAAGCGGGCGACGTCCAGGTGATGTCCGCCGGGACCGGCATCGCCCATTCCGAATATAATCGGGAGGACGTGGCCACCCGGATCTTCCAGATCTGGATCGTGCCGACGCGGACCGGCGAGCGCCCGAGCTGGGGCGCCAAGCCCTTTCCCAAGGGCGATCGCGCCGGCCAGTTCGTCACCCTCGCCTCCGGCCTTGCCAGCGACGAGGATGCGCTGCCGATCCGCAGCGATGCGCGCGTGGTCGCAGCGACGCTGCGGGCGGGCGAAACCGTCGAATATCCACTGGGCCCGGATCGGCGCGCTTATCTCGTCCCGGCCACCGGGGCGGTCGAGATCGACGGCATCCGCGTCGCCGCCCGCGACGGCGCCGCCCTCCGCGATCTGGCAACCGTCACCGTCACCGCGCTCGAGGATAGCGAGATCATCCTGGTCGACGTCGCCTGAACGATTGACCGCGGGGCCCGGCCAAGGGATCGTCCCCGGACGCCCCGCCCCGCGACATGCCGGACGACGAACGAGGAGCAAGGCAATGAGCGTGCGTAGCAGCGTCGACGGCGTCGATCTGGTGATCCTGCCGCCGGTGCGCGATCTCGGCGACGGCTTCACCGTGCGCCGGGCCTTGCCCTCGCCGCAGCGGCGGATGGTGGGGCCGTTCATCTTCTTCGACCAGATGGGCCCGGCGACCTTTGCCGGCGGCGAGGGGCTGGACGTGCGCCCGCATCCCCATATCGGCCTCGCCACCGTCACCTACGTGCTCGACGGCGAGATATTGCACCGCGATTCGGTCGGCTCGGTGCAGGCGATCCGCCCGGGCGAGGTCAATTGGATGACGGCCGGATCGGGTATCGTCCATTCCGAGCGCACCGCGCCGGAAACGCGCGCCACGGGCGGTTCGCTGTTCGGGCTCCAGACCTGGGTCGCGCTTCCTACCCGCGACGAAGAGGCCGCGCCCGATTTCACCCATTACAAGGCCCACGAAATCCCGACGATCGATGCGGCGGGCGTGCGCCTGACGCTGATCGCCGGCACGTCCGACGGGCTGACCTCGCCGGTGCGGACCTATTCGGACATGGTCTATGCCGATATCGTGCTCGCCGCCGGCGCCCGTTATCAGCTGCGCGCCGAGCATGTCGAACGCGCCCTCTATGTCGTCTCGGGCGAGATCGAGGTGGTAGGCCAGGCGGGGGGCTTCGCCAAGGGCGAGTTCATCGTCTTCAAGCCCGGCGCCGAGATCATCCTGCGCGCCACCGGCCCTGCCCGGCTGATGCTGGCCGGGGGCGAGCCCTTCCCCGAGAGCCGCCACATCTACTGGAATTTCGTCTCCAGTTCGGCCGAGCGGATCGAGCAGGCCAAGGCCGACTGGCGCGCGGATCGGTTCTTGCACGTCCCCGGCGAACAGGAATTCATCCCGCTGCCCGATGAGCCCCAGCCCGTCCGCTACCCGTAATCCTCTTGCTTCCCGGATAGTGCGCCGGGACCGGGTTGTGGCAATCTTCATCCGTGCAGGCCAAAGGGCGTGATGCTCAGCGATCCCTATTTCTACGCTGCGGCGATACCGGCCGTGATCCTGTTCGGGCTGTCGAAGGGCGGCTTCGTCGGGGTCAGCGCGCTGTCGCTGCCGCTGCTCGCGCTGGCGATATCGCCGGTCAGCGCCGCCGCGATCCTGCTGCCGATCCTGATCATCCAGGATGTCGTCGGCGTGTGGGCGTTCCGGCACAGCTGGGACGGGCCGGTGCTCCGCGCGATGCTGCCCGGCGCCGCGCTCGGCATTCTCGCGGGCTATTGGCTGGCCGCGGCGGTATCGACCGATGCGGTGCTCGGCGCGGTCGGCGTGCTGTCGATCCTGTTCGCGGTCCAGCGGCTGTGGGTCGAGCGCGGCGGGCGGCTGGCCGCGGCGTCCGACTCCCCCGCCTGGGTCGGCGCGCTGTTCGGCGTGGGCGCGGGCTTCACCAGCCAGATCGCCCATGCCGGCGGCCCGCCCTATCAGATGTGGGTGATGCCCAAGCGGCTGGAGCGCGACGTGTTCGTCGGCACCACCGCGATCTTCTTCGCCGCGGTAAACTGGCTCAAGGTGCCGGCCTATCTCGCTCTGGGGCAGTTCACGCGCGAAAACCTGCTGGCGACGGCGATCCTGATCCCGGTCGCGATCCTCTCGACCTTCGCCGGCGTCCGCCTCGTCCGCACCGTCGCCCCGGACCGCTTCTACACATCGATCTACGCGCTGATGATCCCGGTCGGCGCAAAACTAATCTGGGACGCGCTGTAGCGCACGGGGGCCGTGAGCGTTTGCCGCTCGACCGATCCGGTTATCCCTTGCGGGAAAATGGTGCCAGAAGAGGAGACCAGATGGTCGCCTAACTGGCTGCTTTCAAAGCACGAAGATCATCGCCTTCTCGCTAAAAAACACGTTAGCAGACACAGGCGAGCGCGCAACAGCCTGAAACCTTTTCGGCGACATAATGGGTGGAAACTGGAATTACGGCTTTGGAGCGGAGCCCTGAGGTAAGCGGACGTTCGTTGTCTTGGACCGCCATTTTCCTCGCTCTGGGTTCCCTTCGGCTTCTTCC
>JAQGKS010000118.1 GCA_028289965.1 Sphingomonas bacterium
AGTTCCTGGAAGGCGACGTTGACGTTGATCAGCGCGCGCGATTTCGGCGTGCCGCCATATTCCATGCCGTGGAGCAGCTCCTGCTTGAGGAACACCGCGAACTCGGGCTTCTTCTCGAGTGCGGCCACCGCCTGCTCGGGGGTCCGGCCGCGGGCGAGCGCGGTCTTGGCCTCGTTGAGCAGGGCCCGGTTGAACGCCGCATAGGCGCGCAGGCCGGCCCACGTATTGACGTGGCCGTGGCCCTCGATGACCTTGTCGACATTCTTGATGCGCTTGACCGCCTTCTCCAGCGTGTCGGGCAAAGCGATCACGCTGCCGCCCGAGCCGGGATCGATCAGGGGCGCCATGTTCCACGCCATCAGGTCGCCGATCTGCATCGCGCGTTCGGACGGGAACACCACGAACGCATCGCCATTAGTGTGGCCCGCGCCGAAATAATAAAGGTCGATCCGGTCCTTGCCCTTGCCCAGCGTCGTCCGGTCGGTGAACGTGCGGGTCGGCACCATCGCCGGGTTGGAGCGCGGATTGGCGGCGATCCACTTACGGTTATTCTCGTGCGTCACGATCTCGACGGTCGGCCGCGCCGCCTTGAAGAAATCGTTGCTGCCATTGTGGTCGGGATGGACGTGGGTGTTGATGATCATCGTGACCGGCTTGTCGGTCACCGTCTTCACCTGGTCGAGGATCGTCTGGCCATAATTGGCGAGCTTGGTGTCGACCAGGACGACGCCGTCGGAGCGGACGAAGACCGTCGTGTTGCCGCCTCCGCCGAAGATCTTGTAGAGGTTGGTGCCGATCTTCTGGATCGGCTCCGGCGGCGGAAGCGCGGGCCCGCGCTGGGCCGCGACGCCGACCGCCATCAGGCCGGTCAACGCGACCGTGGTCAGGATTGCCGTTCGCTTCATTATATCCCCTCCGGAAAAAACAGCCGCTGTACGAACCAATAGGTGCCCGCGGCGATTACCACCGTCGAGCCAGCGACGACCACATGATGCGCCATGGTGTGGCTCCGCCGGCGAATGAAGTCCAGCAGCGACGCAACCAGCAGGACGACGGCGAGCTGCCCCAGTTCGACGCCGACGTTGAACGAAAAGAGCGACCATCCCAGCGCTTCCCGGGGCAGGCCGAAGCTCCGCAGCACGCTGGCGAAGCCGAAGCCGTGGACCAGCCCGAACAGCAATGCCACCCACGGGCGCAGATCGCGCCCCTGTCCGCGCACCAGATTGTCGGTTCCGACAAACACGATGCTGAGCGCTATCGCGGGTTCGATGAACGAGGCTGGCGGGGTGACGATGTCGAGCGCGGCGAGCGAAAGGGTGATGCTGTGCCCGACGGTGAAGGCGGTAACGATGCGGATCAGCGTTCCCCAGCTACCGCCGAGCAGCAGCAGCGCGACCAGGAACAGCAGGTGATCGGGGCCGATCAGGATATGGTGGATGCCCGAGGCGATGAACGTCTTCATCACCGCGACCCGGCCGGCGGTCGTCCCCAGATAATGGGTCCGCGGCGGGCTGCTGCGGCTGAAGATCCATTGCTGCTTGAGCCCATCGCCCTCGTAGACGTTGACGAAGGTCTGGTGGTTCGGATCGTAGGGGAACAGCGCACCCGCGACGGTCAGCGCGCCGCCTTGGGCCGGGGCGGCGTGGAACGACAGCCGCAGCGCGGCGTCGTTCGGGACGGCGACGATCCCCGTCCATCGCGGGGTGAGGGAGGCGCCCCCGCTGCGCAGCATCAGCCGCGCGCCGACCAGCGCGGCGATCGCCCGTCGCCGGGGGCCGAGGATCTTCGGGTCGAGCAGCTGTTCCGGAGCGGCGAGGCCGAGATCGTGCGCGACGTCGATGACGTGGACGACGAGGGTGCCGTCGATCCCGCCATCGCGCAGATGGACGTCGAGATAGCTGAACGGCGCGGGATGGGCGAGCGCGGGTGTCGCGACGAACAAGGCGACGAGCAGCAACAGCCAGCGGAGCATCGGCGGGCGCGCTCTCGGGCCGCTATCGCGCGGAAAGGTACGGGCGCGCATGGCTTGCGGGGAAATGATCAGGCTCGATCGAACAGGTCGCCAAGGGTGCAAGCGGCGGCGGTGGGCCATGGTCATGCCCGACCGCCGCCATTCCTTGCCAATTGCCTCAGCGGGCTCCGACGTCGCGCATGTGCAGCTTGTCGAAGAAATCGATCTTCGGCTGGGTCAGCCACGGACCGCGTCCCGAACCATCGACATCGAGCACCATCGCCTCGGTCGCGCCAAGCTCGTTGACCCGCGGCCATTGCGGCAGGCCGGCGCCGTTCGGGTTGCCGGTGCGGGCGAAGTTCACCCAATAGCTCGAGACCTGATCGGCAAACGCCTGCTCGCGCGGATCGGCGCTCGCCAAAGCGACCGAGCTTTGCCCCGGGAAGGTGCGCGGCGCCTCCAGATTGTCGAAGACATAGGGGATTTCGGCGGTATGCGCCGCGCCGAGATTGGGCTTGCCGGGATCATAAGGCGGCTGGTGGGTGAAGTAATAGAGCCAGGCTTTCTTGCCGATCTTGGCCTGGCGCTCGGCGAACAGCCGCATATGCCATGCCAGGGTATCGGAGAAGGGCACCGACGCGACCTTCCTGGCCTCGTCGTCCGTGGTCGCCGGGTAGGCGGCGAGACCGACCTCGGCCAGATCGCCCCAACGCTTGGCCGCGCCCTCGCGCCACGTCGCGGCGGTCATCGGCGGGCCGAAACCGGCGGTGAAGGATCCTTCCTCGCCGTTCGACCCGACGAGCACGTCGACCGAATTCTGCCGGCCGGCGGCGAAGGTGGTCGACAGGTCTTCGGGGATGACCCAGCCATCGATGATCATGCCCTGCCGCGGAAGCTTGTCGAATGCCTCCTGCGCCGGCAGCGCGCGCAGTTCGGCGAGCGTCTTCTTGCCGATCGCCTCGGCCGCCTTGACCGCGGCCGCCTCGGCCGTCGCGCGCGGGATCATCTTGGCGATGCCGAGCCCCATCCACGCGCCGCTCTCGGCAATCGCACGGCGGAAGGTGCCCTTGGCGACGGGCGAGCCGACCAGCCCGGCGTTCATCGCCGCACCGGCGGATTCACCGAAGATCGTCACGTTGGCCGGATCGCCGCCGAAGGCGGCGATGTTCGCCTGGACCCATTTGAACGCCGCGATCGAATCCATCAGCGCGTAATTGCCCGACGCCTTGTGCGGCGATTCCGCGGTCAGCTCGGGATGCGCCATGAAGCCGAGCGATCCGACGCGGTAGTTGAAGGTGACCAGCACCACGCCCTTGGCGGCGAGGTTGTCGCCCTCGCTGAACGGAGCCGATCCGCCGCCTTCGCCATAGGCTCCGCCATAGAGCCAGACCATCACTGGCAGCTTTGCGCCCGCCTTCCTGGCCGGGGTCCAGACGTTGAGGTTGAGGCAATCCTCGGACATGCCGGGCGAATCCGGCATGTCCGTCGCCGGGTTGACGCGGCCCTTGCCGGGCGGCTGGATGCAGACCTTGCCGTAGGCATTGGCCTGGCGCACGCCGCTCCAGCGCTTGGCAGGCTGCGGCGCCTTCCAGCGCAGATTGCCGATCGGGGCCGCCGCGAACGGGATCCCCTTGAAGACCGTGACCCCCGGCTTCTTGCCGGGGGCTCCGGCGACGAGGCCCGTCTGCGTCTTGACGGGTTTGGTGAGCGCCGCGTGCGCTGCCGGCGCGGCGGCGAGCACCGCCGCCGCCAGAGCAATTCGCACCGTCACCGCACGTGCGCTCATCCCGCTCACTTCTTGGCCGGAGCCGCGGCCGCTGCCGCATCCTTGGCACGCTGGGCGCGCGAGGCCGTGATATAGTTGCGGATCTGGACGTTGCCCTCGTGGCAGGCATATTCGAAGAAGTCGTACTTCTCGTTGCGCTGCCAATCGAGCCGCACCGTCCACGGCGCGGTCCACATCACCGGATCGGAGAAGGTCATCTCGTAGATGATCGTGTCCGGGCTGGTCATCGTCAGCCGCTCGATCACCTTGGCCTGATCGCTCATCGCCAGGACGTTGTTCGGCGGTGCGCCGATCGTCGCCATGTTGAGCGGCGAGGCGCCGGTCTGAATGTTGTCGGTCTCGATCACCAGCGTATTGCCTTCCCAATGGCCGCGGCTGTCGCCCATCCAGGTCTTGACCTTGCTCGGCCGCGGCGGCTTGCCGTCGGTGCGGATGATCCGGGAATCGTGGATCATCTCGAGGTCGATCACGACCACGCCGGGCGCCTGGAAGATGCGGATGCCGTTATTGTAGCGGAACGGCAGCATCGAGGCGGGGAAGCCGCGCGAGATGCAGCGATCCCAACTGTCGAAATCGCTGACCCAGTCGAACGTCTGGTCCTTGACCCAGCTCGAACGGCCGGTGTCGTGGCGACGCTGGCCCTCGGCGGTCAGGGCCGGCAGGCGGCCGTTGGCGGGTGCCACCAGCAGCGAGGTGCGGCGACCCGCGCCGGTCATCTCGACCCAATTGCCCATGCCGAGCTTGTTGGCCTTGGTCTCGGTTTCGGCGGCGTTCCTGGAACGCTCCATCCGCGCCTCGCGCTCGGCGAATTCCTGGTCGGTCAGGAAGACGCGATTGCCCTGCTCGGGGGTGCGCTGCAGCGGCAGGCCGCCGAGATGGTCGATCGGCCAGGTGCCGCGGAAATCGGGTTCGCCCCACGGCGTCTTCTTGGGCTGGTAGGTCTTGGGCACCGGCGGCAGGACGGTCAGGTCCCGCTGCGGGGCCCCGGCCGCCGCAGCCGGCTGGGTCGCAGCGGCCGGCTGGGCCGAAGCCGTGGCCAGGCCGAAAGCGCCGAGAGAGGCGGCGCCAAGCAGCGCCGAACCCACGGCAATGCGCAGAGTCTTTGCACGAGCCATTCTGGATCTCACTTTTGGGTTGAGGCGCGGGAGGCCCGCGGCGAGGTAATGGGGTTGCGGATCGGCAGGTCGGCGGGATCGCGCCGGTTCATCACCGCTTCCCGCCGGTCTTGGTGCCGGCCGGCAGGGCGAAGGCCATGAACTGGTTCGGTCCCGGCTTGGGCATGCCGAAGCCATCGGAGAAGGCGCCGTTGCCGCCGACCGGAATGACCACGAACTGCCGTCCACCGACTTCATAGATCGCCGGAACGCCTTCGGATGCGGCGGGCAGATCGATCTCCCACAGCACCTTGCCGCTGTCGACGTCACGCGCGCGGAACTTGCGATCCGACGAGGTGCCGACGAACATCAGGCCGCCGGCGGTGGTGACCAGGCCGCCGCGCGGAGCATGGCTGCCGACGCCGGTGATGCCCTTCTGCTCGAGCATCGTCACTTCGCCGTCGGGCACCTGCCACAGGATGCGGCCCTCGTTCATGTCGTAGGCGGTGATCGTCGACCAGGGTGGGCCGACCGCCGAGAGGCTGTTGCTCTGCATCATGAAGTCGACCGGGGCGCGATAGGGGATCACGTCGCCGCCGCCATTGGGCATCGCCGCCAGCGCCTGCTCGCGTTTGTCGGCGGTCAGCTTGATGATCGTCGGCAGCGACTTCGCCGCGACGTAGAAGCGCTGACGCAGCGGATCGACCGACGACAGCCCGTAATTGGTGCCGCCATTATGCCCCGGCATCTGGATCGTGCCGCGGATCGTCGGCGGGGTGAACAGCCCCTCGTTGCGGTGGGTCCGGAAGATCTCGCGGACCTTGGCCTTGTCCGCCTCCGAAATGTGCGGATTAATATCCGCTTCGGTGAAGCTCTGCCGGGCGAAGGGCAAGGGCAGGGTGGGGAAGGGCTGGGTCGGCGAGGCCTTTTCGCCCGGCACGTCGGAGGCCGGCACCGGCCGCTCCTCGATCGGCCAGATCGGCTTGCCGTCGCGGCGATCGAACACGAACAGGAAGCCCTGCTTGCTCGGCTGGACCAGCGCGGGGATCGCCTTGCCGTCGCGGTGGATCGTCAGCAGCTTCGGGGCGGTGGGAAGATCATAATCCCACAGATCGTGATGGATCGTCTGATAATGCCAGACGCGCTTGCCGGTGCGGGCGTCGAGCGCCAGGATGCTGTTCGCGAACAGATTGTCGCCGGCGCGGTTGCCGCCGTAGAAATCGTACCGCGCGGTCCCGGTCGGGATGTAGACGATCCCGAGATCCTTATCGATCGTCGACTCAGACCAGTTGTGGATGCCGCCGAAATTCTCGCGGCCCTTTTCCGGCCAGGTCTCCGACCCGAACTCGCCGAGCCGTGGAACGACGTGGAACTGCCACACCAGCGCGCCGGTGCGCACGTCATAAGCATGGATGTCGCCCGGCGCGGAGGCATAGTCATAGGCGCCCGCGGGCAGCGAGATGATCAGCAGATTTTCGAAGATCCGGCCGGGATTGTCGGTCTGGAGCGGGCGGATCTTGGTGAGATCACCCTGCAGCCCGGTGCGCAGATCGACCTTGCCGGCCTGGCCGAACGCCTCGATCGGTTCGCCCGTGTCGGCCGAGATGGCGCGCAGCATGCCGTCGTTGATGAACAGCAGGCGGCGATCGCGGCCGTCCGCGCTCTTCCAGAAATTCATGCCCCGGGCGCCAACGCGCCCCTTGTTGGTGCGGCGCCAAAGCTCCTTGCCGGTCGCGGCATCGAGCGCGACCACGGCGGAATCATGCGCCACGACATACATCACGCCGTCGACGACCAGCGGGTTGAACCGGTTGCCGCCGGTTCCGGTGCCCGCCGGATAGATCCAGGCGACCTGCAGCTTGGTCACGTTCGCCCGATTGATCTGGTCGAGCGAGGAAAATTGCGAGGAATCGCCGCCGCCGAGATAGGAATCCCAGCCGACGAAGTCGAAGCTCGTGTCCGGGGTCGAAACGCCCGCTCGCGGAGACGGATTCTGGGCGCAGGCGGCGACCATCAGGGCCAGCCCGCACGTCATCACCCTCGTCCCGCCGCGAATAGAACGGCGCCATCGCGCATGCATGCGCGGCAGATTAAACACTCGCAGTCTCCCCCCGCATTCTCTGGTCGACCGGTCGTGGAATGCTGCTCGCCGGCCGTGGGAGTCTAGCCCATCTTCCGTTGTTGTGACAACGGATCTTTGCTCGTACGGGGGCCGCGGGCGATGGGCACGCACCTGCTGCGCGCGTGCCACAGAGCGCCGATAAGCCCGGATATCGATCTCCGATGGCGGTTGACACCTCCCCGATCGCGCATAGCGTTGCGCCCAACAGTCCGCCTCGGCATAGCCGCCGTGGGCCAGCAAACAGGAGAGCCGTCGTGCCGGCAACTATCGTATCGACCGCCGCGAGGCTCGGCCTGACGACGATCGCGCTGAGCCTCGCATCGTGCGCCGCCAATGACCCTGGCACCGCGCCGGTGGCCTCGCCGAGCAGCGCCGCGGCTCCGGTCCCGGCCCCCGGCGCCGCTCCCCCGACTCCCGTTGCCGCCGCCCCGGCTGTCGCGCCGAGTGCCGCGGCACCACAGCCTGCCGCGCCACAGTCTGCCGCGCCCGCGGGCGTCACGCCGGCGATGCTCGATCAGGGGCGTGATCTGTTCACCAACTTTGCGTGCGGCAGCTGCCATGTGCTGGGCGACGCGGGCGCGACCGGGCATGTCGGTCCGGCGCTCGACGGCAATCCCAACCTGAGCCACGCCCTTGTCGTCGATCGCGTCGCCAACGGCCAGGGCGCGATGCCGGCCTTCGCGGGCCAGCTGAACGAGCAGGAGATCGCCACCCTCGCAAGCTATGTCGTCAAGGTTGCGGCCAAATAAGGTCGGGCGTGGCGGCTGAGGCCTCCGCTCAGGCGGCCTCGGCAGTCTTGCGGGGGCCGGTGAGGTGGACGATCGCGGCGATCGCGCCGCCGACGACCATCCCGACGACCGCCGATCCGAGCGCGAAGACGATCCACTCGACGAGGCCGGCGGCACCCCCGGCAGAGCGCGCGACGCCGACCGCGACATGATCGATCGCTCCCGGCACTGCCGCAAAGTGGAAATGCTCGAGCCCGTGGACAATGATCCCGCCGCCGACCCACAGCATCGCCGCGGTCCCAATCAGCGCTAATGCCTTCAGCAGCACCGGCATGGTGCGCACCAGCATGCGGCCGATCAGGCGCGCCGCCGACGTGCTCCGCTTGGCGAGGTGGAGGCCGATATCGTCCATCTTCACGATCACGGCGACGACGCCGTAGACGCCCAGCGTGATGACGATGCCGACCAGCGCCAATATCAGCGCCTGGGTGACGAGCGGGCGATCGGCGATGTCGGCAAGGGCGATCGCCATGATCTCGGCCGAGAGGATGAAATCGGTGCGGATCGCGCCCGACACCTGCTGGTCCTCGATCTCCTTCGGATCGCCGCCCTCGATCACTGCCTGGTGGCCGTGATCGTCGCCCGAGATCGCCTCGATGATCTTCTCGGCCGCCTCGAAGCAGAGATAGGCGCCGCCGGCCATCAGCAGCGGCGTGACCGCCCAGGGCGCGAACGCGCTCAGCGCGATCGCGCCGGGGAGCAGGAACAGCAATTTGTTGCGCAGCGAACCGAGCGCGATCTTCCAGATGATCGGCAGCTCGCGATCGGGGGTGAAGCCCATCACATAATTGGGCGTCACCGCGGTATCGTCGATGACGACGCCGGCCGCCTTGGCGCCCGCCTTGCCGGCGGCGGCCGAAACGTCGTCGAGCGAGGCGGCGGCGAGCTTCGCAATGGCCGCCACGTCGTCGAGCAGTGCTACCAACCCCGATGCCATGCTGATCTGATCTCCGTCCGCAAGTGAGGCGGCTTCCTAACTAGACCCGTCGCCCATGCAAGCCGTTCCGCGCCCGTTCAATCGCGCGCGCCGTCCGCTTGTTCCGGCGCGCGCGGCAGGAAGATGGCGGCGATCAGCCCGGTCGGCCGGTTCTGGGCGAGCGTCAGCCTGCCGCCATGGCTTTCGGCGACGCTCTTGGCGATCGCCAGCCCCAGGCCGCTGCCCCCCGTAGCGCGGTTGCGCGACTGTTCGAGGCGGTGGAACGGGATCAGCGCCTGTTCCATCTGATCGGGCGCGATGCCGGGGCCGGTATCGCTGATCCGCAGTTCGACCCCGTCGTCGCGCGCGATCAGCACGACTTCGGCGCCGCCGCCATAGGCGACCGCATTGTCGATCAGGTTGCGCAGCGCCCGCCGCAGCAGGGTCGACTGGACCTGGAGGACCGCGCGGGGCGACGGCGCGAACCGCACCGGCTCGCCCTGTGCCCGATATTCCTCAACCACCGCTTCGGCGAGCGCGGTCGCGTCGACCGGCCGGGATTGCTCGCGCACCCGGCCCGAGCGGGCGAGGACGAGGATGTCCTCGAGCATCGAGGCCATTTCCTCGATCTTGGCGACCGCGGCTTCGCGTTCCCCGTCGGGCTCCATGCTCTCGACCCGGATCCGCAGCGAGGCGAGCGGGGTGCGCAGATCGTGACCGATCGCGCCGAGCATCCGATCCTTTTCGTCGAGCAGCCCGACGACGCGCGCATTCATCGCGTTGAACGCCTCGATCGCCAGACGGAGGTCGTCCGGCCCGCCGGCGATGACCGGCTCCGGATCGCTCCGCCCGCGGAAGCGCTCCGCCGCGCGCGTAAGATTGTGCAAGGGGCGGGCGATGCGGCGCGCCATCCACACCGTCGCGCCGAGCACGATGAGGTAGAGCAGCAGCGTCGCCGCGGCGAGCCGTGCCGCAAACCACGGATCGCGGCGCGGCGTGGCCATCCGGCCGACCAGCCAGCGGCCGTCCGGCTGGCGCACCGCAAGACGCAGGAACTGGGTGTCGCCGCGTGGCCCGTCCTGGCGGGCGGAGGCGTTGGGCCGGCCTTGACGGACGGGGCGGTCGGCACGCGCCGGGCTGGTATCGAGCCCGGCGCGGACGGTCGGCGCAGGCCGGCCGTTCTGGGCGAGCGCGCGGCTGAGCCGTTCCTCGGTCGCGCCGCTGCGGGCGTTGTCGGGGATGCCGCTGTCCGCCTGGACGGCGAAGCGCGCGCCGCGGTGCGAGTTGTCGGCGAGGATGGGCCCGCGGAACTCGGGCGCGGCCTGCGCCAGATCGGCGGCGAGATCGGCGAAGCGGGTGATCGCCGGCGCCTCATTCTGGGCGAGGCTGAGCTTCTGCCGCTCGTTCAGGATCAGCCCGAGGTTGACGAGCTGCGCCACCAGCAGCGCCAGCCCGAGCAGCAGCGTCATCTGCCCGGCAAGGCTGCGCGGGAGGAGGCGCGTCATATCCTGCGGACGTCGACGGCGAGCATGTAGCCGCCGCCCCACACCGTCTTGATCAGCTTCGGATCGGCCGGGTCGGCCTCGACCTTGCGGCGCAGGCGACTGACATGGTTGTCGATGCTCCGCTCGAACGCGGCAAGCTCCCGCCCCTGGCTCAGATCGAGCAGTTGATCGCGGGTGAGGACGCGCTTGGGGTGGGTGACGAAGGCGTGGAGCAGGTTGAACTCGCCGGTGGAAAGCGGGATCGCGACGCCCTCGCTGTCGACCAGCTCGCGCTCGCCGACGCGCAGCACCCATGGGCCGAAGCCGAACCCGGATGCCTCGGGGGCGTGGACCGGGGTCGCGCCATTGTTGCTGGCGCGGCGCAGTACCGCCTTGATCCGGGCGAGCAGTTCGCGCGGCGAAAAGGGCTTGGTGACATAATCGTCGGCGCCGATCTCCAGCCCGATGATCCGCTCCATCTCCTCGGCCTTGGCGGTGAGGAAGATCACCGGGATGGCGGTGGTCGCGCGGATGAAGCCGGCGAGCGAGATGCCGTCCTCCCCCGGCATCATGATGTCGAGCAGGACCAGATCGATGCCGTGCACCGCCAGGATCGCGCGCGCCGCGGCGGCATCCTCGGCCTTGCTGACGCGCACCCCGTTGCGCCCGAGATAGGCGGCGAGGGGACCGCGAATGTCGCGCTCGTCATCGACGAGGAGGATGTGGGGTTCGTCGGCCATGGTTTCTTCTTAGGCGGCGGTGGCGACAAGGCGAAGCCCCGGGAGGAAGTTCCCCCCGGGGCCATGCGCTCCCGCCGTCCGGATTAGCGGATCACGTTGGCGAGGATCGAGGCGATCACGCCGCTGGTGATGCCGATCAGCACCGCATCATTGCCCGACTGGACCCAGCGATAGCCGCGCGGCGCATCGTGCAGCCGGTAGGCGCGCGGGCTGGAGATCACCCGGTAGTTGCGGGCGTAGCGGCTGTCGAAGCGATCGCCCTTGTGCCAGCTGCGATACTGCGCCTGCTGGCGGCGGACTTCCTTCTTGTGGATGACGACGCGCTTCTGGACCTGGCCGCGGTTGCGATACTGCCCCTGATCGCGACTTTGGGCGCCGCGATCGTTCTGCTCGGCGCGGCCGCCGCGATGGTCGTCCCGGCCCTGATAGGGCGCAGCGAGGACCGGGGTGGCGAGGACGCTGGCGGCGACGGCGGCGATGAGAAACTTCTTCATGGTGTGTCTCCTGGTGGGCGCCTCGTTCGGCGTTGAGCTGAAACTGGGCCCTCGCTGTCGCGTGACTTTGTCGGGGAGCGCCCGAAATTGTCGCGATTTGTATCGGTGGCGAGGGGGGCTGGCCCGGTCAGGAATCGTGTATCGAAGCGGGCACGCTGTGGCCGGCGATCTCCAGGGGTCGCCGGCCGGTTGCGGGCACCGGGGCGCTCAGCGCGCGGCGAGCCGGGTAACGGCGGGCAGGCTTGCCTGGGCATTGGCAATGGCGGCCTTGCGGCAGGCGACGATCTGCATGCGGAATGCCGGTTCGATCGGGCCGCACAGCGCGTTGGCGGCGCTGCGGATGCGGCGCTGAAGCGTCGCCGAACCATGCGGCGTCGTCAGGTCGAGATCGGCGTAGGAGACGCTCTGCTGGGTCGTTTCGGCGCGCACCGGGGCGGCCACGGTGACGGTGGCGACGATCGCGACGATGGCGCCGAAGCTGGCGAGCGTGCGGTTGCGGATGGCCTGCATGGTATGTCCCCTGGTTCCTGAACCGGCGTGAATGCCGATGCTGAGGAGACTGCAGGAGCCGTGCCAATTCACTCTCAAGGAGAGAAACTCGTGTGGCGTGCGATATGCGGTGGCGGCGATCGCAAATTCTTGAGGATTTCCGCCAAGAGATAGCGGATCGCGCCTAGGCCCCTTGGTGCAGCCTCGGTGCAACCGGTGGGCGCTCCGGCGCGTCAGGCCGGGTGGGCGGCGGGTCCGCGGCGGGATCGCGCCCGACTTCGATCATCGCCACCGGCGCGCCCTGCCCCTCGACGTAGCAGGCGTAACGATGCGGGCCGTCGCGCTCCTGCACGGCATCGCGGCGGACGCGCCGCAACTCCAGCACCACCGCGCACGCCACCGGACCGGCCAACAGCATCCACCACATCGCGCCTCTCCCCTGCGCGATGGGTAGCGCGGCGCGGTGGATCACCGATGCGGGATCTGCTCCACAGCGGCGCGATCTGCCATCGGAACGGGGCGCCGGCGACGCGTGCGGCCTGCGTTGCAGCACGGTCTTGGTTCGCTCTGCTTGATGGTTTTCGGCGGACACCCAATATAGGCTGTGGTCGCCGGCTCCCGCCGGTGTCGTTCGGAGTATCCATGACCGAGTTCCTTCCCGTCCTGCCGCTGCGCGACATCGTTGTGTTCCCGCAGATGATCGTCCCGCTGTTCGTGGGCCGCGACAAATCTGTCGCCGCGCTCGAAAGCGCGATGGCGGCGGACAAGTCGATTTTCCTGGTGGCGCAGCTCGACCCGGCCGAGGACGATCCCGACCGCGACGCGCTTTACGATCTCGGCGTCGTCGCCACCGTGCTCCAGCTGCTCAAGCTGCCCGACGGCACCGTTCGCGTGCTGGTCGAGGGGCGTCAGCGGGCGACCCTCGAGACGCTCGAATCGGCGGGCGATCACCTCTCGGCGCATGTCGCGCTGATCGAGGATCGCGAATCCGAGGCGACCGAGACGTCCGCGCTGATGCGCTCTGTGGTGGAGCAGTTCGACAATTATGCCCGGCTCAACAAGAAGATGCCGGCCGAAACCGCGGTCCAGCTCGGCCAGATCGAGGATGCCTCGCGGCTGGCCGATGCGGTCGCGGCGAACATCAACATCAAGGTCTCCGACAAGCAGTCGCTGCTGGTCGAGCTCGATCCGTCGCGCCGGCTGGAAATGGCGTTCGCCTTCATGGAGGGCGAGCTCGGCGTGCTCCAGGTCGAAAAGAAGATCCGCAGCCGCGTGAAGCGGCAGATGGAGAAGACCCAGCGCGAATATTATCTCAACGAGCAGCTCAAGGCGATCCAGCGCGAGCTGGGCAATGGCGAGGGCGAGGAGGGCGGCGACGAGATTGCCGAGCTCGCCCAGAAGATCGCCAAGCTCAAAATGTCCAAGGAAGCCCGCGACAAGGCGACCGGCGAGCTCAAGAAGCTGCGGACGATGGCGCCGATGTCGGCCGAGGCGACCGTCGTGCGCAACTATCTCGACGTGCTGCTCGGCCTGCCGTGGAGCAAGAAGTCCAAGGTCAAGAAGGACATCGCCGCCGCGCAGGCGGTGCTCGACGAGGATCATTACGGGCTTGAGAAGGTCAAGGACCGGATCGTCGAATATCTCGCGGTGCAGGCGCGCACCAACAAGCTGAAGGGTCCGATCCTGTGCCTGGTCGGCCCGCCCGGCGTCGGCAAGACCTCGCTCGGCCGCTCGATCGCCAAGGCGACCGGGCGCGAGTTCGTGCGCCAGTCGCTCGGCGGCGTGCGCGACGAGGCCGAGATCCGCGGCCACCGCCGCACCTATATCGGCTCGCTGCCGGGCAAGATCGTGTCGAACCTGCGCAAGGCCGGCACGTCCAACCCGTTGTTCCTGCTCGACGAGATCGACAAGCTTGGCCAGGATTTCCGCGGCGATCCGGCCTCGGCGCTGCTCGAGGTGCTCGATCCGGAGCAGAACAACAAGTTCCAGGATCATTATCTCGAGGTCGATTACGACCTGTCGGACGTCATGTTCGTGACCACCGCCAACTCGCTCAACCTGCCCCAGCCGCTGCTCGATCGGATGGAGATCATCCGGCTGGAAGGCTATACCGAGGACGAGAAGGTCGAGATCGCCAAGAGCCATCTCGTATCCAAGCAGGTCGAGGCGCACGGGCTGAAGCCGGGCGAGTTCGTGCTGACCGATGAGGGGCTGCGCGACCTGATCCGTTATTATACGCGCGAAGCCGGCGTGCGCACGCTGGAGCGCGAGATCGCCAAGCTGGCGCGCAAGGCGCTGCGCCGGATCCTCGAGGGCAAGGCGAGCCAGATCGAGGTCACGTCCGACAACCTCAACGAGTTTGCCGGGGTGCGCAAGTTCAGCTTCGGCGTCGGCGAGGAAGAGGATCAGATCGGGGCCGTCACCGGCCTCGCCTGGACCGAGGTCGGCGGCGAGCTGCTGACGATCGAAGCGGTCACCGTGCCCGGCAAGGGCCAGGTGAAGACCACCGGCAAGCTGGGCGAGGTGATGCAGGAATCGGTTTCGGCCGCCTGGTCGTTCGTCAAGGCGCGCTCGCCCACCTACGGCGTCAAGCAGAGCCTGTTCGCCAAGAAGGACATCCACATCCATCTGCCCGAAGGCGCCACCCCCAAGGATGGCCCCTCGGCCGGCATCGGCATCGTCACCGCGATCATCTCGACCCTGACCGGCCTGCCGGTGCGGCGCGAGGTGGCGATGACCGGCGAGGTGACGCTGCGCGGCCGCGTGCTGCCGATCGGCGGGCTGAAGGAGAAGCTGCTCGCGGCGCTGCGCGGCGGTATCACCACCGTGCTGATCCCGAAGGAGAATGAGAAGGATCTGGTCGAGATCCCGGCCAATATCCGCGAGGGGCTGAAGATCATCCCGGTCAGTCATGTCGACGAGGTGCTGGCGCTCGCGCTGGCCGAGCCGCTGGTGCCGATCGAGTGGAGCGACACCGACGAACTCGCCACCGAGCCGCCGGCCAACCTGCCCGCGACCGGCGAAGGCGGGGCCGCGGCAATCCACCACTGAAGCGGATCGCTTTGGCGCCGGGATAGCCGCTTTTCTTTGACAGCTTGGTAGTGCCTGCCCTTAGATAAGGGCAGGCGCGGCCGCGAGTCCGCTCAATCACCAAATCAGGCGGGGGCGTTGGGGCATGAACAAACAAGAACTTATCGCGGCGGTGGCCGGCGTCACGGGTCTGAGCCGGAGCGATGCGAGCGGTGCGGTGGAAAGCGTGTTCGGAATCATCGGCGACACGCTGAAGAAGGGCGACGAGGTCCGCCTGGTCGGGTTCGGCACCTTCACCGTCAGCAAGCGCAAGGCATCGACCGGGCGCAACCCGCGCACCGGCGAGCCGATGAAGATCGCCGCCTCGTCCAACCCCAAGTTCAAGCCGGGCAAGGGTTTGAAGGACGCCGTCAACCTGTAGGCTTCTGCCGTCCGCAAGGCTGGACAAGCGCATCGCGGATGCGTATTCGCCAGCGCCGCAGCGGATACCATCACGCTGCGGTCGAGGGTCGCTCCGGCGCCCTCATCGGCAAAGCGTGGGCGCGTAGCTCAGTGGTAGAGCACTGTGTTCACACCGCAGGGGTCGCTGGTTCAATCCCAGCCGCGCCCACCACGCTTTCTGGCAGATTTGCGCCGCTTTTTAGATCAGGCTGCGACCAAGCGGCGGGGCTCTGATGGCACGTTACACCGGACACTCCGGTGTTGGGCCTCCGGAACGCGTTTCAGGATCTCGGAAACGACCTCCTCGATCGCGCGCTGCACCGTGCCCAAATAGCTTGGCGAATGCAGGGCATAGATCTCGGTCGTGTCGAGCAGGCGGTGCCCCATCTGTCCCGCCAGTTGCCAAGGGTCCACGCCCGATTCGCGCAGCGTCGTCGCCATGGAACGGCGGATCACATAGGGCATGTAGTCGTCCATTAGGGGAAGGCGCAGTTCCTTCAGCATGCTCCGCCAAGCGGTCTTGATGCTGTCGACCGGATCGCCGGCCCAAGTGACGAAAGCCGACGGCGCCGGGGCGGCCTCCGTGCCCGCCTCGTAGGTGTCGAGCACTTCGGTCAGGTGACCGGCAAGCCAAGGCCGCACCGGCACAATCGGCCGATGCTTGTCGGTCTGGATGCGGCCATGCGGATTGAGATCGAGAATAGTCGCGTCCCGCGCCCACTGCCGGCGCGTCGGCGCGAGATCGATGTCGAAGATCGCGTCGGGCCGGGCCAAGGTACAGATCCCGGCGACCAGGTATCGCTGCAGCGTCTTTCGCCGCGGGTTGTCGAACGCATAGGCGACCATGTCGGCCATCGCCGGCACGTCGATCCGTACCGTCTTGGGGCGAGAAACCTTCTTGCGGCCGAACGTCTCGAACGTCGGCGCATGCTCGATCTTGCGGGGCTTCGCTTTGAAAGCGTGGTTCAGTGTCGTCTTGAGCTGGATCACGCTTTCCTCGGTGGTGGCCGGGGATCGCGATCGGCTGACTGTCACGACGCCTTTGCCATTCCGCCATTCGACCGGACGCGCGGCCGACCAGGTGCGAAAGCGGCGAACCCAATCATCGTCGATGTCGGCGCAGACGGTATCCTCCCGGCCCTCCGCCTCGAGATAATCGAGCACGTGGTTCAGCCGCGCTCGAATCGAGTCGATAGAAGGCCGCGACGCGGCCGCGTCGAGGTAGGCCGCGATCGCATCGGCAACCAAATAGCGCGCCGCGCTGGCCACCGTCTGTCCGCACGACGGGCAGTAGATCGGCGGCGGCTCCCCCGTGTCGAGGCAGTATTGAAGGTCTAGGGCCCGCTTGCCCGCTTCGTGCGCTGTCTCGCCTGTCGAACGGCTTCGGACCCGCTTCGCTGCGGCGTCGTAGCGGAAGATGGTGAGGTAAGGGGTGCGTAGCGAGCGGTCCCGCCGGCGGTCCCAGTCAAGCCAGAGGTGTCCGCGTTCGTAGATTGGTCTCGCATTGCGCGACATCGGGCCTGATCCTGCAGCAGCTTGGTCTTGGCCTCGCCCAGCTGAGCGAGGACGCTAGTGGTGTTGATCAGCACGTCGAGCTGGGCAGCTGTCAACTTCAGCCCTCGGCCGCGCTCCGAAGCCCGGCTCAACGCGCGCTCCAGATCCATCAGCGGCGTCATGCCGCCTCTCCGAACTTGTCGACGTCGTTGCCCCAGCTCTCCCAGCCCTTGCGGCGCCGGCGGGCGAACAGCTCGACATAGGGACCGTCGAACATCGCCTCGATGTCGCCGGCGACGCGATCGGGCTTGCGGCTATGCTCGCGCACCGGCTCGACGATCAGCTGGCGGACGCCGCGGCTTTTCGGCAGCCCCATGTTTCCGATCATGCCGAGCAGGCACATCTCGGGATTCGCCCGGGTGTAGTAGCCGGTGCCCATGTGCCAGCCTGTGTCCCGCTGCGTTCGCTTCGCCCAGGTGAAGGCGGTGGTGACGTAGCGGAAGCCCCATCGGCGCATCGTTTCCAGCCCATGCTCAAGCATCGGATCGGTGACCCACAGGAACAGGGCGCAGCTGTCGCCGGCAAGGTGCCCGACGGGCAGCGCCTTGATCTGCTCGATCGACATCGTCCGATAGTGGCGGTTGGGATTCCGGCTCTCGCCCTTCGCCGAATAGTTTTCGAACGGCCACGCGGGATCCGCATGGATGACGCGGTAGCCGAACATCTGCAGGCCGGCGAAGGGCCATGAAGCCGCGGATGCCATCAGCGTGGCCGAGGCGCCGGCATGGCTGCCGCAGCAGCGGGGTTCAACCACAGAGCCTCGACGCGTGGACGGGCGCCGAGCTTCGACATCTGCAGCTCGAGGCGGTCGCGCGCGAGATCCAGCGACACGCGCTTGCCACCCTGGTTGCCATCGCGGAACAGCGCTTCGCGAGTGTGGCGCGAGCGCGGGCGACCAGCTGGCCAGGTGAGGGGATATGCTGCTGCGCTCATAGCGCTTCTCCGGTGATGCGCGCGGCGATCGCCGCCGGCGGGTTGTCTCGGTGCCAGCGGCGCGCATCGAGGCAGGCGGCTGACCAGTCGCGGATCCGCTTCTCGGCCCAGGCGGCGCTGATCGCTTCGCGCAGCAGGCGAGGGGTGCGGAACCAGTGCGGGCGGCACATCAGGATGCCGCGGCGAACCTCCACGGTGCAGCCGGGAGCGTCGCAGATGCTCGGCGGGCGAGGGGCCCGCTTCACGCCCGCACCCAGCGGCTGATCTTGCGGAAGCCGAGCGCCCTGGCGACGCTCTCGCTCGGCGGGCGATAGCCGCGGGCAATCTGCGAGATGGCGCCGGCGCTTAGGCCGGCTTCGTGGGCGAAGCGCTTGCTCTCTCCGCGCCGCCGGACCCGGTCTCGGAGGGCGGCTAGAACCTCCGCGTCGCCCTCGATGACTTCGTTGCAGCCCGGCATCAGTGCAGCACCACGCTGCAGGTGGCGACGGTGATCGCCAGCATGCAGAGGATGGCGATGCGCGTCTCGCCCGCGGCGGCGGCCGAGACCGGGCCAGCGGGCTTGCAGGTGCGGCAGCGGCAGAACTGATCGTGGATCGTGCCAGGGCGTTCGATGAGGCGCATGGTGTCGCTCTCCGAGAGTTGGTTGAGGGGGGCGGCGCCGAGGGTGGGGCGGGCGGCGTTCACAGCCAGCCCAAAAGCTGGGCGATGCCGAACGCGATCCAGAGGATCGTCAGAGCCAGGCTCCCCACCAAAAGCGCGAGATACCGCAGGTGGTCGCCCCGGCTTTCGTGGCTGAGGCGGCCGAACAGGTTGGGCGCGTCGCACATCACGCTGCCCGATCCAGCGGCAGCATCGCCTGCCACGTTCCGGCGGCACGACGCTCGAGCTGCTCGCACCGCTTGCACCGCTCGCCTTCCTCGGCCCAGCTGTTCGATGCGCCCTCAAGATCGTTGGTCTCGGTCCATTCGTCCCAGCCACAGGTGCGGCAGAGGCGCGGGTGCAGGTGTGCCGGATCCTCGGCGAGCTGGCGGTAGATCAGCGGATCGAACGGGAAGGCGCGGTTAATGGTCTCGGCGACCCACTGATCCATGATTGCGTCGGGCTGCTCGAAGCCCAGGAGGATGGTCTCGACGTCGTCCTGATGCGCCGGGTTCTTCCAGAACGGCCGTGCCGCCTGGGCGATGGTGAGCCGGGCGGCTCCCCGGCGCAGGCGCAGATAATCCCACGGCTTGATCGGATCGGGGGTGGCAGCGGCGGCGCCGACGTCGGCGGTGATTTGCTGGTGAAGGGACATGATCGTTCCTTATCGGGACGTGGATCAGCGGCGCGCGGCGGCGGCGCGGGCGAGGACCACGATGAGCAGGATTGGCGCGGCGCAGATCGCCGCCGCGATGAGCAGCAGCAGGCGCAGGCGGCGCTGGCTGGTGGCGGACGCCGGCATCAGTTTAGGCCCAGCGCGGCTTTGTACGCCTCGAGGAGCATGTCCTCTTCCCGCAGAGCGTCGCTGTCCCTTTTTCTGCGCGCAATGATCGCACGCATCGTCTTACCGTCGAAGCCGGTGCTTTTCGCCTCGGCAAACACGTCGCTCAGCTCTTCCTGCGCGCCGAGGATCTCCTCGATTATGCCTTCGGCGCGCTCGATGAACTGGCGCAGCTGCTGCGCGGCGCTCTCGGCGCTGGCGTTCGTGATGGGGTCGGGCGCCTTGCGCTTCCGCTTGCCCTTCCCCTTCCCGGCAGGCTCTGCTGTGATGGCGCGCAGCTCGTGGCGCACGCCTCCGGCGCCGTCTGGCACGGCGGTGAAGCGCATGGGCGTGGATGGACTTGAGGCGCAGCTGTTCGATTGCATCGCTCGGAGCCTTTCTTCAGCGGGGAGGGGTTGCCGGCGCGTGCGCCGGGTTATGGAAGCACCAGCAGTTCACGGTCTTTCCGACGCGCGAGTTGACCGGTTTGTAGTCGAGGAAGCGGCGGGCCTTGCTGGTGCGCAGCAGGCGCTTCAGCTCGTTGATCGGCGGCAGCGACAGGCGCAGATCGCCGCAACGTTGCTCGAACTGCACCAGGTTGATCGCGATGGTGTCAGCCGTGCGGCTATGGTTGATCCAGGTCGATGTCGCGTCGGTCTCCAGGCTCTGGATGTAATCGAACCGCTCCCAGAAGGTCTCGACGTGGGGGTGATCATGCTCGACCGCGCGCTGGCGTTCGGTCAGCATCGTGCGGATCTGATCGTGCGCCAGCTCGACGTCGCGATCGGGTAGGTTGGTGACGACCAGTCGCATCGCATCCAGCATCGCGGCGAGCTGCGCGTGGTTCTTGGCGAGGCGGCCGTTGCGGATGCCGGGTTGCTTGAGCATGGCCGTTTCGTGGACGGCAAAGCGCTCACGATAGCGTTCAAGGATCAGCGCCTCGCGCCGAACAGCGTGGACGATGAAGCCCGAGACGTCGGCCATATCGAAGCGAGACAGGGCCTCGGCCGCCACCTTGGTGTGTGGCCCCCATCCCGCCTTGTCGAAGTGGATGGCCATGATGCGCTCACGCATCGCCGGCGACGCTTCAACCGGATCGTTCTGGACGATGGCGATCGCGCCGCGGAAGGGTGGCTCGAACGTCTCCATGCCGCCATTGGCGATCGCGCGCGTGCGGACAGCGCGACCGTTATAGGCTGTCTTCAACTCGTCCCATTCGAAGCGGCGGCCGTGCGGCGTATCCTGCCCGCGATCGCCCTCGATCAGCACGACGGGTAGATTGCCGACCTGGCCGAGGGTGCGGGCGATGCCGGCGTTCGTCGCCTTGGTCGGGTCGAAGCCTTCGTAATTGCCGGTGCGGCCGCAGAGCTTCCAGTAGAAAGCGAACAAAGTCGTCTTGCCGGTGCCGGGGATGCCGGTGGCTTCGAGAAAGGCGAGGCTCTCCTGAAAGCTGCGGATCTGCTCGGCAAACAGGCTGAGCATCCAGAAAGCGAGGGTGACGACGCCCTTCGATCCGAAGGCGGCTATGACGTGCGGCAGCCAGGCCAGATTGAGATTGTCCGGATCGTAGGAGATGCGGAGCAGCTGATCGGTGGTGCGCAGCTTCACCGAATGCTTGCCGAAGACGAAATAATCGTCCTCGTTCTTTTTGCAGACGCGTCCGTTGGAGACGCCGAGGTCGCCGAACAAATAGGCACCGTGATCGATCGAATAGCCGGTGTGCTGGATCGCCTCGACCATGCGGATCGCGGTCCATTGGCGCTGCATCAGCTTGTCGAGATGTTGGGTGGTGCCGGTGAACTGCGCGCCGGGTGCCACCGAGGAAAGGCGTTTCTTGAATTCGGCACCGGCGGCGCAGGCTGCGCCGGAGAAGGTGGCCTTGACGATCGGGCGAGGCGGATGGTCCCGCACGACGGGGAAGTCGATGCGGAAATAATAAGCGCCCTCGTCGAGGTTGGCGTCGCGCTGGAAGTAGAGGGTGCGGAAGGTGCAGTTGGCGAGTTCGGTGATCTCGACGGCCTCGCGCGCGGCGAGGTTCCACTGCTCCTCATAGGAGAGGCCACTCATCTCGGGCGAGTCCGCCCGGCTCTCGACGATCTCGTTGATCCGCTCGATGCGGAAGGTGGCCCAGAGCTGGCGGACCTTGTGGACGAGCGGGAAGGACGCTGTCTTGTGCCGCTGGTAGATCAGGAACGCCTTCTCGGCGGCGTTAGGGGCGATCGTGACATCGCCGTTCCAGCGATATTCGTCGAGCAACTCGGGGGTGAGCTTCTCGGCCTGGGCGAGATCGTTCCAGTCGAGCTTCGTGCCCTCACCATCGGGGCGGACCTGAGCGGCGCCGGCGGCCCAGCCATCCTTGCGCGCCCGCTCGACGAACTTGCGGGTATAATCGACGCCGGCCTTGCCGACATCCAAGGCGAAGATCAGTTTCGGCCCGACACGGCCGAGATCGCCGGCGACGCGGCGCAGCTCGGCCAGCGCCTCCTCGGGATAGTTGTTGCACGACATCAGCGACACGGCGGTCAGCCCGGCGCCGCGCAGGGCGAGCGCGTCGAAGATGCCCTCGGCGAGCCACAGCTCGGACGCGCTGGCGAGCGTCGCGGCATCGTCGGTTGGGTGCTGCCACCAGCGGCCGCGATAACCCTTGCCCGGGGAGAAGCGGGCTTTCATGTCGCCGAAGCGGCCCGGCTGATCGATCAGCCGTTCCCAATAGGCGCCGCCGGGCAGGGGGAAGCGCACTGTGGCCGAGCCGATGTTCCGCTCGCGATCCTGATACCACTCCTCGGTGTAGGCGCCTTTCAGACCCAGCAGGTCGAAACCCCGAGCGTGCGACAGGTAGGCGTCGGCGGCTGCGTTCGGCTCGCGGTCCGTCTTTTTGAAGCGCTTCGACCAGTCGTCGAAGATCTCCGGGTAGAGTTCCTTGACCTTCCCTTCCCAGCCACAGTTGTTTTCGCGGCCGCAGCGCACGGTCCAAGGCTTAGCGGCGTGGGTGTAGAGCGACTTCTTGGCACCGCATTCGGGGCAGCGCCCCTCGCGCAGCCATTCGCCGCGGTCCACCAGCCCGTAGTCGCGCTTCAGGCGCTGTGTGACTTCTCGGAGCAGATCGTCGCGCAAGGTGCGGGGTTCTTTCAGGCAAGGCGGGGGCGTCTCCGGAAGCGGGGGCGTCCGGACGGGCTGGGTCTCGATGGGGGCGTCAGATCAGGCGGCGGTCAGCCGCGCTGGGATCAGCCGGGGGCGATCATGGCGTCACAGGGTGCAGGCAGCGGCTCGACGTCGTTCGCCGGGATCGGCATGTCGTCGTTGGCCGGCTTGGTCTTCGGCAGCACCGGCCCCGCCTTGGAGAAAGGGAGGTGGACTTCCGGGTTCGGCCGGGCGCTAGGCACGATCGTGCGAATGATCGAGATGGCGGCGACGCCGCTCCATCCGCATTCGTCATTCTCGCAGCGCAGGCGCAGCTCGCGATAGGTGGCGGTCACCTTCTCGCTGGTCCGCACGATCGAACGGGTATTGCAGTGTGGGCAGGTAATTGCCGGGAGTCGCACCCGGGTGATCTTCGGCTTCATTGGGATCCCCCCATCTTCGTGGCGGTCGGCCCCGCGCCGAACGGCAGGAAGGACGTGATCCGGCGCTTCAGGCGGGAGAGGGCGCCGTGCGCCTCCTCGACCTCTGCCAGCGCGCGGTGAAACTGTGCCGGTGTGGCGGCGGGATCGAGGATCGCGACCGAACAGGAGATTGCCTCGCCGGCGTCGCGCGATGCCTCCTCGATCGTCTGCAGCAGATCGCGCCGGCATACGTCCTGAACGGCAACCTGAACCTCGAGCTGGAAGGCATAGGCATCGAGCAATGGCGCATCCTCACCGCCCGCTGCGCGGTAGGCGGCGTCGAGATTGCGCGCCTGGTCGAGCGTGGGACTGCGGCCCGAATCGGGCTCGCTCCACAGGCGCACGATCCGCTCCTTGCGATCGACGACGCGCGCGGCACCGTCGAAGCCGATCAGCCCGGCGATGCGGGTGACGGCCTGGGCAAAGGTGAGGGGGGTGCGCAGCTTGGTCATGCCCGCGCGCGCCGTTGCGAAAGCGCGCCCCGATCGCACGCGACGATCGGGGCGCCAGTGGCTACGGTCCCTTCGTTGCACTTGGTGAGAGGATTAAGTGCAGGGTCCGCAGGGTAGAGATCGGGGCGAAGCAGGTGGCGAGAGACGCCGGTCTCCGCCTCAGTGGTGAGGACGTACTCGGCGGGCAGCCGTTTGCCGCTTTGCAGCCACTTCCAGACAGCCGTCTGTGACACGCCGCAGAGGCGGGCGAAGGCCGACTGAGAGCCGCTGCGCACGACGGCGGCTTTAAGAGCCTCAAAGGGGGTCACGGGGGGAACGTCGGGCATAACAACCAACTACAACCAGAGTTGTATGATGGTCAACACCTAAATTTCCCTGTTGCCCTGCAACCAAAGTTGTAGGGGGAAGAATGATCAAGGTTGAGCGCCTGGCGGAGCGCATGCGGGCAAAGGGGCTCTCGCAGGCAGAACTTGCGCGCCGGGTCGGCATCTCCCAGCAGGCCATCGGTAAGCTCGTGAACGGAAGTTCGCGCAGCACACCGCACATCGGGCAGATCGCCACTATTTTAGAGACGTCCCCAGCATATCTTGTTGGCCAATCGGATGACCCCGCTGAAGGTGCGCCGCTGCTAGCGACGCCGGAGGTGATCGCAGATCAGCTCGAACTCGTCCGCATCAACGAGGTGTCGCTCGATTATGGGATGGGCGGGAGCTATCTCGACGATGCCGTCGAGTTGATCCCGCGCTATTTCCCCGAGGTATGGCTGCGCAGCGTGACAGATACGCCGCCAGAAGCCCTATTCTTCGCACGCGGGCGCGGGGACTCGATGCAGCCTACGCTCCTGGATGGAGACATGGTGCTAATCGATCGGTCGGAGCGGATGATTCGCGAGCAGGATCGGATTTGGGCCATCGCGTACGGTGACATCGGATCGATCAAGCGTCTTCGCCGCACGCCTCGGGGGGAGGTTAAGGTGATGTCCGACAATCCGACTGTGTCCGAGGAAGTGATCGGCAGCGATGACTTGTACGTGATCGGGCGCGTTGTGTGGATTGGCCGTAAGATCTAATCGATCGCACCACGATCGCCATGCTACCGGTCGGAAAGCGGACGGGCGGTAAGCGCCGACTTGCGGATATTCATCCGCACTGTAGCGTGACGGCATGGTCACAGTGTTCATGCCGCTACTCAACGAGGGAACCGATGTTTGGCGGCCTGTCGAAGTGACCCCGCACGACGGAGCATCGTATCGGGTGGACGGTCCGATGCCGCCTGACGAGGCGTGGGAGTTCACGCCGGGCAGTCTCATCAAGTGCAGGTGGAAGAAGTTTGGTGACGGTGAACACAGGCTGATACCAGTCGGGTCCGCCTGGACGGTTAGCTCCGCACTTGGAGATCATTTGAGACGGAGCGCCGGTATCTCAATTGGCTCTCTCCCATTGATAGCCGCGGTTGGCTGGCTGCCTCGCGGCCCTGAGGGGCGCACAGAGATTGTTCCAGTTCTGCTGACCAGCACAGTCTGGACGCTCATTGCTGTCATCACGTTAATCTGGCTGAAGCCTCGGGCACTCTTCGGCAAATCGGCAATTTGGTCAATGCTCGGCTTCGCCATCCTTTTCTGCTTGGTAGGCCTTTCCGGCGAACTCTGAACGAGGTCGGCGTTCCACCAGTTTTCACCATTGGGGCATAAGGAGTCGGCGATCGATCCTAGTGGCAGCAAGCGTCCCAATAGCAAACCACCGGCAAGTCTGCGATGATCGAGGAATGAAGCGGAAGAACCTCATTCTTGGCTTGAACGCGGCGCTAGCTCCGGTGCTCATTACACTCACCTTGGTTGCGTCCCAGTCCGACGAACTTAGGACGCTCGTAGCGCGCGAGGACGGCGGAATGCATGGCGTTCTTGCGATCATGGTTGCAGTCGTGACGGCGTATTCCGCAGTGTTCCAACTGTGGCTTGCCAAAATATTTTGGGAGCCCCGTCTCAATCGGGCCCTTGACAAGAATGGTCGTCGTTGAAGGCTCATTGAACGGCAGCTACCCACCATCAACGGCCGATCCAACCCGTCATGATGAGGGTGCCGTAGATCATGGGCAGCCGTAATAGGCGAGCACTGCAGGAGTGGCGATGAGGAGGACGAACCCCGCTGACGCCTTTCGGCTGACCACGTGGTGACAATACCCTGCGGCCGTCGCGCGGCAATCTTCGGTCCGCAGATAAATCGCGTCAAATGCCGACAGTGGGTGGCCACCACCTTCAGCCGGACCCTCGATCCGAAGCCGCCATCGAGAAGCAGACGTCAGCTAGCGCCTAGTTGCGGACATTCGGAGCGCCGGTTAGGGTGGCCTTTGATGAAGTCGGCTGCTTGCCTCTGGCTCTTTGGGATCGGATTCGCTGCACTTGCCGTCTTGCTCGCCTGCGTGTCTAAGTATATTGGCAATGAGGATTATCGTAGGCTGGCATTGATCGCGCAGAATAATACCCGAACATATGTCGATCAATATGTCGCTTCTCGACACATTGCGGGCGACGAGGTCGCCTTGATGCTCGCACACTTGCCACCACCACCGTCGCTAGGGGCGGAGAGTGTGCGGTTCGTGGCGGTCCCGACCTGTGCCAATACGATGTTCGCCTTTTCCCTCGCTGCCGACGGCACCGGCCGCCTAATCATCGTCGTCCGGCAGCAGGGTGCCAACCTCCATTCGGTCGCAAGCAGACGAACATTCAGCATGCCTGCAACTGTCACCAAGTCTTTGTTGGCAGAGTTCGACCGGCTTGCACCTCCTTGGCAGGGTGATGCAGAAATCGCCTTTGATGGGACCCACGTTGGCTTCGAGCGCGCTCATGCCGGAACAACCTTTTCCGGAGGCGACGCTACCAGTACGTACGCACATCTAGCGGCTGCCGTGAAATCCTTGCTGACTCCCTATGTCGCCGAACTCGCAGGAGTAGATCATGCTTGGCTTCATCCTTCAGCGGGCTGCTAAACTTTAGTGGCAGAACGAAGCTCGCCGAAGCCTGTCCGGAGGCGACTGCTTTCCACCACTTGCGGACGTTCAGGCTCCCGCCTATGCCCCCATGGGTGAGGCTTGGTTCGCCGGGATGACTTTTGGACCCTCTCCGATTCCAATACCACAAATGAATGCAGCGGCGTCCGGCGGAGAAATGTCTTGCGTACCGAGAAGCTTGTCGCGGGCCTCCTAGCTTGCCTATTTGGCAGCTCCGAAATCAACGCTGAGGTCGTTAGTTTTGACTGCGACACGCCGGGAAGCCATTCGTCAGAGTTTGCACGTGACGTGTCTAAGACGTCCCTTGAAGCTGGCGGCGCGGTCAGGTTGGTCGAAGAGCGGCCGTTTAGAAATGCGATTCCGGCGGCGAATATATTCTTCAGTAAGGAGCCAGGCGTGGCCCTCGTCGGCCTCAGGTTCATTGCTTATCCTGAGAAACGAAAAGTGATTTCGGTTATGCTCTTCCGAGACGGCCAGCCCGACGCTCAAAAAGTGATAGCCGAGATCCAGAAGACCAGCGATGCGATCCCGTTCAATATGTCCATGCGGGATCAAGAGGTCACCGTGGTCGTTGCAGGGCAGACATTCGTGATGCCTGTCTCCAAGGGAACGGTGAAGCAGATCTCGCTGTCCTGCTTCAGCGCCCAATTCAAGTTTGCGGCTGTTGAACTCAAGGAGTCCGATTGATAGCCGGTTGTGGCGGTTGCCGACCTTCAGCGGTATCTCTCGGTCGGTGGACTCAGCAGCGCGTTCGGTGGGTTGGCGTCGTATCGCAGTATGCTGGGGCTTCGGCGCTACGTCGGCGTGTGGGGCAGGAAATTTGCCAGCGGCCAAGGCGCTTTTTGCGCGAGCGTGGCGCAGATGTCGTCATATCGCATGAACGATCGGCGCGCCTCAGGCTGACGAGTTATCGCACGCAAGAAGTCCGCCAGCGTGTCCGATCACTCCCTTCGATCTGAAAAAACGAGCGTCCGCTATCCACCACTTCCCGCCGTTTCGTTGATGGCTCTACGGCCTAGGCCATGTGCTATCCGCTCACTTCCAGCTGCAGCGACGTGGTGAGTCCGCGGTCGGTAAGGCTGTGCGCCACTTCCGCCACCAGCCACTGGACAGCATCGATTGACGCCTTGAAGCCCTCAGCCCTGGCGCGCTGCTCCGGGTAGATGTCGGGTCGACCGAGTGCCAGGTCGAAGCTCAGCTTGAGCGGTTGCCGCATAGCCCGCCCGCGCTCAGCCTCCGCCGCGCGGCGCGCCGCGGCCTCGGTCGGATACACCCGCGACAGCCGCTTCACCTTGGCCGTGCCGCCGGCGGTGACGTCCTGCTTCTTCGCGCCCTTGCGATCGTGCCAGCTGGCGGTGACGCCAGAGACCTCCTCGCGCTTCTCGATGCGGAAGCTGTGCCGATCGCCGTCGCGCCGACGGATCGTGATCGAGGGGAGCGGCTTGCCCGCGGGCGTGGTGCCGGCGCCCTTGCGCGCGAAGATCAGGCTGCCGCGCTTGATGGTGGCAACCGCATCATGCTCGCGGCCGAGGCGGCGCAGCAGCGCCAGATCGCTCTCCCGGCTCTGCGCCGCGGCCGTCACGGCTATGCCGGCGAGCGCCGGCGCGCAGCGTGCGATGAGCTTGTGGCGCGCGGCGACCTCGGCGACGATCGCGCCGATCGTCGTGTCGTGCCAGCTCTTCTCGCGGCGGGTGCGGATATCGCTCGTGAAGTCGGCCGAGCGCGCGCGGATGGTGATGATGTCGGGCGGCCCGCTATGTTCCACTTCGTCGACGGTGAAGCTGCCCTTGTCGACCAGCCCGACCTTGACGTCGCTGCCCTGTTTCCAGCCCAGCTGGACGTGGAGCAGCGCGCCGGTCTTCGGCAGTGCCATGCGGCCGTCGCTGTCATCAATGACGATGTCGAGCTGGTCGGCCTCGTCACCGCGCTTCTCGGTCAAAGTGAGCGAGACCAGGCGCGGGCGGATGCGGTTCGTCAGGTCGGCGCCGTCGAGCGTCACCTTGAAGTCGGCAATGTTGGCGGTAAAGGGCGCGGGGGCATCGGTCATTTCGCCGGCTCGGGGCCATCGACGGCGAGAAGATCGAGGGCGAAGTCGATCCGCAGCGGCGTGCCGTCGGCCATGAAGACCTTCTGCCGCTCATCGAGCGCGGTGATGACGAAGGCGCCGTAGACCCGGCCTGCGCCATCGACCAGCGACCAGGCCTGCCCGCTTGCGCCCATGGTGCGCAGCTCCTCGAGCGCGGCGGTGACGTCGCCCAGCTCGGCGAAGGCGGTTCCGGTGAGGCTGATCGTGTCGTCGCCTGGGCCGGTGAACTGGGTCGCATCGCGCGCGCCGACGCGGGGGCTGCGGCCGTGGCGCCAATCGGTGCGGCGCTGCAGCTCATCATGCGCGAACGTCGGGATCGAGAAGGCGAACATGCCGAGAGACATCAGCATCGGTCAGCTCCAGTCGGGTTGATCGGCAAAGCGGGAGCGCGACGCGGCGGCCTGCTCGCGCTGCAACTTCTCCCACTCGACGCGGACCGCGCGCGCTATATCCTGCGGGCTCTGACCGGGCGCTCCGTAGACGTTGATCGTCACCGGCGCTGGCGCGGCAAGTGCTGCAGCTGCTCCAGCGGCGGCCGCGCTGCCGCCGGCGCTGCCTGCGGCGATCGCGGGAACCGCAGCGCCCACGGCCATCGCCGCCGCAACCTCGCGCGAGAGGCGCTGCACGCGACGGATCGGTTCGCTCGCGCCTTGATGGATGCCGAGGGCGAGCCCCTCCGATATGAACCCGCCGAAGCCCATGAATACGCGGCTGGGCGAGTTGATGCCGGCACCCTTCTTGAACCCGGAGGCGACCGACTTGGCGAGCGACGTCGCGGCCGACCAGGCAGCGCCCGGTGCGCTGGCGATGCCGCGGATCAGCCCCTTAACGATATAGACGCCGAAGCTGTAGAACATGGCCGGCAGCGTCGTGAATGCAGCCACGATTGCTGTGCGCAGGGTGGTGAAGGCAAAGGTCCAGCCCCGACCGAGTAGCCCCGGCAGCGTGCCCGTGAACCAACCGAACGCGGCTGCGCCGAAGCGGTACAGCAAGCCGAGCGCGAAGCCGTTCATGTTGCCGATCGCGCCGAAGATGCCGGCGATGCCGCCTGCAAAGACGGACCTGATCGCCTGCCAGATGCTGCCGAACCAACCGGCGATCGCACCCCAATTATTATAGATGAGGTAGGCACCGGCGGCGATCGCCGCGATACCGGCGACAATGCCCGCGGCGATACCGATCACCGGAAGCAGGCCGATCCCCAGCGCCCCCGCGACGAAGCTGAGCGCGGCAAACGGGGCGAGCGCCCCGGCGGCGGCGAACGCCAGCCCGCCCATGACGATGGTGAGGAGAGCGAGGCCGCCAGCGAGCAGGCCGGCCCATTTGGCAGCGGTCGGAAAGCGCGTGGCCATGTCGCCCGCCCAGGTCGCGAAGCCGGTGAGCTTGCCGAGGAGCGCGGTTGCGCTCGGCAGCAGCACGGCACCCATGGTCAGGCCGAGCACCTTGGCGCTGATGGCGAACTGCTTTGACTTCTCGGCGCCGTCCTTCAGCCGCTCGGCGAAGTCGGCATCGGTCACGCCCTTGGCGGCGAAGGCGTCGGCGCGGATCCGCTTATATTCGTCGATGTTCTGGATCAGCGGACGAAGCGCCTGCTGGACCTGCGCGTCCTCGAACAGGAAACCGAGCCGGCTGAGATCGCCCTTCAGCGTCTTGTTGGTCAGCTCGGTGATCGCCTCGAGCGGCGTCTTGCTCTCCTTGTAGGCGTGCTGCAGCGCCGCTGGCAGATCGACGCCGAATTCCTTGAACTTCTTGATCGTGCCGGGCGCCGCCATCTTCTGCAGCAGGTTGGCGATGTTGGTCGCGGCCGAGGCGCTATCGCCGGTGCCCTTGCGGGCGATCTGCAGCGCCGCGGCGAGATCCGCGACGGCGCCGACGCCCTTCTGGCCGAGCCCTTGCGCGGCCGCGGTCAGCATCGGGAAATGCTGCGCCATATCCTTGATCTCGAAGGCACCGCTCTTGCCGGCCTGCGCCATGACGTCGATTACGCGAGCCGTCTGTGCGACCGGCACCTTGAGGTTGTCGTTGGCGGCGAAGGCGGCGGCCGACAGGTCGCGGATCTCGGCCTTGTAGGCGGTGGCCGCGCGGCCGATCGGCGTCATCATCCGCACCGCCTGGCGCGGATCGAGCCCGAAGCCGGAGAGCGCATCGACGCCCTCCTGCAGCGCATCGGGCAGCTGGTTGGCGGCCTTGGCCGCGGCGAGCAGGCCGAGGCCCATCTGCCGCGCTTCCTCGCGCGACAGGTTCGCCTTCTGGGCGATGTCGGTCATCACCGACTGGTAGGCCATGGCCGACTTGATCGAGCCCAGGACGGGCGCGCCGGCGGCGACGCCGGTGCCGATCGAGGCCGCGCCGCCGGCGGCGAGGGCCGTCGCGCGTCCCTGAATGCGGCCGAAGTTTTCGCGCGCGGCGCCCATGCGCCGGCTGCGGTCTGCGAGCTGCTGAACCCGCCGGCTCTGCTCGGCCAGCTCCTCATTGGTGCGGGCGATCTGGGAATGGAGGGTGCGCTCATATCCCGCCAGATCGCGGGTCTCGGCACCTGCCGCCCGCATGCGCTCGCGCACTTCTCGCAGAAGAGACGATTCCTCCCGGTGGCGGCCCGACAGCATCGACACCTCCCGCTGCGCCTTCTGATAATTGGCCGTCATGCGCTTGGTGGGATTGTCGCTCGCAGCGATCTCCCGGGCGAGCGCCGCCACCCACGTCTCGGCCGCGCGCAAATCGTTGCCGGTTGCTCGGACGTCCGCGCCCAGCTTGCGGAAGCCGGCCATATCCTCTTGCGCGCGGGTCAACTCCTTCAGCCGATCGCGCGCGATCTTCAGCGCCTGGGCAGCGCGGGTGGAGCCGCCGGCGATGTCGCGTAGCGGCTTGGTGACGCGATCGCCGGCCTCGAGCAGCATGCGGATGCGCAGGTTCCGGTCCATGTCGCGCCTCTCAGGTGTCGGCCTTGACGCGCTCCGCTGCGCGCGCGTGCCATGCCATCAGTTCGGGCAGGCTCATCCCGTCCATCGCGGACGGGGGCCAGTGGAAGACGATGGCGAGATCCGCCATTGCCTCGTCTATGCTTGCGGGGAGGCCGCCTGCTTCGCGGCTGTCGGCAGCAAAAAATCCATGACCTCGCCGCCGAACTGCATGAAGTCCGCCGGGTCCATCGCGACGACGTCGGGCTTCTGCAAGATCGGGGTGGTGATGCGCGGCGCCAGCGTCTCGAGCGAGGCATAATCGAGCTGGCTGAGCGCGAGCAGGGTCAGCCCGCGCAGCTCGCCGGCGCCGGGCTTGCGCACGACGATCTCGGTGCCGGCGGGATGCACCACCTTGCCATCGATCGTGATGTCGAAATCGAGGGTGAAGCGGCGAAGGGTGGGCGTGTCGGACATGGGAAGCTCCAAGGGATGAAAGGCCGGCGAGACGGGGGCGCTGCCAGGCGCCCCCGGAGGAATCAGAACAAGCCGAGCGCGGCGCGGCGTTCGGCCATCAGGTCGACGCCGCCGACGATGTGGACCATGCCGAGAACGTCGATCTCGATCTCGGTGCGGCCGTTCCAGATCAGCTTGTAGTAGGAGACCGACGTCTTGACCTTGAACTCGCCGCCTTCGCCTGGCTTCCATTCGCCCATGTCGATTTCGGAATGGCGGCCGCGCAGGACGATCTCGATGCGGGTAAGCTCGCCGGTGTCGTCGGCCTGGAACGTGCCGACGAAGCGCAGCCCGGTCATTCCGGCCTGGGCGAAGCCGGACTGGCGTAGGACATCGCGCACCGGACCTCCGATCGACCATTCGGCCTCGAGCTTCTCGCCGCCCATGTCGATCTCGATGGGGGTATCCATGCCGCCGCCGCGCCACTCCTCCATCTTGCGGGTGAGCTTGGGGGGCGTGAGGCTGGCGACTTCGCCGAGATAGGCGGAGCCTGCATTGAAGAGCATCAGATCCTTGATCTTGCGGGGGAG
>JAQGKS010000221.1 GCA_028289965.1 Sphingomonas bacterium
AATTCGAGGCGCTCGGGAATGGCCATCGTTCCGTCTCGCGCGCGCCGGCCAATCTCGTCCTGCTGCCGCGCGAGATACGGCGCATAGCGTGCGTCCACCGTTGCTTCGGCAATCACCTCCGCGTCATGTTCGGCGAGTGCAGGCGCGAGCGTGGCAAGCTGATCCGGCGCGAGTTCGGTCACCCGCAACCATTCCGCCAGCGGTCGGGAGGCGTTCCCCGATACGTCCGCCCCCGTAGCGCGAATGGCGTTTGCAGACACGTCGGCGGAAAGGATTGCGCTGACGTGCGCCCGTCCGGCTGCCCTTCGTTCAAACCAGCGACGCCTCTCCAAACCCACACAGCCCGCGGCGATTGCTGCACCGGTAAGCCGCGTATGCGCATTATCGGCGCGCAAGCTCAGCCGGTATTCGGCGCGAGCAGTGAGCATCCGGTACGGCTCGGTCACCCCCTGGAGTGTCAGGTCATCGAGCATCACGCCGATATAGCTCTCGCTGCGTTCGAACAGGATCGGCGCGCTGCCCCCCGCCATCCGCGCCGCGTTGACCCCGGCGACGAGACCCTGCGCTGCCGCCTCTTCATAGCCGGTGGTGCCGTTGACCTGGCCGGCAAGAAACAGCCCCGGCACAGTGCGGACTGCGAGGCTGCGATCGAGGATCCGCGGATCGACATGATCATATTCGACAGCATAGCCGGGCTGCATGATCTCGGCACGCTCGAGCCCGGAGATGCTGCGGACCATGGCGAGCTGGACGCCCGCCGGAAGCGAGGTCGATATACCGTTGGGATAGATCGCGACGTCGTCCAACCCTTCGGGTTCGAGGAAGATCTGGTGTCCATCGCGGTCCCCGAAGCGAAAGACCTTGTCCTCGATCGACGGACAGTAACGCGGCCCTGTCCCTTCGATCACGCCACTGAATAAAGGCGAGACATGAAGCGACTCGCGGATAACCTGATGGGTTTGGCTGTTGGTCCGCGTCACGGCACAAAAGAGCTGAGGCTGTACGCGGCGCGGCGTCAGCGGGGACATTGTCCAATGTTCGACATCCGATTCTTGCCGATCCAATCCCGACCAGTCGATCGTGCGACCGTCGAGCCGCGGCGGCGTACCGGTTTTGAGGCGTGCCATCGGCAATTCCCGCTCACGCAGCTGGCGAGCAAGATGGGTCGACGCGCCTTCCCCGACGCGCCCGCCCGTAACCGAGTGCATACCGAAATGGAGCTTGCCGTCGAGGAACGTGCCGGTCGCGAGAACCACGCAGGGCGCGCGCAACTCCTGGCCGTCGCGGAGCATAGCGCCTTCAATCCGGCCGCTGCGGTCGAACAGGAGCGAGGCCGCCTCGCCTTCGACGATCTCGAGCTCCGACTGCCGAGCCAATATATTCTGCACAGCGGTGCGGTACAGTCGCCGATCGGCTTGCACCCGCGGCCCTTGGACGGCGGGGCCCTTGCTCCGGTTGAGCATACGATGATGGATGGCGGCCTCGTCGGACGCCCGGCCGATCACCCCGTCCCACGCGTCGACCTCGCGCACCAAATGACCCTTGCCGAGCCCGCCGATCGCCGGATTGCACGACATCGCGCCAACGGCCGATCGGCTCAGCGTTACGAGCGCGGTGCGTGCGCCGATCCGGGCAGACGCCGACGCCGCCTCGCAGCCTGCATGGCCACCGCCCACGACAATGACATCGAACGAAAGCATCGCCATTCGCTAGTCACGCAGGCTGTGCCTGTCAAAGCTGTTCCACGTGGAACATCATTTGCCGATGCAGAAGCGCGAGAACAAAGCGTCGAGCATCTGCTCTACCCCTGCCCGCCCGGTCAGCCGGTCGAGCGCGGAACGGGCGTGGCGCAGCTCCTCGGCGACGAGCAACGGATCGCACTGGATTCCGGCTTCCACCAATGCCGCATGGCAGTCGGCGAGCGCCTCGCGTTGGCGGCGGACGAGGGCAACCTCGTTTCCGGGAAGGAGCGAGGCAGCAATGGTGCGTAGGCGACCAACGAGCGCGTCGATGCCGAGGCCAGTAACGCTCGACACGGCGAGGACATCCTCGCTGGGCGCCACTGATCGCCCGGCTACGTCGCTCCGGGGATGAACCAGCACGCATGCCGGATGGGCCGGTGCATCCGACGGCGCACCGAGCCAGACGAGGATGTCGGCGGCATCCGCCGCCGCGCGCGCGCGGGCAATGCCGATACCCTCGACAGCGTCGGTCGCCTCCTCGCGCAACCCGGCGGTGTCGACGAACAGGAATGGCATGCCGCCGATCGCCAGTGGGACCTCGATCAGGTCGCGCGTGGTTCCCGGGGTCGGTGCGGCGATCGCCGCCTCCCGGCCGGCAATCGCGTTGAGCAGAGTCGATTTACCCGCATTGGGCGGACCGGCGAGGACGACGCGAATCCCGTCCTTCAGGCGCTCCGCCGGAGGCTGATCGAGCAGACGCGCCATCTCGCCCCGCAGCATGCCCAGCGTCCCGCCGATCTCCGCCCCGAGCGCATCGGCATCCTGCTCATCGGCAAAGTCGAGCATCGTCTCGACCTCGGCCGAGACCCGCAGGATCCGTTCCTGCCAATCGCGCACCCGTCGGCTGAGCACGCCACCGGCGAGTTGCTGGGCGTTGCGGCGCGCGCTGTCCGTCTCCGCTGCGATCAGGTCGGCCAGCCCCTCCGCCTGCGCCAGATCGATCACACCATTGGCAAAGGCGCGGCGCGTGAACTCACCCGGCTCGGCGAGTCGGAGACCCGGAATGGCCTCGAGCCCGCCGAGCACGGCAGCGGCGACGGCACGGCCGCCGTGAATGTGGAGTTCGGCAATGTCCTCGCCAGTCGATGTCCCGGGCCCGGGCAACCACAGGACCAATGCCTGGTCGAGCACATCGCCGGTTTCCGGCGCGCGCAACCAACCGAACGTGGCGCGGCGCGGCTCAGGCAAGCGGCCGAGCAATGCCCGGAGGGCTGGGCCGGCGGCGGGCCCGCTGACCCGGATGATTCCGATTGCTGCGGGCGGCGCGCCGCTCGACAGCGCGAAGATCGTATTATCTGCCAAGACCGCTCAGCGCTTCCCGCTGCCGCCCATGTCCTCGAACATCTTGCGCCACATGTTCATCCCGGCTTCCCCCATCGGCGCCCAGGCGCGCAGCATCGCCTCGGCGCTTTCGGAACTGACGCCTTCCTCGACCATGCGTTCGAGCTTGGCGAGATATACCGCATGGACGCCGCTCAGGTCGGGCAGCCCCATGAAACGCCGCGCCTCTTCGGGTGTGCAATCCACGTCGACGCTGATCTTCATCGCTCCAACCCCTGCGCTTGAGCAGCCGATGTCCTTGCTGGTAGAGCTTCCGGCGGAGCCCGTCCATGTCGCTGCACATCCACCTTGCCACGCCGGTCGGCAGCATCTCCGTCGTAGCGAGGAGGATCGGCTGCTCGCGGTGACGATCGGCGTCTCCCCCTGCGCACCGGCTGCGTCCAACGCGCTTCTCGAGGAAGCACGGGGGCAGCTGGCGGCGTGGTTCGCCGGACGGCTCCAGAGCTTCGATCTTCCGCTGGCGGAGACCACGACGCCGCGGCGGGGCGCACCGGGCGGTGATCACGGCCATTCCCCATGGCGACACGGCGAGCTACGGGCAGTTGGCGCGCGGCATCGGCTCCTCGCCGCGGGCAGTCGGCCAGGCTGCCGGCGAAACCCCTTTCCCATCATCATCCCGTGTCGCAGGATAATCGGCGCGCCCCGTACGCCGGGGCATTAGTCAGAAGGCGACGGCCTTCCGACCAAATTGTGGCTGCTGGCGTTCGAACAATCAGGAGAGAGATGATGAGCGGGATGATCGAGATTCAAACGCTGGCGCATGACGCGACCTTCTCGGCCTATGCGGCGGAGCCGGCCGGCGTGCCCAAGGCGGCGATCATCGTCATCCAGGAGATTTTCGGCGTCAATCCGGGCATCCGCGCGAAATGCGACAAGCTCGCCGCCGAGGGCTATCTCGCCATCGCGCCGGACATGTTCTGGCGGATCGAGCCCGGCATCCAGCTCGATCCCGACGTTCCCGAGCAGCTGACCCAGGCCTTTGGCTACATCCAGAAGGTCGATCTCGACCTGGCCGTTCGCGATATCGAGGCGTCGATCCGCGCGGCGCGCGCGCGCGTCGGCGGAGGCAAGGTCGGTGTCGTCGGCTTCTGCTTTGGCGGCCGCCTCGCCTTCCTTGCGGCGACGCGCACCGATGCCGATGCGAGTGTCGGCTATTATGGCGGCGGGATCGATACTTTGCTCGGCGAAAGCCACGCGATCGCTAAGCCGCTGCTGCTCCATTTCGCCGGCGACGACAGCCATATCACGCCCGACAAGGTCGCCGCGATCCGTGGGGCGCTCGACGGCAATCGCCATGTCGAGATCCATGAATATCCCGGCGCAGACCATGGCTTCGCCACCGAGGCCGGCAAGCGGCGCAACGATGCGGCGGCCGAGCAGGCGGATGCGCGCACCGCGGCGTTCTTCGCCGAAGCGCTGGCATGACGCCGGGCTACCGGATCGTCGCGCGGCAGCCGGGCGGACCCGACCAGATCGAGCAGGTGGCGCTCGACCGCCTTGCCTGCGGCGCTGGCGAAGTCCTCGTCCGGACGACGGCGATCGGCGTCAACTTCATCGACACTTACCACCGCTCGGGCCTCTACCCGATGCCGGCGCCGATCGCGCTGGGCATGGAGGCGGCGGGCGTGGTCGAAGCCGTTGGCGCAGGCGTCGAGGGGGTCGCGCCGGGAGACCGCGTTGCAGTGCTGGCGGATAGCCCCGGAACATATGCGACCGCGTTGGTCGTCCGCCCCGAGCGGTTGGTCAAATTGCCGGATGCCGTCACGGATGACGTCGCCGCCGCCGCCCTACTCAAGGGACTTACCGCGTGGATGCTGGCGGAGCCCTGCGGCAAGGTTGCCGCAGGGCAGACGGTGCTGGTCCATTCGGCGGCCGGCGGGGTCGGCATGCTGCTGGTGCAGTGGCTCAAGGCACTCGGCGCTCGGGTGATTGCGCATGCCGGGAATAGCCCCAAGGCGGACCGCGCGCGCGCTCTGGGGGCCGATGAAGCCTTGTCGGGGCCGTTTGATGGGCTGGCGGCCGACGTGCGCGCGCTGACCGACGGCAAGGGCGTGAGCGTGGTGTTCGACGGCGTCGGCGCGGCGAGCTGGGCGGCGTCGAAGGCGGCGACTGCCCGGTGCGGCCTGGTCGTCACCTATGGCAATGCGAGCGGACCGGTGCCGCCGTTCAGCCCGCTCGAGCTAAACCGCGCAGGATCGCTCTTCGTCACCAGGCCCAAGCTATATGATTATATCGCCGAGCCCGGGGCGCTTCAGGCCGCGGCGGCGCGGCTGTTCGGGTTGATCGCCGACGGCACTTTGACGGTCGATATCGGTCAGCGATTCGCGCTCGCCGAGGTTGCCGCCGCGCACCGCGCGCTGGAGGCGCGGCAGACCACCGGATCGACGATCCTGATCCCCTGACAGCAGAACGCCGCCCGGGCCAGAGGCGCGGGCGGCGTTCGTAACGTAACATCAATCGGCCGGGATCAGCCGACGATGTGCGGCACGACCTCGTGCCAGCCTTCCCAGATCATCTTGCCGGCGACGTAGACGATCACCACCAGGCCGAAATAGGCGATCCAGCGATACCGCTCGATGTAACGGGCGATGAAGTTGGCGGCGAGACCCATCAGCGCGACCGACAGAAGCAGGCCGATGACGAGGATGCCGGGGTGGTCCCGCGCCGCGCCAGCCACCGCCAGCACGTTATCCAGGCTCATGCTGACGTCGGCCAGGGCGACCGCCCAGGCCGCCGAGGCAAAGCTCTTGGCGGGCCGCACGCCCGAATGTTCGTCGCCTTCCACCTCGGGGGAGCCGCCCGAGCTGCCCGCAGGCCGGAGCTCGCGATACATCTTCCACGATACCCACAGCAGCAGCAGCCCGCCCGCGAGCACCAGGCCGACGATCTGGAGCAGTTGGGTCACCACCAGCGCGAAGGCGATGCGCAGCACGAGAGCGGCGATGATACCGATCAGGATGACCTTGCGACGCTGTTCCGTCGGCAGGCCGGCGGCCAGTGCGCCGACGACGATCGCATTGTCGCCGGCCAGCATCACGTCGATCATCAGCACCTGCACGAACGCGGAGAATTGCGCCGGCTCGGTGATGTTGGCGAAGTCGGTGACGATATGGTTCCAGATGTCGAGCATGTCCGGTTAATCCCTTTCAGGCGCTACTGGTTCATCGAATCGAAGAAATCTTCGTTCGTCTTCGAATCCTTCATCTTGTCGAGCAGGAACTCCATCGCGTCGATGGTCCCCATCTGCATCAGGATGCGGCGTAGCACCCACATCTTGGAGAGCTTGCCCTTGTCCACCAGCAACTCCTCCTTGCGCGTGCCGGACTTACCGACATCCAATGCCGGGAAGATGCGCTTGTCCGCGATCTTGCGGTCGAGCACGATCTCGGAGTTGCCGGTGCCCTTGAACTCCTCGAAGATCACCTCGTCCATGCGGCTACCCGTATCGATCAGCGCGGTCGCAATGATCGACAGCGATCCGCCCTCCTCAATGTTCCGGGCCGCGCCGAAGAAGCGCTTCGGCCGCTGCAGCGCGTTGGCATCGACACCGCCGGTCAGGACCTTGCCCGACGACGGGACGACCGTGTTGTAGGCGCGGCCGAGACGCGTGATCGAATCGAGCAGGATCACGACGTCCTTCTTGTGCTCGACCAGCCGCTTGGCCTTCTCGATCACCATCTCGGCGACCTGGACGTGGCGCTGGGCGGGCTCGTCGAAGGTCGAGGAGATGACCTCGCCCTTCACCGAGCGCTGCATGTCGGTCACTTCCTCCGGCCGCTCGTCGATCAGCAGGACGATCAGGAAGACCTCGGGATGGTTGTCGGTGATCGCCTTGGCAATGTTCTGGAGCAGCACCGTCTTGCCGACCCGCGGCGGGGCGACGATCAGCGCGCGCTGGCCCTTGCCCTGCGGGCTGACGATGTCGATCACCCGCGCCGACTTGTCCTTGACGGTCGGGTCGAGGTTGTCGAGGCTGAGCTTCTGCTCGGGGTAGAGCGGCGTCAGATTGTCGAAATTGACGCGGTGGCGCACGACGTCCGGATCGTCGAAGTTGATCGAAATGAGCCGGGTCAGCGCGAAATAGCGTTCGCCATCCTTGGGCCCACGGATCTCGCCCTCGACCGTGTCGCCGGTGCGCAGGCCGAACTTACGCACCTGGTTGGGCGAGATGTAGATATCGTCCGGGCCGGCGAGATAATTGGCATCCGGGCTGCGCAGGAAGCCGAAGCCGTCCTGGAGCACTTCGATCGTGCCCATCCCCATGATCTGCTCGCCATTCTCGGCTTCGACCTTGAGGATCGCGAACAGCAGATCCTGCTTGCGCAGCGTAGAGGCGCCCTCGATCCCGAGTTCTTCGGCCATGCTCACCAGTTCGGCGGGCTTTTTCTTCTTCAAGTCTTTGAGATGCATCGGGATTTCCTGCTGGAACCGGCGGTGGATGCGCTCGAACAGCGATTTGGATTCGGGAAACGGCCACGCGCGGACGGCAGGCCGGTAGCGGTCGCGTAAGCAAGCGACCGGTTCAAGTCAAGCACGCGGGCCGCGCGCTTCTCCGCCAAATGGGCGCTTATCCGCCCACGATCCCGGGGGAACCGGAGGCGCAAGCGGCGCTAGAACGGCTTGACGATCACCAGGATGACGATGATCGCGGTGGCGATGCCGGGCACCTCGTTCATCAGGCGCAGCGGCTTGTCGCTCCTGGGGCGGTGCCCGCCGGCGAACTTCTTGCCGTAGGCGACAGCCCAGCCATGATAGCCGCTGAGCGCGATCACCGCCAACAGCTTGGCGTGGAACCAGCCTTCCTGGAAGGCGCCGATGTTGAACGCCAGCATCAGCCCGAACAGCCAGACGATCACCATCGCAGGCGTGATGATGATCCGCCGCAGCCGGCTCTCGCGGTCCAGCCACAGCGCATCCTCGGGCGATCCGGGGGCGACAGGCTGGTGGTAGATGTAGAAGCGCGGCAGCATGAACAGCCCCGCGATCCAGAAGATCACGAAGATCAGGTGGGCGGCCTTCACCCAGGGATAGGCCGCGCCGAGGAATCCGATCATGCCGTTCATGCGTGCCCCCGTACCAGCCGCAGGAGCTGTTCGACATGGGCAATCGGACAATCCGGCACGATACCGTGGCCCAGGTTGAAGATATGCGGGCGATCCTGGAATGCGGTGCGGATCCGCGCGACCGCGTCTTCCAGCGCGCGACCGCCGGTGACCAGCGCCAGCGGATCGAGATTGCCCTGCACCGGCAGCGACGGCGGCAGCACGCCGTCGGCCCACAAGGGATCGACCGTCTCGTCGAGGCCGATCGCATCGACCTGCGTCTCGCGCGCATAAGCGGCGAGCTTGCCCCCTGCCCCCTTGGGAAAGCCGATGATCGGCACGCCGGGGCGCAGCGCGCGCAGCCGATCGACGATCCGCGCGGTCGGCGCGATCACCCAACGCTCGAACTCGGCCGGCGCCAGGCTGCCCGACCAGCTGTCGAACAGCTGCACCGCATCGACCCCGGCGCTGATCTGCGCGGCGAGATAGTCGACGGTCAGATCGGCGATTGCGTCAATGATCGCACCGAACGCGACAGGATCGCGGTAGGCCATGCGCCGGGTCTCGGCCTGCTCCCGGCTGCCCTGCCCCGCCACCATGTAGGTAGCGACCGTCCACGGGCTTCCTGCGAAGCCCAGGAAGGTCTTTCCGGGCGGGAGGGCCGCAGCGACCTTGCGTACCGTCGCATAGACATCGTCCAGCCGGTCCAGCGCGGGCGTCAGGCTGCTCAGCGCATGATCGACCAGCGTCGGCGACAGGCGCGGCCCCTCGCCCGCCACGAACCGCAGATCCTGGCCCAGCGCGTGCGGCACGACGAGGATGTCGGAGAACAGGATCGCGCCGTCGAAACCGAACCGGCGGATCGGCTGGAGCGTCACCTCGGCCGCGGCATCGCTGTCATGGACGAGATCGAGGAAGCCGCCCTTGTCCGCCCGCAGCGCGCGATATTCGGGCAGATATCGCCCTGCCTGACGCATCAGCCAGATCGGTGGCGGATCGCGCCGTTCGCCGTTGAGCACCGCGAACAACGGACGATCGGGCCCGTTCGCCGCGGATCTGAGGGCCTGCATAATCTATCCTTATTAGGAATCTAAAAGAGTCTGTAGATGATAGTAGGGCGGCGCGAAGCGGGGTTTATTCGGGCGGGGCGAACTTGCCAACAGCTTGACTCGGGATCGGCCCACGCATCCCTGCGGAGTCGGCGCATCCCTCCCCACTATCCACAGGCTGGGGACAAGCGGGACCGGCTGTGGAAAAGCCGCCGAACGGGGCATGCACAGCGGGGGCGAAACGCTCGCTTGAAATTGTCCCCTTCGGTCCGCTAGCGCCATCCCCATGCTTTTCCACAGGTCTACACAGCGATGATCCGGCTCCACCTCCACCTTCTGTCCGATTCCACCGGGGAGACGCTGGAGAACATCGCCAAGGCCGGGCTGGCCCAATTCGACGGGGTCGAGACGATCAAGCATTTCTGGCCGATGGTGCGATCCGAGGGCCATCTCGACCGCGTCCTGCTGGAAATCGCGCAGCGTCCCGGGCTGGTGATCTACACGCTGGTCAACGCCGAAGTGCGCCGCAAGCTGGAGATGCGCTGTCATGCGCTCGGCCTGTCGACGGTCGCGCCGCTCGATCCGGTGACCGAGGCGCTGTCGCGGCTGCTCGGCCAGCAGGCCAAGGCCCGTCCCGGCCGCCAGCATATCCTCGACGCGGCCTATTTCGCGCGGGTCGAGGCGATCCAGTTCACCATCGCCCATGATGACGGGATCGGCGCGGAGGATTGGGAAGAAGCCGACATCCTGCTCGCCGGCGTATCCCGTTCGTCCAAGACGCCGACCGCGATCTATCTCGCCAATCGCGGCTACAGCGTCGCCAATATCCCGCTGGTGGTCGAGGCGCCGCCGCCGCCTTCGCTGTTCCGGCTGAAGCATCCGCTGATCGTCGGCCTCACCACCAGCCCCGACCGGTTGATCCAGATACGCCGCAACCGCTTGCTGTCGCTCAACCAAGCGCCCGAGACGGCCTATGTCGATCAGGCGGCGGTTGCGACCGAACTGGCTTTCGCACGCCGGATCTTTTCCGATCATGGCTGGCCGGTGATCGACGTCACCCGCCGATCGATCGAGGAGACCGCGGCGGCGATCATCAACCTCGTCAACGAACGACGTTCGGCCAAGGAGGGCGAGGCGGCATGAGCCTGATCCTCGCCTCCCAGTCCGCAACCCGGCGCGCCATGCTGGCCGCCGCCGGCGTGGCGCATGAACCGATGACCCCCGGCGTTGACGAGGAGGCGTTGAAAGCCGGCCTTCGCGCCGAAGGGATCGAGGCGCGTGCGCTGGCCGATGCCTTGGCGGAAATGAAGGCGCTCAAGCTGTCGCGGCGTCATTCCACCCGCCTCGTGCTCGGTTGCGATTCAGTGGTCGTCGAAGCGGACGGCACGATCGTCGACAAGGCCGAGAGCCTGGAGGAATCGCGCGATCAGCTGCGCCGGCTGCGCGGAACGACCCACCGGCTGATCAGCGCCGCGGTGATCTGCCTCGGCGGCGCGCCGATCTGGCGCCATGTCGATGTCGCCCGGCTGACGATGCGCAACTTTTCCGACGACTATCTGCAATCCTATCTCGAGGCCGAATGGCCGGCGATCGGCGGGTGCGTCGGGGGTTATCGGATCGAGGGTCTCGGGGCCCAGCTGTTCGCCCGCATCGACGGCAGCCATTTCACTATTCTCGGCCTGCCCTTGCTGCCGTTGCTCGATTATCTGCGCGTCCGCGGGGAACTCGCCTCGTGAGGATGCGCGACTATGCCGAGGTCATTGGCGATCCGATCACCCACAGCAAATCGCCCCTGATCCACAATTTCTGGCTGGGGCGACTGGGAATCGATGCTGCCTATCAGGCGACCCACGTCGTGCCGGAGGCGCTCGGCGACCATCTCGCGGCGCGGCGCGGTGATCCCCGCTGGAAGGGCTGCAACGTCACCCTTCCGCACAAGCAGGCGGTGATGCCGCATCTCGACCGGATCGATCCGACTGCGGCGGCGATCGGCGCGGTCAACACGGTGGTGCGTGAAGGCGACGCGCTAGTCGGCTATAATAGCGATGCGGATGGGTTCCTCGAGCCTCTCCGTCCGGTGCTGGCGCAGCGGCACCTGTTTCGCATCGCCCGGATCATCGGCAGTGGCGGCGCGGCGCGGGGGATCGCCCACGCCTTGTGGGGCCAGGGATTTACGCTGGTGGTGATCGCGCGCAACCCGGCCAAGGCCGAGGCATTGCTCGCGCCGTTCGATCCGGGTCACGTCCATGTCGGTGCACTGGCGGACCTGGCGACGCCGACCGATTTCGCGTTTGACGACCGTGTCGGCATCCTCGATCTGGTGATCAATGCGACATCGCTCGGCATGGCCGGCCAGCCGCCGCTGTCGCTCGACTTCAGCCATGTGCCGCCACGTGCCTTGGTCTACGACGTCGTCTACGCGCCGCTCGAAACCCCGCTGCTGGCCGAGGCGCGGGCACGCGGGCTGCCGACGATCGACGGGCTGTCGATGCTGATCGGGCAGGCGGGAATTGCGTTCGAGAAGCTTTTCGGCACGCCGCCGCCGCGCGATCTCGAGGCGGACAAGGAATTGCGGGCACTGCTGCTGCGATGATCGTCCTCGGCCTCACCGGATCGATCGGCATGGGCAAGTCGACGGTCGCGGCGATGTTCCGGGCAGAGGGCGTGCCGGTGTTCGATGCCGACGCCGCCGTCCATGCCTTGCAGGGCCCCGGCGGCCGTCTGCTTCGCGAAATCGAAACGCTGTTTCCGGGGAGCACCGGCCTGCGCGGGGTCGATCGCCGGGCGCTCGGCCAGATCGTTCTGCACGACAGAGCGGCGCTCGCCCGGCTCGAGCGGCTGATCCACCCCGCCGTCGCGCGCATGCAGCGCGAATTCATCGGCCGGCACCGGGCGCACCGGCTGGTCGTGCTCGACATTCCCTTGTTGTTCGAAAAAGGCGGCTGGCGGCGGGTCGATCGCATCGCGGTGGTCTCGGCGCCGGCCTGGATGCAGCGCGCCCGCGTCCTCGCCCGCCCCGGCATGACGGCCGCTCGCCTCGCCGTGATCCGCGCGTTGCAGACCCCCGATGCGGAAAAGCGGCGTCGCGCCGATTTCATCCTCGATACCGGGGTGCAGCGCGTCCGCACCCGCGCCGCCGTCCGTCAACTCACCGCTTGCTTGCGTGCCCAAGCGGTTCGATAATCACCTTATGCGTGAAATCGTTTTCGATACCGAGACTACCGGGCTGAGCCCCAAGGATGGCCACCGGATGGTCGAGATCGGCTGTGTCGAGCTGATCAACAAGGTCGATACCGGCCGCCACTTCCACGCCTATTTCAACCCCGACCGATCGATGCCGAGCGAGGCGGAAGCGGTGCACGGCCTGTCCGTCACCTTCCTGTCGGACAAGCCGCGCTTCGATCTGCTCGCGGCAGATCTGCTCGCCTTCATCGGCGACAGCCCGCTCGTCGCCCACAATGCGACGTTCGATTTTGGATTTCTCAACTGGGAGCTCGATTGCTGCGGCCACCCGCCGGTGTGCACGACGCGAATGGTCGATACGCTGGCGATCGCGCGCACGCGCCATCCGGGCGCCAAGCACAGCCTCGATGCGCTGTGTACCCGCTACGGGATCGATCGCAGCCACCGCGTCAAGCATGGCGCGTTGCTCGATGCCCAACTGCTCGCCCAGCTTTATGTCGAGCTGACCGGCGGGCGCCAGATCGGCTTCGCGCTCAAGGCGGAAAAGCCCGCCGACCATCCACTCCGCCAGGCAACATCGGCTTCGTCCCGTCCGACGATGGTGCGCCCCGCCCGGGCGCATTCGGCGCTGCCAGCGGAACTCGCGCGGCACGCCGCGTTTATATCTGACTTGGCCGACCCGCTCTGGGCACATGCCAAGCCGCTTGGTTGACCCTGCCGAGCCTCAGGCCTAAGCCCGCGCCGCCCCGACTGCCGGGACCCTGCGAGGGAATGGCAGGATGAGAATCGAAGGGCCTTAAAGGAGGTTGTCATATGGAAATCCGTGTCTCTGGACATCAGGTCGATACGGGCGACGCGCTGCGCCAGCATGTCGATGAACGGCTGCAGGCGGTCGCGGAGAAGTATTTCTCGCGCAGCATTTCCGCGCAGGTCACCTTTGGCCGCGGGCCGCACGACAATGGCTTCATCTGCGACATCGTCTGTCACGTGATGCAGGGTGTCATCCTCAAGGGACACGGTCAGGGTGCCGAGGCGCATCCCGCCTTCGATGCCGCGGCGGCGAAGATCGAAAAGCAGCTGCGCCGCTACATGCGCCGGCTGAAGGATCGCCAGAGCACGAGCGCAGCCGGTATGGGCGAGATTGACGGCGATGCGGGCTATACCGTGTTCCAGGGCGGCCCCGACGAGGAAGAGCCCGCCGACAACCCGCTGATCATCGCGGAGACGCGGGTCGATGTGCCGGAGGCGAGCGTGTCCGATGCGGTGATGATGCTCGATCTGCGCAACACTGCCGCGCTGCTGTTCCGCAATTCGGGGACGGGATCGTATAATATGGTGTATCGCCGCAACGATGGAACGATCGGCTGGGTCGAACCGCAGCGCGCCGCGTGAGCGGTCGGAGGCGAAGTGGACAATAGTGCAAGCGGCACACCCGCAATGCGCAGTCCGGTGGAGGAGTTGAGCGACCTGCTCGGCTCCGACGCCGTTCTCGCCGCGCTGGCGGTGCCGAACAAGAAGGCGCTGTTCCAGCAGCTTGCCGCGGTCGCGGGCAAGCTGGTGGGTGTCGATCCGAAGCTGGTGGTCGAGCGGCTCGGCGATCGCGAGCGGCTCGGCTCGACCGGTTTCGGCGGCGGGGTCGCGATCCCGCACGGCAAGATCGATGGGCTGGACAAGGTCGTCGGGGTATTCGCCCGGCTCGCCCAACCGATCGACTTCAACGCGATCGACGATATGCCCGTCGATCTCGTCTTCCTCTTGCTGTCCCCGCCCGATGCGGGTGTCGAGCATCTCAAGGCGCTGGCCAGGGTCAGCCGCCGTCTGCGCGATCGGGCGTTCGTCGCCAAGCTGCGTGGCGCGGGGTCGGAGGATGCGCTCTACGCCTTGTTCACCACCGGCGACACGCGCGATGCCGCCTGAGGCCGTGCGGGCCTGCGTAGCCGCGTGACCGAACCGCGGCTCGCCTCCGGCCTGCTGGTCTCCTCGCTGCTCCGGCGGATCGGCGCCCAAGGCGGCCACGGCGCAGTCCTCGCCAAGGGTGACCCGACCGCCGGCGCGATCCTGCTCGTGCTCGCCGAGCGGGGGGTGACCCGCGGGCTGGTCGAGCGCGGGCGGACGGCCGACGGCAAGGATGGCTGGGTGGTTGCCGGGCCGCGCGCGATCGACGAACCGGGCCAGCTCACCGATTATATCGCGAGGCGCCGGCGCAGCGATCCCGATCTATGGGTGGTCGAACTCGACGGCCCGCGCGACGCGCTGGCGGAACTCGGCTAGGGATCGCCGCGAAGCGGGTTCCACTCGTTCCCGTCTTGTTCTAGACTAAGGCGATGGATAGCGCCCCGCCCCCGCTCGACCCGGCATGTTTCGACGATGCGCCGGCGCAGGCGCGCGATGTCGCGCGCGGCGTGGCGCGGCTGTTCTTCCGCCAGGATCTGCTCGCCTTGTGCGAGGTGCCGCTGGCCAATGGCCGCCGCGCCGATCTGCTCGCGCTCGATGCCAAGGGGTGCATGACCATCGTCGAGATCAAGGTATCCCGCGCCGATCTGCGCGGCGATGCCAAATGGCCCGACTATCTCGATTATTGCGATCGATTCTTCTGGGCGGTTCCGATCGGCTTCGATCTCTCCCCGTTCGAGGAGGAGGCGTTCCGGCCTGGGCTTGCCGGGCTGATCGTGGCGGATCGCTACGACGCCGCGATCATCCGCGAGGCGGCGCACCGGCCGCTCGCCGCCCCCCGCCGCCGCGCCGAGACGCTGCGTTTCGCCCGGCGTGCAGCCCGCCGCCTGCTCGGCGATCTCGATCCCGGGCTGGCGGGAATGGACTAAAGCGACGGCCCGGACATCTTCGCGCTCGGCTTGGCCGTCTTGGCTTCCTCGAGGATCTTGAGGATCGGCGCGGCGCGGCGATCCTCGGTCGCATAATCGCGCGCCGATTTGCCGGCGATGCGATCGGCCCGCGTGGGGCTCGCGCCGGCGGCGACGAGCAGGCGGGCCGTCGGGACGTCGCGATTATGGACGGCGATGATCAGCGGCGTCTCTCCGCTGTTATTTTCCAGGTCGACGCTGGCCCGCCGCTCGAGCAGCTGCTGGACGCCGTCGGCATAGCCAAGCTGCGCGGCGAGCGCGAGCGGGGTGTTGCCCGCCCCATCGCGCACATTGGGGTTGGCGCCCTTGGCCAGCAGGAAGGCCAGCCACGTCATGTCCCGGCGTTTGACGACGATATGCAGCGCGCCCTCGCCGCTGGCATAATCGCGCGTGTTGATGATCGTCGTGCCCGGCGCATCGAGCGCCTCGTTGACCTTCGCGCCGTCGGCTTCCTTGACCGCCTTGAGGAACTTGTAGCTGTCGGAAAATTGTGCCGCTGCCGGCGTGGTCGCCAACGCCGCCGCCAGCGCGGCGATGATCATCCGTGTCGGTCGCTTCATGGCCTGTCCCCGCTTCGCTTGCGTCCCGGCGCATAGCAAAGCATGACTGGCCGCGCCATGAACAACCCTTTCCGGATCGCCCTCGCCGCCCTTTCGCTGGCACTTGCCGGCTGCCAGGCCGAACCGGCCGAGCCGCCGCTGGCCGGGGCCGCGATCGGCGGCCCGTTCACCCTCACCGACCAGGATGGCCGCAGCGTCAGCGACACCCAGTTCGCCGGCCGCTACCGGATGATCTATTTCGGCTACACCTATTGCCCCGATGTCTGCCCGACCTCGCTGCAGCACCTGATCCAGGGCCTCAAGAAGTTCGACGCCCAGGCGCCGGAGCTGGCCGCCAAGATCCAGCCGATATTCATCACCGTCGATCCGGCCCGCGATACGCCCGCGGTGATGAAGCAATATGTCGCCGCCTTCGATCCGCGGCTGATCGGGCTGACCGGTAGCGAGGAGCAGATCGCCGCCGTCACCAAACGCTTCGGTGTCTATTACAAGCGGGATGAAAAGGGCGGATCGAGCGACTATCTTGTCGATCATATGAGCCAGGCACTTCTTTTCGGCCCCGAGGGTCAGCCCATCGCGCTGCTGCCGCAGGAACAAAATGGCGACGCGATCGCGGCGGAGCTGGCCCAATGGGTGCGGTGACCAGACCCTTCTGGGAAGAAAAGACTCTCGATGCGATGAGCCGGGCGGAGTGGGAATCGCTCTGCGACGGCTGCGGCAAATGCTGCGTCCACAAGCTGGAGGATGAGGAGACGGGCGAGGTCCACGCCACCAACGTCGCCTGTCGTCTGCTCAACCGCCGCACCGGCATGTGCAGCGATTATCGCCGCCGCCAGGCCTATGTGCCCGAATGCGTGCGGCTGACCCCGGCCAAGCTGCGCAACATCGATTGGCTGCCGAGCACCTGCGCCTACCGGCTGCTCGACGAAGGCAAGCCGCTGCCGCAATGGCATCCGCTGATCAGCGGCGATCCCGAAACGGTGCATACCGCCGGCATCTCGGTACGCGGCTGGACGGTTTCCGAGGACGATGCGGGCGATCTCGAGAATCATATTGTCGAGCGCGAGCTCTGATCTGGTCTTTGCCGGCGGGGGACATGTCCGGCCGCTGACGGTCCGCCGCTCGGCCGCGGCGCGGGCGATGCGGCTGAGCGTCGATCCGCGCGACGGCACCGTGCGGCTCAGCCTGCCGCCGCGCGCCGCGCTGCGCCCGGCGCTGCTGTGGGTCGAGAATAAGCGCGACTGGATCGAAGGGGCGCTCGCCGCCCTGCCCCGCGCGCGACCGATCGTGCCGGGCGCGGTGATCCCGTTCGAGGGACAGCCGCACACCGTCGTCTGGCAAGCCGGCGCCTCGCGCACGGTGACGCTCGTCGACTATCGGCTGTTGCTCGGCGGGCCGGAGGAAGCGGTCGGCCAGCGGGTGCTGCGCTGGATGAAGGGCGCCGCCTTGGCCCGGCTCGAGGCGCAGACGCATGCGGTGGCGGCGCGCGCCGGGGTCACCGTCAGCAAGGTCGGCATCGGCGATGCCCGCTCGCGCTGGGGCAGTTGTTCGGCGTCGGGCGAGATCCGCTACAGCTGGCGCCTGATCCTCGCGCCGCCCGACGTGCTGGAAGCGACCGTGGTCCATGAGGTGGCCCACCGCCTGCACATGCACCATGGCCCAGAATTCCACCACGCCGTGAAGCGGCTGCTGGGCCGCGATCCGGCCGGGGAGCGGCAGTGGCTACGCACCCACGGCGCCGAACTCTACTGGTACGGGCGGGATCACTGAGCGACGGCGGTCGCTATTGCGACTGCGGGTTGCGCCGGTTCCTGCTGAGCACACCGTCCAGCCACTGCTGATCGAGCCGCTCGCCTTCGTCCACTTCGGGTGGTGCGGGTTCTGCATCGGGCTCCGGCCCGATCGAACGATCCGGGTCGCGCGCGCCGTCGTCGAACGGCGGCGGGGTGACCGCCTCGCCATTTTCATCGACGCGCAGGCCCTCCTCCTCCGGCGTTCCGAAATAGGCCTCGTCGTCCGGCTCGAGCTGCCATTCGGGCAGCGTGACCTCGGTCTGGAATTCCTCGACCGGGCGCTTCGCCACCGCCACCTTCATGAATGCGGCAAAGGCTTCGGCCGGCGCGCGGCCGCCCTGGAGCCCGGCGACGGCGCGGGCATCGTCGCGCCCCATCCACACCCCGGTCGTGATCCCGCTGGAGAAGCCGAGGAACCAGCCATCCTTGTTGGACGATGTCGTGCCGGTCTTGCCCGCAACCGGCCGGCCGATCTGCGCGGCGCGCGCGGTGCCGGTATTGACCGCGGTCTGGAGCAGATCGGTCATCTGCGCGGCGACGTCGGGCGCGACGAGCACGCGCAGATCGTCGGGCTTATGTTCGTAGAGGAGTTCGTTGTTGCCGGTGGTCACCCGGACGATGCCGTAGGGCACCACCGCGACGCCGTTGCGCG
>JAQGKS010000198.1 GCA_028289965.1 Sphingomonas bacterium
GCCGAGGTGGCGATGATCGCGCCATCGCGCACGATCACCGCGCCGACCGGAACCTCGCCGCGTTCGGCAGCCGCCAGGGCAAGATCGAGGGCGCGGCGCATCGCCAGCGGCAAGGGGAACGGCATGCCGCCCCTTAGCGGCCCGTGGCGCGTGCCGCGAGCCTCAGAATGCGAGGGTGGGGCGCGGCTTCAGCACCGTGAACAAAGCGAAGGCCATCCCGGGGATGAACCCGAGGATGGTGAGCGCCACTGCAGCCCAGAAACTCGGCGTGATCCCCTGGTGGAGGAACACGCCGAGCGGAGGCAGCAGAAGCGCGGCGACGATCGCCGCCGCGCTACCGGAGCGGACCTTAGTTGCCATTGGCCTTCTGGACACCGACCACGGGAACGTCGATTTCCGTCTTGGTGGTGCCGACTTCGACGGTCGGAACGTCGACCGAGGTCTCCTTGGTGCCGACGACGACCTTGCCGACATCCGCATCGACCGACGGCAGCTTGCCGCCTTCGACCGCGACCTCAGGCAGTGCGCCCGACTGGCCACTGAGATTGACGAAGCCCGTTGCCACCGCCGCGATGCCGAGCACCACGACGACCGCCAGCAAGATAAGTATTCCGCGCATGACTGTTCCTCCCTTATTGCAGACCGCCCCACTTAACGAACGATCGGGAATACAGTTGCACGGGCGTAATGGTTTGCCCAGCCGGCGCCTTTCGGTTGACGGAAGCCCCGCATCCCGTTATCCGCCGCGACTTTCCGGGCAACCCCGATACCAGGACGATAAAGCATGTCGCGCATTTGCGAGCTGACCGGCAAGGGCCGTCAGGTGGGTAACAATGTTTCCCACGCCAATAACAAGACCAAGCGTACGTTCCTGCCGAACCTGCAGAACGTCACCCTAATGTCCGACGCGCTCGGATCCGGCGTGAAGCTGCGCGTTTCGACGCACGGCCTGCGTTCGGTCGAGCATGTCGGCGGGCTGGACAACTGGCTGCTCAAGACGGGCGACGACCTGCTGTCCCTTCGGGCGCGCCGCCTGAAGCGCGACGTCGCCAAGAAGGTCGCGGCCGAGACCGTCGCCGCCGCCTGATAGCGCGTATAGCGCGTTCAGTTTCTAACAGGGCAGGCGCGCTGGCATCGACCGATGCCGGCGCGCTTTCCTGTGTCGGGCACTGCGGGGCCCGCTTCGCCTCAGCGCCGTTCGTCGAGCGCGAATTTCATCAGCAGGGTCCGCTGTAACCCGCTGAAATTATCGTCCGACGCGAGCCACACGATCGTCCGCTTGCCCTCCTGCTCGACGCTCATCGCCTCCATATTGTCGACGGTGAGCGGCGGGGCGAGGCGGGCGATCGCGCGCGCCGGCAACACCGCGCCGGCAGTGATCGCGCGCGGATCGGCGATGGTGAGGATCGCCGACACGCCTTCGAGAAGCGTGAAGCGCCGGTTGAGCAGGATCAGCCTGCCATCGGGCAGTTCGGCCCCATCGGTGACCCGGTAGCCGTCCGGCGGGCGGTAGCCGAAGCGGAGCACGCGCGTCGCCGGATCGGTCGGATCGCCGGCGAAGAGCAAGGCCTCGGTCGATCCATCGGGGCCGGGGGCTTCTTCCGAAAGGACGAGGAAGCGCCCGTCGCGGAGCCGGACGAGCGCCTCGGGCCCGCCATTGCCCGGCCACTCCTGCATTTCGACGGGCGCTGCATGCGCCTCCGCTCGGGCAAAATCGGCAGCGTAGCGCCAGATCTCGTTGGCGCCTTCGAAACCGACCCACAGCCGGCCCGCGGGATCGCGCTGAAGCGATTCGCTGTCGCGATTGAGCTTGCTGGCGGTCGCGCCGGGGCCCGCCGGCAGCGGCTTGATCCGGACATTGCGGAGCCCCCCGCGCGCGCCGATCTCAAAGGCGATGACGGTGCCATTGTCGCTGAGCGCGCTGACCCGGCCGCGATCGACCACCATCGACGACAGGCCGCCGAACCGCCGGTCGCCGCTGGAGAGCGTCCAGCCGCCGAGATAGGTCAGGGCGCCCACCCGGCTCAGCGCAGGGTTGCCCGTATCGAGCGCGACCGGGCGCGCTGCGATCGCGACAGGACGCCCGGGCGCCGCCGTCTGGGCAGACGCTGCCAGCACCGCAGCGGCGGCCAGGACGAGGATCAGGGGGCGGCGCATCGGGCCCTAGATACGGTGCCGCGGACAAGGCGCAACCTGAACCGCAAGTAACATCCACGTTCAGGACCGGCTCACGCGACTCGGGGCATAAGGCAAGGGTGTCGACGAAGGCCGGCGTGGGAATGAAGGTTCCGACGGTCGCCGCCAGAGACGGAATTTTTCGGAGGAGTGCAATCATGTTCGCCAAGACACTCAAGATCGCTGCTGCCGTCGCGCTTACTGCCGCCACTATGGTTCCGGCCGCGGCCGAGGCGCGCGATCGTGATCACGGTCGCTACGGCAACTATAATGGCGGCGGCGACTATTATGGCGGCCAGCGCTATAACGGTGGCGGCGACTATTATGGCGGCCAGCGCTATAATGGCGGCGGCGATTATTATGGCGGCCAGCGCTATAATGGCGGCCAGCGCTATAATGGCGGGCGCCAGCGTTATTACGGCAACCGCGGCTACGCCTCCAATCGTGGCTATTATGGCGGCCGTGGCGGCTATCGCGGTGGTCGCTGCCGTGACAGCGGCACCGGCGGCACGATCATCGGCGCGATCGCCGGTGGCCTGCTCGGACACGAAGTCGGCCAGGGCCGCTATAATCGCGGCGATGGCACGACCGGCGCGATCCTCGGTGCCGGCGTCGGCGCTCTCGCCGGCCGCGCAATCGATCGCAACTGCTGATCGTCTTTGCCCCCGTGTAGCGTAAGGGGGCGGGGGCCGGGACTTCTTCGGAAGGCCCGGCCCTTATTTCGTTTATCGCCGGGGCGCGTCGTCGAACAGCGAGGCGAGCTGCTCGACCATCGTCCCGCCGAGTTGCTCGGCATCCATTATCGTCACCGCGCGGGCATAATAACGCGTCACGTCGTGGCCGATGCCGATCGCCACCAATTGAACCGACGAGCGGCTTTCGATCCAGCCGATCACCTGGCGCAGATGCTTTTCCAGATAGCTGCCGGAATTGACCGACAAGGTCGAATCGTCGACCGGCGCGCCATCGGAGATGACCATCAGGATCCGGCGCTCCTCGGGCCGGCTGATCAGCCGGCTGTGCGCCCACATCAGCGCCTCGCCGTCGATATTCTCCTTGAGCAGCCCCTCGCGCATCATCAGGCCGAGCGACTTGCGCGCCCGCCGCCAAGGCTCGTCGGCGCGCTTGTAGACGATGTGCCGCAGATCGTTGAGCCGGCCGGGCAGGGGCGGCCGGCCGTCGGCGAGCCATTTCTCGCGACTCTGGCCGCCCTTCCAGGCGCGGGTGGTGAACCCCAATATCTCGGTCTTGACGCCGCACCGCTCCAGCGTGCGCGCCATGATGTCCGCGCTGATCGCCGCGATCGAGATCGGGCGCCCGCGCATCGACCCCGAATTGTCGATCAGCAGCGTGACCACGGTGTCGCGAAACTCGGTCTCCCGCTCGCTCTTGTACGACAGCGAATGGGTCGGATTGACGACGACGCGGCTGAGCCGGGCGGCATCGAGCAGCCCTTCCTCCTGATCGAAATCCCAGCTCCGGTTCTGCTGCGCCATCAGCCGCCGCTGGAGCCGGTTGGCGAGCTTGGTCACCGCGCCCTGGAGGTGCAGAAGCTGCTGATCGAGATAGGCGCGCAGCCGGGTCAGTTCTTCCTCGTCGCACAGTTCGTTGGCGGCGATCGTCTCGTCGAAGCGGGCGGTATAGGATCGATAGTCGAAATTGGGGGTAAGCTCCGCCGGCGGGCGGGTCGGGCGGACGGGCATCATCCCCTCGTCGCCCTCCTCGCCCAGATCGGCGTCGGTCTCGGACTGGACGTCCTCGTCCATCATCCGGCTCTCGCCGTCCTCGCTGCCTTCCTCGTCGGATTCGGCGCGGGCATCGGTCTCGCTTTCGGCCTGGCCGCCCTGATCGTCGCCTTCGTCGTCGCCCTGGTCGGACTGGTCCTGATCCTCGCCTTCGCCCTCGCTGCCGTCCTCCGGATCCTGATCGGGCCGATCCTCCCCCGCGACCAGTTCGAGATCCTCGAGCAGCCGGCTGGCGACGCGCGCAAACGCCGCCTGATCGTCGAGCGCCAGCGCCAGCGCGTCAAGTTCGGCGCTGCCGCGCGCCTCGATCCAGTCGCGCACCAGCGAAAGGCCGTGCTCGGCGGCGGGCGGCGCCGGCTGTCCGGTAAGCCGCTCGCGCACGATCAGGCCGAGCGCGGAGGACAAGGGCACCTCCTCGCGCGTGCGGGCACGGGTCAGCGGATCGGATTTGAGCTTCATCGTCAGCGCGTGGGTCAGGTTGGCCCGCACGCCGGCCATCGTGCGGGAGCCGAGCGCCTCGACCCGCGCCTGCTCGACCGCGTCGAACACCGCGCGCGCGGTCGGTTCGGTCGGCGCGCGCCGGGCGTGCATCGCGCTATCGTGATGGCGCAGGCGCAGCGCATAGCCATCGGCGAAACCGCGCGCCTGCGCCACCTGGTCGGCGGGCAGGGTGCGGGCCGGCATCGGCACGCGCAGCGCCTTGCCGGCGGCGCCCGGCGCCTCGGCGGTGAAGCCAAGCTCGACCTCCGGCTCGTGGGCGAGGGCCCGCGCGGCGCCGCCGAGGACGAGGCGGAAGGCTTCGATCGGCGACTGTTCTGCCATCGTGCCTAGCCGCCCAGCTTGCCGAACTTGGCTTCGAACCCGGCGACGTCACCGGCGGCGAGATGCTCCGCCTGCTCGACCCAGCGATCGCGCACGATCCGCCCGCGGAAATTGCCCATCTGCGCATCGATCCGGTCGAGCTCGGCGTTCGACAGCGCCGCCAGCTGGCCGAAACGGGTGATGCCCAGCGCGTTGAGCTGCCCCGCTGCCTTGGGCCCCAACCCCTTGAGCATGGTCAGGTTATCGGGCGGGCCGTCTTCCTGCGCCGGCGCTGCTGCGGGAAGCGGCGCGGGGCGGGTATCCACCGGCGGCGCCGCGAAGGGGTTCTCGGCCAGTCCCCGCGGACGGGTCGGCGTGGGGATGATCGGCGCCGCATCGTCGGCGGTGACCGCAACCAGATCGGCATCGGCGACCGGCAGGGTTTCGGTCTCGGCCGGGGTCTCCGCGCGATCGCGCCGCATCCAGACGAACAGCAATGCGGCCGCGACGACCAGCACGATCAGAATGATCAGAAGATAGTTGGTGTCCATCACGATCCTTCGCTCCTCGCCGCGGCGGGTTGACCATAACGCAATGCACCGCGCCAGCGAAAGCCGCAGCGGGCGGCGCGATCACTCCGCCTGGCGGGCCAGTTCGCGCCAGCCGATGTCGCGGCGACAGAAACCGCTCGGGAAATCGATCCGGTCGACCGCGCGATAAGCCGCGGCCTGCGCCTCGGCGATACCGTCACCCGCCGCGGTGACGTTGAGCACCCGACCGCCCGCCGCGACGAGCGCGCCATCGGCCAGCCGCGTGCCAGCGTGGAAGACGCGTGCGCCCTCGGCTTCGGCCGCCTCGATCCCGTCGATCGCGCCGTCCTTTTCGGGTGTGCCGGGATAGCCGCGCGCGGCCATCACCACCGTTAGGGCGGTCCGCGCCGACAGCCGTGGCGGTGCCCGCTCGGCGAGCTTGCCCGTCGCCGCGGCGAGCAGCAGTTCGAGCAGGTCATCCTCCAGCCGCATCATCAGCACCTGGGCTTCGGGATCGCCGAAGCGGCAATTATATTCGATCAGCTGCGGGCCGGTCTCGGTCAGCATCAGCCCGGCATAGAGCACCCCGGAATAGGGCGTGCCGGCCGCGGCCATCGCCCGCACGGTCGGCTCGACGATCTCGGCGATCACCTGCGCTTCGAGGGCCGGGGTGAGCACGGGGGCCGGGCTGTACGCGCCCATGCCGCCGGTGTTCGGGCCGGTATCGCCGTCGCCGACGCGCTTGTGATCCTGCGCGGAGCCGAACGCCACGATCGCCGCGCCGTCGGTGATGGCGAAGAAGCTCGCTTCCTCGCCCTCCAGGAACGCCTCGATCACCACCTCGGCGCCGGCGCCGCCGAAGCCGCCGCCGAACATGTCGGCCAGTGCGGCTTCCGCCTCGTCGCGGCTGGTAGCGATGACCACGCCCTTGCCCGCGGCGAGCCCGTCGGCCTTGATCACCACCGGCAGGCCGAACCCGTCGAGCGCGGCGCGCGCATCCGCCTCGGACGAGAAATGGCCGTAGGCGGCGGTCGGGATATTCTCCCGTGCGCACAGATTCTTGGTGAACGCCTTGGATCCCTCCAGCCGCGCCGCGGCGGCGGTCGGGCCGAAGGCGAGGATGCCGTGTTCGGCGAGCATATCGACCAGCCCGTCGACCAGCGGTTGTTCGGGGCCGACGATGACCAGACCGATATTCCGGTCGCGCACGAACGCGAGCACCGATTCGCCCTCCCGGTAATCCAGTTCGACGAGTTCGGCATGGGCGGCGATTCCCGG
>JAQGKS010000202.1 GCA_028289965.1 Sphingomonas bacterium
TCGGCCTGCATGTTCATCGTTATGAGGATGTCGAACTCGTCCTCGACAGTGGCGACGATGTCCATCACCGTAAGGCTGTCCCATTCCAGGTCGCCGGCGAATCTGGTCGTCTCGGTCAGATCGACGCCCTTCTTGTTGAAGGGCTGGATCTGTTCGGCCACCTTGGCGAAGGTTTCGTCGCGTTCGCTCATCATCTGGTCCTTAGTCGCGGTGGCCGCCGCTTGCCAAGGGATTGCGGCGGGAAGGGGGCCACGGGCACGCCCGCTTGGCAACTATTGCGCGGCGTGCGATGTCCGAAGCGTTCATGCGTCGGGGGCAAGCACGATGGCGACGGACGAAGTCGAACCGATCGATCAGCCGACGCGGCCGGCGCGGATATTCGCATCCGACGCAGCGCACCTCGTCCGCACGACGCAATTGATCCACGTCCAGCTCAGCCAGATGGCCGATCAGAAAGCGAGCATCCTGATGGGTGCGACGTTCGTGATCTTCACGATCGCGATCGGCCAGACCAAGGGTGGCGCATTGCCCTCCCTGCCGCTGCTGATCCTTGGCGCCGCAGCGTTCTTTTCGGCGGTGCTGGCGGTGCTCGCGATCCTGCCGGCGACGCATTACCATGCAACGCCGAACCCCAACCTGCTGTTCTTCGGCACTTTCACGCATTTCGACGAGGAGGATTATACCGAGCGGCTGCTCACCCTGCTGGAAGCGAACGAGCGGATATACCGCACGATCATTCGCGACATCCATCAGAACGGCGTGGTGCTGGAGCGCAAGAAATACCGCTTGCTCGGTTATGCCTACCGCGTGTTCCTGATCGGGCTGACCGCGAGCTTCGCAGCCGCCCTGATCGAATATGGACTCTACCGGGGCTGAGCAGGCGTTTCGACCAGCCGTAGAACGATCAGCGGTAGAAGACGTGGCCGCCGAGGGTCGTCACTCGCTCCCGACTGCGAAAGAAGCTTCCCCCCGACGTATAGGAGGCGTGGAAGAACAGCGCACCGGGAACAACCTCTGCGCCACTGCCGGCGCGCGCCTCACGCGAGACCTCGACCGCACTGGCCCACATCGGGGTGTCACGGCGCGGATTATAGGTGGAGGTGCGGAAGAACTGACGCGGCTGGTTGGCGACGCCGCAGATCGTGTCGGCGAAACGCCCCGATTCGATGCGGTTCATGATCAGCTGGGCAACCGCGAGCTGGCCGCGGCGGGGCTGATTGCCGGCTTCGTGATGGACGACCTTGGCCATGCATTCGAGCTCGGCGTCCATCTCGGCGGAGGCGGAGGCGGAGGGAACGGGCGCGGCGTTGCCCCAGGTCGTTTCGCTGTCCGAGGCGACCGCCGGATCGGCGTTCGCCAGCACGGTCGAGGCCGGGGCGCCCGTGGATTGTAGGGCAGGGCGCGCAATGATCGGTGCGGCCGGAGCCTCGATCAGGGGAAGCGCCGGTGTCTCGGCGGCAAAGGTCGTCGCGGGAAGGCCCATTACGGCGATCGCGAGCGGTGCGCTGGCGATTGCGACGAGGTGCTTGCCGGCAGAGAACATCCATTGCTCCATTTCATGCGCAAAGCAGCCAGACCCGCGCAGAAAGGATGCGGACCTGGAAAACTCCACGACTTGCCGAGAGGGGTTTGATGGCGTCCCCCGACGACCGGATGGATGCGATTTCCATTGTGCGGCGCAGCATGTCAAACGCGCGACGATGAATCGTTTCGTCAACGGGGCGGCTCGAACGAATTCGTGGAACATGCGACAGCATTGATCGTGCATTCCGGAGCAGCGGGGCGCGACTCGGGGAGCCAACGGTGGCCGAAGCGAATCAGGAACGGGATCAGGATCAGGCCGCCGGCAGTGCCGCCGCGGGCGACGGGGGCGGGGCGGCCTCTACGCTCGGCGGTGCGCTCATGGAGAATGCCGGTATCGCCTTCCGGCGCGATCGACTGCTCGCCTCGCTCGTCCTGATCGCCGGTATAGGACTGCTCCTGGCGCTGCCGTTCGCGTTGCGTGCGGGCGCCGAATTCTTCCTGCCGGTGACGGCGGCGTTCGTCATTGCCATCGCGCTGGTGCCGCTGCTCGAGTGGCTGGAGCGGCGGCGCGTGCCGTCGTCGCTGGCGGCCTTGCTGTGCGTCGTCCTGTTCCTGGCGGTCGCCAACGCCGCGGTCGCCTCGATCATCGTGCCGGCGACCGACTGGTTCTCGCTGCTGCCTGATCGAATCGGGCAGATCCGCAGCAATCTTTCCCCGCTGATCGAGGTCTATTCGGCGGCCGAGCGGTTCCTCAACGAAACCGTCAAGGCGATGGCGCGCCACCCGGTCGGCGCGCCGCGCACCGTTGCGGTGGAAACGCCCAACTCGCTGGTCGATCTGGTGGCGATGTCGGCGCCGTTCGCGCTGATCCAGTTCTTCTTCGCGATCCTCGTCGTGTTCTTCTTCCTGTCGGGCTGGACCCGGATGCGGCGCCGAACGATCACCAGTCGCAGCAGCTTCACCAGCGCGATGACCACGGCGCGGGTGATCCAGGAAATGGTCGACGCGACCTCCGCCTATCTCGGCACGATCACGCTGATCAACGTCGCGCTGGGCCTCGGGCTGGCGGCGGCCCTGTGGGCATTCGGCATGCCGACGCCGCTGATGTGGGGCGGGATCGCCACGATCCTCAATTACATCCCCTATCTGGGGCCGATCGTCGTCGCATTGCTGCTCGTTCTCGGCGGGCTGATGACCTATCCCGATGTCTGGTACGCGATGGTGCCCGCCGCCTTGTTCGTGGGCATCCATCTGGTCGAGGCCAACGTGCTGACGCCGACGCTGGTCGGCCGCCGGCTGACGATCAACCCGCTGCTGATCCTCGTGGCGCTCAGCTATTGGGGCTGGGTGTGGGGGACGATGGGGGCGCTGCTCGCCGTGCCGCTGCTGATCATCCTCAAGACCGTGCTCGATGCCGCGGGCAAGCCCGACATCGCCGGCTTCCTGTTCGAGGAGGGAACGCTCACCTCCGCCGCGCCCGAAGAGCCGGTGCTCGTCGGCGGCGCGCGAGAAGTTGCACATGTTGATCCCGCGGCTGCTTGACAGCCCTCGGGCCCTCGCCTAACTCGCGGCTCCCAAGCGGGTGTAGCTCAGTTGGTTAGAGCGCCGGCCTGTCACGCCGGAGGTCGCGGGTTCGAGTCCCGTCACTCGCGCCATTGCCTACGTTTCCAGGCAATGGCGCCAGGACCGAGGTTCCTCGGGGCTAAGCTCCTTCAGGACCAGCGTCCCAGTTCCATCCATCGCAGCAGCCGCTTCAGCGGCAGGATCCAGATCCAGGCGATTCCCGCTATCGTGTAGAACAGCGCCTGGAGCGGCCACGCCAACCGGCCGACCGGCTCCGCCAGCGATGCGACGAGCACCGACCACACGCAGATCAGCAGCAGGATCGCGATCATTCCGACCGGCTTGCGCCAGCTCGGTTCGGGCAAAGGCGTCATCGGTCGATCCATTCACGTTCGGTGGCAATGCCGTGTAGCGGCACGTCCCAGTGTTCCAGCGTCAGCGAGCCGACTTCCTGCACCGACCAGGCGAGCCCGATTCGGCGCGCGGCCGGGTTGGCGGCGAAGGCGCGATCGTAAAATCCGCCTCCCTGGCCGATTCGGCCAAGCGCCCGATCGAAGCCGAGCAGCGGCGCGAGGATCAGGTCCGGCACGCAGGCGTCGCTATCCTCCCGCGGCTGGATCAGGCCGTACGGCCCGCTCACCAATTCGTCGCCGGGCAGCCAATAATGGAAGGTCATCGGTCGATCGCGCGCCACGACGCGGGGGAGCGCGGTGCGTATCCCCATGCCATGGGCGTGGAGCAATATGCCGAGCGGATCGATCTCGCCCGGCGTCGCCAGATAGGCGGAAAGGACGCGCGTGCCCATCAGGTGCGGCACGAGGCGGAGGAGGAGGTCGCCGTGCATCTTCGCCAGGCGTTCGGGGCCGGCATCCGCGACGAACGCACGGCGCCGGGCGCGCAGCGTGCTGCGCAAAGCAGCCTTATCCATGTCGATGGGACGAGGACCGAAGGGGAGTGGGCGGGTTGGCGGGACCGCCGTGGCCGTGTGCCGGAATATCCTCCGACGCCTGTAACGTCAGGTGGGGACCATGTGCTTCGGACCAGGGTCCGGGCAGGGACAGCCCCCTAGGATGATGAATAGCCTCAGGGATTTTCATGCGGCTCGTACCGGGCAGTGCCCGCCATCTCCTATCTAGGCGTCTGCGACGCTGTTCTCAAGCCTTACTGCAAGGATCTCGATCCGTTCCGCCGCTTCTTCGATGGCAAGGGCGATGGCCGGGTCGAGTTCGACGATGACCGGGGGCTCCGGTTCGGGCGGCGGGGCGGGTTCGGGCGCGGGCTTGGCCAGTTCCTCGTTAAGCTGATCCGCCAGCAGCAGCGCCGCGAACAGCAATTGCCGCGTCTCGGTCAGCCCGCCCATTGAGCGGGCGGCCTCGGCGGCCTTGGCGTCGACCATGCGGGCGAGGGTCTGCAGCCGGTCCTCGTCGCCATCGCGACAGGCGAGTTCATATTTCCGCCCGCCAATCCGTACATCGAGTTCAGCCATCGTGCGAAACCTCCGTCGGTGCGGGCGCGATCAGGCCGTCAAGTTGTTCGACCGCCGCGGCGGCGCTGGCGCGAAGCCGAAGGTGGCGCTCGCGCAGGCTGCCCAATTCTGTCTGAATCGAGTCGCGCGCTGCGATCTCGCCGGCGATCGCCCGGTCTAGCGCCACGACGGCGCCCTCGGCGCGGGTCAGCGCCTGTTCGAGCCGGCCCAGGGCGGAGTGGAGGCGTTCGTCTGGCATGGCGTGCGGCATAGCATGGCTTGCCCCGGCGGCAATATGGTCGGGGCGCCCGTGGTTGACGCTGCCGCCGCCCCGCGACAATAGAACGGCCATTCCGCCAGCATCGACTCGGGCTCCTTGTCCGACGTTCGCCTCTTGCAAAGAGCCCGCAAACGACATGACGATCGCACCGAAGCAACTCGCCAATGCCGTCCGGGCGCTCGCGATGGACGCCGTTCAGGCCGCGAACAGCGGCCACCCCGGGATGCCGATGGGGATGGCCGACGTCGCGACGACGCTGTTCACGCACTATCTGAAGCATGATCCGAAAGCGCCGAAATGGGCGGACCGCGATCGATTCGTCCTGTCGGCGGGCCACGGATCGATGCTGATCTATGCGCTGTTGCACCTGACCGGCTATGCCCGGCCGACGATCGACGACATCCGCAATTTCCGCCAGTTCGGCAGCCCCTGCGCCGGCCACCCCGAGAATTTCGAGCTTGCCGGGATCGAGAGCACGACCGGCCCGCTCGGCCAGGGCTTCGCCACAGCCGTCGGCATGGCGGTCGCGGAGCGTCACCTCAACGCGCATTTCGGCGACGATCTGGTGGATCACCGCACCTGGGTGATCGCCGGCGACGGTTGCCTGATGGAGGGCATCAACCACGAGGCGGCGGGTCTTGCCGGGCATCTCAAGCTTGGCCGGATGATCGTGTTCTGGGACGATAACCAGATCACCATCGACGGGGCGACCAGCCTGTCGACCAGCGAGGACATTCCGGCCCGCTACACGGCGTATGGCTGGCACACCGTCGCCTGCGATGGCCATGATCCGGTCGATGTCGCCCGCGCGATCGACGAAGCGCTCGCCGATCCGCGCCCGTCGCTGATCGCCTGCCGGACGATCATCGGCTATGGCGCGCCCAACAAGCAGGGCACGTCGGCCACGCACGGCTCCGCGCTCGGCGCCGACGAGGTCGCCGCGGCCCGCCAGGTGCTGGAATGGATGCACGATCCGTTCGTCCTGCCCGACGACGTGACCGCCGCCTGGGCCGAAGCCGGGCGCCGCGGCGCTCCCGTCCATGCCGAGTGGGCGGAGCGGCTGGCGGCGCATCCCGATCGGGCCGAATTTGAGCGGCGGATGGCCGGCAACCTGCCCGAGGGCTTCTCGCTCAAGGCGCACAAGGATGCGCTGATCGCCAAGCCGCAGAAGGTCGCGACGCGCCGCGCGTCGGAGATCGCACTGGAGGCGATCAACGATCTGCTGCCGGAAGCGATTGGCGGCTCGGCCGACCTGACCGGTTCCAACAACACCAAGACGAAGTCGCAGAAGCCGCTGACCGCGCAGGATTATTCCGGGCGCTACATATATTACGGCATCCGCGAGTTCGGCATGGCCGCCGCGATGAACGGGATGGCGCTGCACGGCGGCGTGATTCCCTATGGCGGCACCTTCCTCGTCTTTTCCGATTATTGCCGGCCGGCGATCCGCCTCTCCGCGCTCCAGCAGACGCGCGTCGTCTATGTCATGACCCATGATTCGATCGGGCTTGGCGAAGACGGACCGACCCACCAGCCGGTCGAGCATCTGATGGCGCTGCGGGTGATTCCCAATCTCGACGTCTACCGCCCCGCCGACACGATCGAGACGGCGGAATGCTGGGAACTTGCGCTGGGCAAGGCGGACGGCCCGGCACTGCTCGCACTCAGCCGCCAGAATCTGCCGCAACTGCGCAACGATGCGTCGGAAAATCTGAGCGGGCGGGGTGCCTACCGGCTGCGCGCGGCCCAGGCGCCGCGCAAGGTGATCCTGATTGCCACCGGGTCCGAGGTCGAGATCGCGGTCGAGGTGGCGGCGCAGCTCGAGGTGATGGGGGTCGGCGCGGAC
>JAQGKS010000222.1 GCA_028289965.1 Sphingomonas bacterium
CTGGCCGTCGCCGGGCTGCGCCAGCGCGCGCTGCCGGGGGGCCGGATCTCCGCCGAAACCCTCCTCCTCGCGCCCCCGGCCGTCGCGGTGACGAGCAATTATCGGGCGGACGACGTATCGCGCGAACGGCAGTGGCTCGGCCAGCCGGCGTTGCGCCGCGCCCGGATCGGCCGCCAGCTGGTCGCCGACGGCCGGCGCTGGACCTGCCTCGGCCCGCCGATGGTCGCGGAAGTCGCGCGTCTCCGCGGGGAAATGCGCCGGTGAGCCGCCGCGCGCGATGGCTGGCCGCGCTGGCCCTGCTCATGCTCGCGACTGCCTCGCTGCTGGTGCCGTTCGCGCCGATCGCCCAGCTGATCGATCCCGATCCCGCGCTGGCAACGACGATCCTGCTCGAGCTTCGGCTGCCCCGCACGATGCTCGCGCTGGCATATGGAGCGATGCTCGGCGGCAGCGGCGCGGCGATCCAGGCGCTGTTCGCCAACCCCCTCGCCTCGCCCGACATCACCGGCGCAAGCAGCGGCGCGGCGCTCGGCGCCGTGGTCACCGCCTATCTGCTCGGGCTGGCCGGCCCGCTGCCGACGATGGCCGGTGCGATGCTCGGCGCGCTGGCCGCGCTCGGTCTGCTGCTGGCGCTTGCCGGTCCGCGCGCGGGCACCGCGACGCTGCTGCTCGCCGGGATCGCGATCAGCGCGGTGGCCGCCGCCGCGACGACGCTCGCCCTCGCCCTCGCGCCGTCGCCCTTCGCCTTCTACGATGCCTATGCCTGGCTGATGGGGTCGCTGATCGATCGCAGCCTGACGCAACTCGCCTTTGCCGCCGTCCCGATGGTCGTCGCGCTGGCGCTGCTCGCCGCCCGGTCCGGTGCGCTCGATGCGCTGGCACTGGGCGAGGAGACTGCCGAGGCGCTGGGCCACAACCTGATCGCGCTTCGCCGAACCGTGGTGATCGCCAGCGCGCTCGGCGTCGGGGCGGGCGTCGCGGTGTGCGGGGCGGTCGGCTTCATCGGGCTGGTTGCGCCGGTGCTCGCGCGGCGGCTGACCCGAGGCCATCCCGGCCGGGCGATCGGCGGCGCGGCGGTGATCGGCGCGATCCTGCTCTGCGCGGCCGATCTGGTCACCCGCGCCGTGCCGCTCGGGCGTGCGCTGCCGGTGGGCGTCGTCACCGCGCTGATCGGCGCGCCCTTCTTCCTGGCGCTGGTTGCGCGGATGCGGTGGGATCGGCGCGGATGAGCATCCTGACAGCTACTGGCCTGCACGTTCCCGGACGGCTCAATCGGATCGATCTTGCGCTCGCGCGATCGTCGCTGACCTTGCTCGTCGGGCCGAACGGCGCGGGCAAGACGAGCTTGCTCCACCGCCTCGCCGGCATCGGCCCCGGCATCGGGGACGTCCGCATCGCCGGCCGGCTGCTCGCCGATTATGGGGCGGAGGCGCGGCGGGGCCGCCTCTCCTTCCTGCCGGCCTCGCGCGAGATAGCCTGGCCGCTCTCCGCGCGCGACCTGGTCGCGTTGGCGGTGCGCCCCGGCGACCGGGCGGCCGTCGACGAGGCGCTGGCGAAGGTCGATGCGGCAACTTTGGCCGCACGAAGGGTCGATCGCCTTTCCACCGGCGAGCGCGCGCGTATCCTGCTCGCCCGCGCGCTGGCACCGTGCGCCGACATATTGCTCCTCGACGAACCGGCCGCCAATCTCGATCCGGCGTGGCAGATCCGGGTGATGGCAGTGTTGCGTGCGGAGGCTGCCCGCGGCGCGGCGGTCCTCGCGTCGATCCACGATCTTGCGCTTGCCCGCGCATCGGCCGATCGGGTGATCGTGATGCACGATGGCGCCATTGTTGCCGACGGGGCACCGGCCGACGCGCTCGACGTCGCGACGCTGGCGGCGGTGTTCGGTGTCCGCTGGTCCGCATCGTCCGGCTGGGTGGTGGCATGACCCGGCTGGGGGCGATCTTTGCCGGCGGGCAGGCGCGGCGCTTCGGTGGCGACAAGGGCGCGGCCGAGGTCGGCGGCAGGGCGCTGATCGATCGGGTCGCGGATGCGCTGCGGCCGCAATGCGATGCGCTGGTCATCGTCGGGCGGGACTGGCCGGGCATGGCGCGGGCCGAGGATGTGCCGGAGCCGGGCCTGGGACCGCTGGGTGCGCTCGCCGGCGCGCTACGCTTCGCCCAGAGCCATGGGTTCGAGGATGTGCTGACCAGCGGGTGCGACCTGCCCGACATTCCGCGCAACCTCGCCGCGCGTCTCGCGCCGGGGCCCGCGGTGGTGGCCGGACAGCCCTTGCTCGGCGTGTGGCCGGCGGCGCTGGCGGCGCGCCTGCTCGATCATCTGGAGACGTGTGACGATCGGTCGATGCGCGGATGGATCGCTGCCGCCTCGGCCCGCCGCGTCGTTTTCGATGCGCCGATCGCCAACATCAACACCCGGGCGGACCTCGCCGCATTCGCGACGAGGCCCGACCTGGTGGATTAGGCTGACGGATCAGGCTGACGGATCAGGCTGGCGGATCGGCGATCATCGCGGTGAAGTTCGCCTGGGCGACGACCTTGCCGTCGACCAGCGCCTTGCCGGCAAACTTGCAGACGCTGGCGCGCTTCTGGACGAATGCGACCTCGAGGCGGAGCAGCACGCCGGGTTCGACCGGGCTCCGGAACTTCGCGTCGTCGATTGCCATGAAGTAGACCAGCTTGCCCGAACCGGCGAGACCGAGCGACTCGACCGCGAGCACGCCGGCGGCCTGCGCCAGCGCCTCGACGATGAGGACGCCCGGCATGATCGGCCGGCCGGGAAAGTGCCCGGCAAAGAACGGCTCGTTGATGCTGACCGCCTTGATCGCGACGATCGACGTGTCGGGGACGAGCGCCTCGACCCGATCGACGAGCAGCATCGGATAGCGATGGGGCAGTGCCGCCATGACCCGCCGGATATCCAGCGGACCCCCGGCCGAAGCCGGGGGAGCGTCACTCGTCGACCCGGTCACCGACCGCGCGGCGGCGCAGCGGCGGGTGCGGCGGCGGCTGGGGCAGCGCCGGCAGGCTGCTGCGGCAGGGTGATGCTAACGGTCTTGAGCGACTGGTCGAGGCGCTGGATGACCACCGAGGTCACGTCGCCGGCCGGATCGGAGGCGAGCACGCTGCCCTTGGGCAGCACCATGCTGGCGCGACGCTCGTTACGGACCTGTTCGATCACCGGGCCGGCGCCGCGCAGGATCTGGCTCTGGACGTAACGCGACACCGCGTTGACTTCCTGCTGCATGCCTTCGAGGCGCTCGCCGGCGGCGTTATATGCGTTCTGCGCATCGCCGACCGCCTTCTGATTGGCCGGCGGCACGGTGCCATCGGGCTTCTGCACCTTGCGGGCAGCTTCGACCTGGGTGTTCAGCGTGGTGGTGGCGGTGTTGTAGCTGGTCACCGCGGCGTTGAGGTTGCCCTCATATTTGGTCTTGATCTGGGCCTGGGCGCTCTTGGCCGCGGCGGAATCGGCGAACAGACGCTGGACGTCCACGGTCAGCGTGGGGGCAGCGGCCTGGGCGAAGACGGCGGACGGAACGGAAGCGGCGGCGATGGTCAACGCCAGCCCGGCGGACTTGAGGAGCATTTTCATCAGAATTGTGTCCCTACGTTGAAGCTGAAGAGTTTGGTATTGTCGCCGGGCTCCTTCAGGAGAGCCTTGGCGACGTTGATGCGGAACGGACCGAACGGCGAATTCCAGTTGACGCCGATGCCAACCGACAGGCGCGGCTTGGGGCTGTCGCCGAGGAAGGTTTCCTGGAACGGCGCCGTGCTGTTGCCGAACAAGGTCGACGTAGCGGTATCGCACGCACCCAACGCGGTCGGCGTGAGCACGCCGGTCGTGCTGTTCTGACACTGGAGCTCACCGGCCGCATTGCGGATCGGGCTGACGCGCGGACCGATCACGCCGTTGCTGTCGCGGAAATCGTCGAGCCTGGTCAGCTTGGGCTTCTTCACGCCGAACACCGCACCGGCATCGACGAAGACCGACGGACGCAGGCCCAGTTCGCGCGCGCCCGAGCCGAGCGGAATTTCCAGTTCGAGATGGCCGAGATAATAAGCCCGTCCGCCGATCGCATCGTCGGTGATCTGGTCGCGGTTGGTCAGCAGCGTGCCCGTAAGGGTGTCATAGGCGCTGCGCTGCACGCGCGGCCCGACACCGCGGATGCCGAAGCCGCGCATCTGCGGCTCGCCGAGGAAGAAGCGATCGGTCAACCGGACGGCGTCGATCGCGTTACCCGATGAATCCCGGCGGGTGCCGCCGAGCGGCATGATGTAGCCACCCTCGAACCCGGCGTTGAAGATGAACCCGCCGCCAAAGCCCCAATATTTGTCGGCATCGATGCGGGTGCGCAGATATTTCACGCTGCCGCCGAGGCCGGCAAAGTCCTGGCTGAGCACCGCGCGCTGGCCGGCGCTCGGCCGGATGCGGTTGTTGAGGTTGTCGAGCACGAGGCTGTACCCGATCGACGAGGTCGTCCGCTTGCCGATCGCGTCGCACAGATAGCGGCCGGCGAGCAACGGATCGCATTCGAGCACGCCGTCGCCGTTCGCGTCGGAGAAGAAGGTGTTCTTGTCCAGCGTGACGTCGTCGTAGCTTAGGCCGTAGCGCATCGCGAGCGACCAGAATTCGGTCAGCGCGACGCCGAGCCGCAACTGGAAGCCGGTGGTGACCTGCTGGTAGGTCGTGTTGCGATCGTTGTTGATGAAGTTGAACGAATTATAGTCACGCCGGAAGATGTCGCCGCCGACCGCGATGTTGCGATCGAACAGATAGGGCTCGGTAAAGCCGGCCTCGATCGACTTGGAATAGGTCGAGTAATTGACGCTGGCGCGGACCTCCTGACCCTTGCCCATGAAGTTGCGCTCGCGGATCGACAGATCGACGATGAACTTCTCGAGGCTCGAGAAACCGGCCGAGACCTGGAGCTCGCCGGTCGACTTTTCCTCGACGTTGGCCTCGAGGATCATGCGGTCGGGCGCGGAGCCCGGCTTCTGCTCGATCTCGAACTTTTCCTGGAAGTAGCCGAGGCTCTGGATCCGATCGCGCGAACGCTTGACCCGAAAGCTGTTGAACGCATCGCCTTCCGCCAGGCGGAATTCGCGGCGGACGACCTTGTCCTTGGTGTGGGTGTTGCCGTTGATGTCGATCCGCTCGACATAGACGCGCGGCGCATCGTTCACCTTGAAGGTGACCGACATCGTCAGCTTTTCCTTGTCGCGGACGAAGTCGGGCCGCACGTCGGGGGTGAAGCCGAGCAGGCCGGCGGTCTGCGTGATCGAGTCGACCGTATCCTCGATCTGCTTGGCGTTATACCAGTCGCCGGGCTTCATCCGGACGATATATTTGAGCGCGTCGGGCTGCAGATCGCGGATCTCGCTGGTCAGATCGACCTCGCCGAACTTGTAGCGCTGCCCCTCCTCGACGACATAGGTGATGATGAAATCGCGCTTGTCCGGCGTCAGCTCGGCCACCGCGGAGATCACGCGGAAATCGGCGTAACCGTTGGTCAGATAGAATTGGCGCAGCTTCTGCTGATCGTAGGACAGGCGATCCGGATCGTAGCTGGTGCCGGACGAGAAGATCTTGGTCAGCCCGGTCTGCTTGGTCGCCATCTCGCCGCGCAGGGCGTTATCCGAGAAGGATTCGTTGCCAAGGATGTTGATCCGGCGGACCTTCGACTTGTCGCCCTCGCTGATCTCGAACACGATATCGACGCGGTTCTGGTCCAGCTGGACCATCTTCGGCTCGACCGTCGCGGCAAAGCGGCCCTGGCGGCGATACAGCTCGATGATCCGCGCGACATCGGCCCGCGCCTTGGAGCGGGTGAAGATCTGGCGCGGGGCGAGCCGGATCTCGGGATTGATCTTGTCCGACTTCAGCCGCTTATTGCCCTCGAGCACGATGCGGTTGATCACCGGATTCTCGCGCACCTCGATCGTCAGCGCGCCATTGTCGTCGCGGATCTGGACGTCGGCGAACAATTCGGTGGCGTAGAGATCCTTGAGCGCCTGATCGAGCGCCTCGCGGGTATAGGTCTCACCCGCGCGCAGCGCGACATAGGAGCGGACCGTATCCGCCTCGAGGCGCTGGCTACCGGAGACCGCGATCGAGCGGATCGTGCCGACCGTCTGGCCGGACGGAACCGGAGCGGGCGCCGCAGCGACTGGCGCCGCCGTCCGGGGAGCCGCGGGGGCCTGTGCATAGGCCGCGCTGCCACCCAGCACCGTGCCGAGCAACAACAGGGATGCAAGCCGCGGGCGGCTGCCATAGTTGGTCGAAACTGTCACGCGTCCCCGCCCTCACTCTAAAAACATGCCGACCCCGGGGAGCGGCTTAAGTCCTGAACTCGCCCTGCCCCATCGCCACCGGTCGATCAACCGGCAAGACGACGCCACAAGCCAAAGGATACCAGATCGTTCAAGGTCACGAAGATCATGAAGCCAAGCAGCACGGCGAGCCCGGATCGAAACGCCCATTCCTGCGCGGCGACCGGCAGCGGCCTGCGGCGGATACCCTCCAGCACATAGAAGAATAGGTGGCCGCCATCCAGCATCGGGATTGGCAAGAGATTGATGAACCCCAGGTTAATCGAGATCATCGCCACGAATTCGATGAACGGGAGCCAGCCGAGCGTTACCTGTTGTCCGGAAAACTGTGCGATCTTCAGCGGGCCGCCAAGTTCCTGCACCGAACGGCGGCCGCTGATCACCTGGCCGAGCGTCTCGACCATCGTCTGAACGATCTCGCCGGTGTGACGGATCGATGCACCGATCAACTCCGGGGGCGACAAGGGCACGAACACCCGCGCTCCGGGTGCGATGCCGAGCAGGCCGCGCGGAAATTCGTTGCCGAAGCGGTCGCGCATCAGGTCCCGGTGCGGCGTCGCGGCCACATCGATCGTGCGGCCATCGCGCTCGATCTGCAGCGTCAGCCGCTCACCGGCATGGATGCTGACGATCCGCGCAATGTCTTCGAACCGGTCGATACTTTCCGCCCCGATCGCGACCACCCGGTCACCCGGCTGCAATCCGGCCTCGGCGGCGGCGGACGCCTCGACGACGGTGGCGATCACCGGCGGCGTGCGCGGCTCGCCGAAGGCCGCATAGAAGCCGGCGAAGATCAGGATGGCGACGGCAAAGTTGGTCACCGGCCCGGCGGCGACGATGATGAAACGCTGCCACAGCGGCTTGGCCTGGAAGGTGCGCGCGCGCTCTTCCGGCGGCAGTTGCAGCCATTCGTCGGTCGCCGTGCTCGCCGGGTTCATGTCGCCGGCGAACTTGACGTAGCCGCCCATCGGCATCCAGCCGATCTGCCAGCGCGTGCCGCGGCGATCGGTCCAGCCGACGATCTCCTTCCCGAAACCGATCGAAAACACGTCGGCCTTCACCCCGAAGGCACGACCGGCGAGATAATGGCCAAGCTCGTGGAGAAAGATCAGCGGACCGATGACGAGCAGGAAGCTCAGTACGGTCATGATGACGCCCGGGCTTTCGATCACGCGGTAAGAACCTCCATCGCCTGCGCCGTCCAGCGGCGCGCCTCGCTGTCCACCGCGAACACCTCCTCCAGAGTGGCGGGGGGCGGCGGATCGAAGCGATCGAGCACATCGGCGACAATTGCGGCAATATCGAGGAAGCCGATCCGCCGCGCCAGGAATGCGGCGACTGCCACTTCATTTGCGGCGTTCAGCACCGCGGGGCGCGCGCCGCCGTCCGAAAGGGCCGCACGGGCGAGATGGAGGGCGGGAAACCGATCGGGATCGGGCGCCTCGAAGTCGAGCCGGCCGACCGCGACGAGATCGAGCGGCGGCATCGGCGTCGCCTGCCGGTCGGGCCAGGCAAGCGTATGGGCGATCGGCACCCGCATGTCGGAGATGCCGAGCTGCGCCAGCATCGATCCGTCGACATAATCGACGATCGAATGGATGATCGACTGGCGGTGGATCACGATCTCGATCCGCTCCGCCGGCACTGGGAACAACCGGGCAGCCTCGATCAGTTCGAGGCCCTTGTTCATCATCGTCGCCGAATCAACCGAGATCTTCGCACCCATCGACCAGTTGGGATGGGCCACCGCCTGTTCGGGGCTAGCCGCCTGCATCGCCGCGCGTGACCAGTCGCGGAATGGGCCGCCGCTGCCGGTCAGGATGATCCGCCGCACCCGCTCGGGCCGGTCGAAGTCGAAGCATTGGAAGATCGCATTATGTTCGGAATCGGCCGGAAGCAGCGTTGCGCCGTGGCGCTGCGCCGCCGCCAGGATCACCTCGCCAGCGGAGACCAACGGTTCCTTGTTGGCGAGGACGACGGTGCCGCCCTGCTCGACCGCGGCCATTACCGGGCTGAGGCCGGTGCAGCCGACGATCGCGGCCATCGTCCAGTCCGCGCCCATCGCCGCCGCCTCGCAAACCGCCTGCGCGCCGCCCGCCACCTCGATCCCGGATCCGGCCAGCGCCGCCCGCAGCGCGCCGAGGTGCTGCTCGTCGGCGATGACGGCGCGCCGCGCCCGGGTGCGCCGCGCGGCCGAGGCGAGCCCGGCGACATCGCTATTCGCAGTCAGCGCGATGATCTCGAACGCCTCCGGCTGCCGTTCGATCAAGTCGAGCGTCGAGGTGCCGACGGATCCCGTTGCACCCAGAATCGTGACGGTCTTGCGTCCGGCGGTCACAGAATATCCAGCATCAGAAGCGAAGCGATCACCACCGCCACCGGGACCAGCCCGTCGAGCCGATCGAGCACGCCGCCGTGGCCGGGCAGGAGCCGTCCGGA
>JAQGKS010000122.1 GCA_028289965.1 Sphingomonas bacterium
CGTCGCGAAGCGCGTGCCGGGCTCGATCGTCAGCTGGTAGAGCGACAGATGCCCGGTGCCGAAGCCGAGCGCACGGGCGAGTTGCGCGTCCCATTCCGCCTCGCTCTGGCCGGGCAGGGCGTAGATCAGATCGAAGCTGACCCGCTCGAATTCCGCCTGGGCGACGTCGAGCGCGGCGAGGCCTTCGTCTGCGTCATGGGCGCGGCCGAGGAAGCGCAGCGCATCATTGTCGAGCGATTGCAGGCCGAGCGAGACGCGGTTGACCCCCGCCGCCGCCAGCCCGGCGAAGCGGGCGGCCTCGACCGACGAGGGGTTGGCCTCGAGCGTGATCTCGACGTCCGGCGCCAGCCCCCAATGGCGATCGGCCGCCGCGATCAGCGCGGCGACGGTGGCGGGGGGCATCAGCGACGGGGTGCCGCCGCCGAAGAAGATCGAGGTCAGCCGCCGCCCCGGCGCGATCGCCGCTTCATGCGCCAGATCGGCGAGCAGGGCATCGCGCCACGCCGCCTCGTCGACGGTGTCGCGGACATGACTGTTGAAGTCGCAATAGGGGCATTTGGAGACGCAGAACGGCCAGTGGATATAGAGGGCGAGGGGTTCGTCCCCGGCCCCCGAAGGCGGCTGCATCGCCTAGAACAGCGCCGCGACGAGCTGGCGGAAGGCGGCGGCGCGGTGGCTCATCGCGTGCTTGGCCTCCGGCTCCATCTCACCGAACGTCTGCTCATGGCCCAGCGGCAGGAACATCGGATCATAGCCGAAGCCACGCCCCCCCCGCGGCGGCCAGACGAGCACGCCGTCGACGCGGCCCTCGAACGTCTCGATATGGCCGTCCGGCCAGCAGAGCGACAGCGCGCAGACAAAGTGGGCATCGCGCCCCGCTTCGGGCCCGGCACGCTCGAGATGCTCCTCGACCAGTCGCATGGCGAGGCGGAAATCCTTGTCGGGCCCGGCCCAGCGTGCCGAGAATATCCCCGGCTCGCCGCGCAGTGCCTCGACGCACAGGCCCGAATCGTCGGCCAGCGCGCGCAGGCCCGAAAGGTCGGCCGCCGCGCGCGCCTTCAGCTCGGCATTGGCGGCGAAGCTGGTGCCGGTCTCGTCCGGCTCGGGCAGGCCGAGCGTCGCGGCCGACACCGGATCGACCCCGTAGGGCGCGAGCAGCGCCTTGATCTCGGCGACCTTGCCGAGATTGTGACTGGCGATCACCAGCTTGCCGGGGGTGAGCTTGCGGTGCGGCAGGCCCATGATGTCCACCTCGGTCACCGGCCGGTCGCGCGGGCTTGCGCCGCGAAGATCTCGGCGCAGCCGATCCGCGCGAGCCGCAGCAGGCGGAGCAGTTCCTCCTCGTCGAAGGTCGCGCCTTCGGCGGTCGCCTGCACCTCGATCAGCCGGGCATCGCCGGTCAGGACGAAATTGGCGTCGCTGTGCGCGCTCGAATCCTCGATATAATCGAGGTCGAGCACCGGCGTGCCTTCATGGATGCCGCACGACACCGCGGCGATCTGGCGGATGATCGGATCGGCGGCGAGCAGGTTCTTGGCCATCAGCCCGTCGATCGCGAGGCGCAGCGCGACCCACGCGCCGGAAATGGCGGCGGTGCGGGTTCCGCCATCGGCCTGGAGCACATCGCAGTCGAACGTGATCTGGCGCTCGCCGAGCTTTTCGAGATCGACCGCCGCGCGGAGTGAGCGGCCGATCAGGCGCTGGATTTCCTGCGTGCGGCCGGATTGCTTGCCCTTGGCCGCTTCGCGCGTGCCGCGGGTGTGGGTGGCGCGGGGGAGCATGCCATATTCGGCGGTCAGCCAGCCCTTGCCCTTGCCGCGCAGCCAGGGCGGCAGCCGTTCCTCGACCGAGGCAGTGACCAGCACGCGGGTGTCGCCGAACGACACGAGGCAGGATCCCTCGGCGTGGCGCGCAAAGCCCGTCTCCATGGTGATGGCGCGCATCTGGTCTGGGGCGCGGCCGGATGGGCGCATCGTGTGTGTCCTTTCGAATGATCGAACCACGCCTTTAGAATGGTATCGCGCCGCGCGGAACCGCCCAAAGCGGCTTTTCGCCGGTCGCTTGCGCGGGCGGAACGGTCGCCAGCCGCAACGACGCCGCCTTAGGCGCACGTCCTGGGGCCGGTCGCGCGAAACGCATTGAGGCGATCCGCCGCTTTCCCTACATGACAGGCCTGATGAGCGGCCAGCCGATCACCGAACTTTCCACCCGCGCGCGCGAAGTGTTCCGCGCCGTCGTGGAAAGCTATCTCGGATCGGGCGCGCCGATCGGCTCGCGCACCATATCGAAACTGGCCGGGCTCAACCTTTCCCCCGCCTCGATCCGCAACGTGATGCAGGATCTGGAGGAACTCGGGCTGCTCGCCGCGCCGCACACCTCGGCGGGGCGGATGCCGACCGAATTGGGCCTGCGGCTGTTCGTCGACGGCATGATGCAGGCGTCCGAACCCTCGGCGGAGGAGCGCGCCGCGATCGAGGGGCGGCTGTCGGGTTCCGGGCCGATCGAGGAGGCGCTCGCGGCGACGACCTCGGCTTTGTCCGGCCTGTCGGCCTGCGCGGGTATCGTGCTGGTGCCGAAGCGCGAGCCGGTGCTGCGCCAGTTCGGCTTCGTGCCCTTGTCCCGCTCGCAGGCGCTCGCGGTGCTGGTTGGCGCCGATGGCACGGTCGAGAACCGGGTGGTCGATCTTCCGCCCGACCTGCCGCCCTCGGCGCTGGCCGAGGCGGCCAATTATATGAGCGAGCGGCTGAGCGGACTGACCCTGAGCCAGGCGCAGCTGCGGTTGGAAGGCGAGATCGGCCGCGGCCGCGCCGCGCTCGATGCGGCGGCGGGGGAGCTTGTCGCGCGCGGGCTGGCGATCTGGTCGCGCGACGGGACCGCCCGGCCGGTGCTGATCGTGCGCGGCCAGGCCAATCTGATCGACGCCGCCGCCGCCGCCGATCTCGAGCGCGTCCGCCAGCTGCTCGACGAACTCGAATCCAAGCAGGAAATCGCCCGCCTGCTGGACGGCGCGCGCGAGGGGCAGGGAATGAAGATCTTCATCGGATCGGAGAACAAGCTGTTCTCGCTGTCCGGTTCCTCAGTGATCGCCGCGCCCTATCACGATGCCTCGGGGCAGGTGGTCGGGGTGGTCGGGGTGATCGGGCCGACGCGGTTGAACTATGCGCGCGTCGTGCCCATGGTAGATTTCACTGCACAGGCGCTGACGAGATTGATGGCATGAACGATAACATGAATTCCGATCCCAACGACATTTACGAGGCCGTGGCCGGCACTGCGCCAGATGGCGAAGCGCGCGCCGACGGCGATGCGGGCGGCGACGAAGCGCCCTTCGCCCGGCTCGAGGCCGAGTTGGAGAAGCTGCGCCACGAAGTCCTCTATGCCCAGGCCGAGACGCAGAATGTCCGCCGCCGCCTGGAAAAGGAAAAGGCCGACGCGACTGCGTATGCCTCGACCGGCTTTGCCCGCGACATCCTGTCGGTGGCCGACAATCTGTCGCGCGCGCTCGCCGCGATCCCCGCGGAGTTGCGCGATGACGAGCGGCTGAAGTCGCTGATCACCGGCATCGACATGACCGGGCGCGAGCTTGAGAGCGTGTTCCAGCGGCACGGCATCACCAAGATCGAGGCGCTGGGCGCCAAGCTCGATCCCAATCGCCACCAGGCGATGATGGAGCTGGAGCGGCCCGATGTGGAGCCCGGCACGATCGTGCAGGAAATGCAGGGCGGCTATATGATCCGCGACCGGCTGCTGCGCCCGGCGCTGGTCGGCGTCGCCAAGGCCTGATCGCCTGCCCGGAGCGACGTCGCGGCAGCGCGGCGTCGCCTCGGGCGGGGGCCGGGTTAAACGGCGGCCCGCTCATTGAAGGGCATAAGCGCCTCATAGTCCGCCAGCATTGCCCCGGCGATGGTCCGGCCGCGCCGCAGCAGGAAGGCGTGGCGGACGATTTCGGCCTGCTGTTCCAGCCCGTAACGGCGAAACGCGCGCCCCGCCCGCAACCGAAATCCATAGCGACAAAAGGGATGGCGCATCAGCGGCAGGAACCAGCGCCCGCCGCGCTGCGCCTGCCAGACATGGGTCATTTCGTGGATGAACAGGCCCTGCAGCGACAGGCTGGCGGTGGCGAAATCGTCGCGCCAGTCGGGGCTGTCGGGATGGAACCAGATGTCGCCATCCGGCGCCATCGCCACCAATCGCGGCTGGAACGGCCACCATTTGCGGCGGTGAAGCCGGACCCGATCATAATCGATCGCGCCGCCGAACATGGTTTCGGCCAGCGCGCGCTCGCCGCCGGTGAGCGGCCGGTCGATCAGGGCGCGAAGCTCGGTGCGGGATCGCCGGCGGCGACCACGCGGGCGTCCGCCTGCCGCGTCTCGCCGCTCCGGAAGCGGAATTGCAGCCGCATCGTGCCGCCCGGCTTGATCGCCGGATCGATGCCGAACAGCATTACATGATCGCCCTCGGGCGCGAAGGCGACCCGGCCACCGCTGGGCAGATCGACGCCGTTGATCGGCCGCATCGTCATCATCCCGTCCATCTTGCCACCCTGATGGAGTTCGGCGCGGGCCGCGGACGGGCTGTCGATCGCCGCCATCCGATCGGCGGCCGGGCCACCGCGCAGCGTGAAATAACCGGCGCCCGGGCGACCCGCGACGGCCGGCAGGCGGACCCAGGCATCCTCCACCGCAAGGCCCGCTTCAGGGCCGCGGTTGCACCCCGCCAGCGAGGCGGCGAGGGCGAGGAAGGCGAGGGCGGCGGCGCGGCGCATGCTATCTCCCGGAAAAGGTGGCGTCGCATTAGCGTCGCCAGTGTCTTGCAGCAACCGCAACCCCCCCTATATCGCCCTCGAAACGGTGTCGTTCGCATCCTTTGCTTGTTGAAGGGAGGATCGCGGGGCGCCGCCCGGATTTGGGGGAATGAAAGGTTAGAACATGGGTAAAGTAATCGGCATTGATCTTGGTACCACCAACAGCTGCGTCGCGGTGATGGAAGGCGGCAAGCCGAAGGTCATCGAGAATGCGGAAGGCGCGCGCACCACGCCGTCGATCGTCGCTTTCGCCAAGGATGGCGAGCGGCTGGTCGGCCAGCCGGCCAAGCGCCAGGCGGTGACCAACGGCGACAACACCATCTTCGCCGTGAAGCGCCTGATCGGCCGCCGGTTCGACGATCCCATCACCCGGAAGGATACCGAGCTCGTTCCGTACAAGATCGCGCGCGGCCCGAATGGCGATGCGTGGGTTTCGGCGGGCGGCAAGGAATATTCGCCGTCGCAGATCAGCGCCTTCACGCTCCAGAAGATGAAGGAGACTGCTGAGTCGTATCTCGGCGAGACGGTCACCCAGGCGGTGATCACCGTCCCGGCCTATTTCAACGACGCCCAGCGCCAGGCGACCAAGGACGCCGGCCAGATCGCCGGCCTCGAGGTGCTGCGCATCATCAACGAGCCGACCGCGGCGGCGCTCGCCTACGGCATGGACAAGCAGGACGGCAAGACGATCGCCGTCTACGATCTTGGCGGCGGCACGTTCGACATCTCGATCCTGGAGATCGGTGACGGCGTGTTCGAGGTGAAGGCGACCAACGGCGACACCTTCCTCGGCGGTGAGGATTTCGACAACAAGCTGGTCGACTATCTCGCCGAGGGCTTCCGCAAGGACGAGGGCATCGACCTCACCAAGGACAAGCTGGCTCTCCAGCGCCTGAAGGAGGCGGCCGAGAAGGCGAAGATAGAGCTCAGCTCGGCCCAGACGACCGAGGTCAACCTGCCCTTCATCACCGCCGATGCCACCGGTCCGAAGCATCTCGTCAAGTCGATCACCCGCGCCGATCTGGAGCGGCTGGTCGACGACCTGATCAAGCGCACGATCGAGCCGCTGCGCAAGGCGCTCGCCGATGCCGGCCTCAAGGCCGATGCGATCGACGAGGTCGTGCTGGTCGGCGGCATGACCCGCATGCCCAAGGTGCGCGACGCGGTTAAGTCGTTCTTCGGCAAGGAGCCGCACACCGGCGTCAACCCCGACGAAGTCGTCGCGATGGGCGCGGCGATCCAGGCCGGCGTGCTGCAGGGCGACGTCAAGGACGTGCTGCTGCTCGACGTGACGCCGCTGTCGCTGGGGATCGAGACGCTGGGTGGCGTGTTCACCCGGATGATCGATCGCAACACGACGATCCCGACCAAGAAGTCGCAGACCTACT
>JAQGKS010000231.1 GCA_028289965.1 Sphingomonas bacterium
ATACCCTCGATCCGGCGCTGTGTTCCGTCGCGCTGGCGCAGTACGACCGTGAAGCGGTTGCCGCCTGGAAACGGGGTGACAGCCTCGCCCCGCACATCAGCCTGAGCGGAAAAGCCGTACGTGATCACGCGGCGATCGCGCACCTTGGGGATGATTGCCTGAACTTCGGGATGATCGATGCACAGCACTGCCGCGCCGTAGAACGGCACGTTTTCGATGAACTCGACGAAGCATTCCTTGACCCGGTCGAATGAGCCATAATGATCCAGGTGTTCGGGATCGATGTTGGTGACAACCGCGATCGTACCATCAAGCCGCAGGAACGAGCCGTCACTCTCGTCGGCCTCAACCACCATCCAGTCCGACGCCCCGAGGCGGGCGTTGGAACCATAGGAATTAATGATCCCGCCGTTGATCACGGTCGGATCGACCCCGCCGGCATCGAGCAAGGCGGCGACCATCGAGGTCGTCGTCGTCTTGCCATGCGTCCCGGCGATCGCGACGGTCGACTTCAGCCGCATCAGCTCGGCCAGCATCTCGGCGCGGCGGACGACGGGCACGCGCGTTTCCAGCGCCAGCTCGACCTCCGGGTTGCCGCGCTTGATCGCGGTCGAGGTGACGACAACCGCGGCATCACCCAGATTTTCCGCGCGGTGGCCGATCGCGACCGGGATGCCGCGCTTGCGCAGCCCCTCGATCACATAGCCCTCGGCGACGTCCGATCCCTGCACCTTGTAGCCGAGATTGTGCATCACCTCGGCGATACCGGACATGCCGATCCCGCCGATGCCGATGAAGTGGATCGTGCCGATGTCGGTGGCGACGCCGCGCATCAGGCCACTCCCGCCGGGGCGGGGAGCAACACTCGGCCACGCCTGGATCGCGGTGCATCGGTCTCGGCGGTGGTGCCGATGCGCTCGGCCAGATCGGCGAGCTGGCTGGCGGCATCGGGGCGGCCGCAGCTCCAGGCGCGTTTGGCGGCGTTCTGGAGTGCGCCGGGTTCGAGGGCGAGTTTCTGCATCTGCTTGGCAAGTTCCACGGGCGTGAAGCGCGGCTGCGGGATCGCGCGCGCGCCGCCGGCCTCGACCATCTCGCGCGCATTGGCGGTCTGATGATCGTCGGTGGCGGCAGGATAAGGGACGAGGATCGCCGGGCGCCCGGCGACGGTCAGCTCGGCGACGGTGGAGGCGCCCGCCCGGCCGATGATCAGATGCGACCAAGCGAGCCGATCGGGTAGGTCGGGCAGGTAGGTGGCAAGGTCCGCCGGGATGCCGAGCGCGGCATATTTGGCGCGGACGGTCTCGATATCCTCGGGCCGGCATTGCTGCGTCACCTGGAGCCGGCGGCGGAAATTGGGCGGCAGCATGCCGAGCCCCTCGGGCACGACCGTCGACAGCACGCTCGCCCCCTGGCTGCCGCCGGTCACGAGCACGCGGAAGATGCCATCGGCGGACAGCGCGGGAAAAGGCTGGTCGCGCAGCTCGACGATCTCGTCGCGCACCGGGTTGCCGACGATAACCGTCTTGGCGGCGTAGGCGTCGGACAGCCGCTCGACCCGGCCATAGGCGGTGGCGATCGCATCGACCTGGCGCGCGAGCAGGCGATTGACCCGGCCCAGCACCGCATTCTGTTCGTGGATCGCGGTCGGCACCCGGTCCTTCAGCGCGGCGAGCAAAGTCGGCAGCGCGGGGTAACCGCCGAAGCCGATCACCGCCGACGGACGGAATACCTCGTTGAGCCGGCGCGCCATGTCGCGGCCGGTAAGGATGGCGCGGCCGGCACGGATCCAGCCGAGCGGGCCGCCCGCCAGCCGCCCGGCTGGCAGGATATGGGTCTGAACCCCCTGGAACAGCCCCGGAAAGCGCGCGCCCCGATCATCCGTTACCAGCGCGACATGGTGACCGCGCCGGATCAGTTCCGCCGCGAGCGCGTGCGCGGGGATCATGTGGCCGCCGGTGCCCCCCGCGGCGAGCACGAAATGACGGCCGGTGCCGTTCTGGCTGCTCATCTGCCACTCCATTTGACGACATAAGGCGAGCGCGTCAGATACGGGTTTCGGCGCGTGAACGCCAACAGCAGTCCCATGCCGATCGACAAGGCGACGATCGAGGATCCGCCATAGCTGATGAACGGCAGGGTCATGCCCTTGGACGGCGCGATCTGGACGTTGACCGCCATGTTGATCACCGCCTGCAGGCCGAACTGGGTGACGAGCCCGGCCGAGGCGAGCAGCAAGAAATCATCCTCCTCGTGGAGCAGCTTGACGAACACGCGGATGACGATCGCGAGATAGAGGAGCGCGATGGCGAGGCAGGCGAGCAGCCCGAATTCCTCGCCGATCACCGCGAAGATATAATCGTTGTGCGGCTCGGGCAGGCGGAACTTCATCGTGCCGCCGCCGGGGCCGGTGCCGATCAGGCCGCCGTTCATCAGCGCGTTGTGCGCCTTCTCGGTCTGGTAATTGTCGCCGTCATTATAGAGGAACGCGTCGATCCGCTTGGTCGCCACCGGGTAGAAGAGATAGGCGGCGACGACCGCCGCCATGCCGATCCCGCCCAGCCACACCAGCAGCCGCATCGGCGCGCCGGAAATCAGCAGCAGCACCAGCCACACCGACAGGAAGATCACCGTCTGGCCGAAATCGGGCTGCTTCATCAGCAGCCCGCCGATCGCCAGCGCGAGCAGCCCGCTCAGCTGCATCACCGGCAGCCCGCGATCGAGCGTGCGCAGCGACAGCAGCCAGGCGACGGTGACGACGAACAGCGGCTTGAGGAATTCGGACGGCTGGAACTGGAAGATGCCGAGATCGATCCAGCGGCTCGAACCGTTCTTCTCGACCCCGATCAGCGGCACCAGCACCAGGAAGAACAGGAACAGCCCCGCCCCGCCGATCGCCAGCCGACGCGCCAGATCCTTGGGCAGCATCGACACGCCGATCATCAGCGGCAGGCCGATCGCGATCCAGACCAGCTGGCGATAGAGATAATGTAGCGCCGGCAGATTATCGCGCGCCGCCGCGGCGGGCGATGCCGCAGCCACCGCGATCAGGCCGGCGGAGATCAGGATCGCCACCAGCAGCAGCAGGACGCGATCGATTTCCCAGAACCAGGTGCCGAACAGCGAGCGATCGGCGCGCCCCAGCCGGGCGACCTTGGCCTTGCGCTTGCGCCGATCGACCGCCGTTGACGTCATCACAGCCCCTCCACCGCGGCGCGAAACGCATCGCCCCGTGCTTCGAAATCGGCGAATTGATCGAACGACGCGCAGGCCGGCGACAGCAACACCACTTCGCCCGGCAGCGCCGCCGCCGCCGCGCCGGCAAGCGCCTTGTCGAGCGTCTTGCACTCGCAGACGGGCATGTGCGGGCGGAGCAGGCGGGCGAACATCGGCCCGGCCTCACCGATCGTATACGCGGAATGGACGTTGCCGAAGAATGGCGCGCAGGCGTCCAGCTCCTCGGTCTTGGCGCGACCGCCGAGGATCCAGCGAATCCGCGGCCTGCCCCCCTCGACCGGCGGGAAGGCGGCAAGGGCCGGCGCGGTCGAGGTGGCGTTGGTCGCCTTGCTGTCGTTGACGTAGAGCACACCATTGCGCGCGGCGATCCGCTCCATCCGGTGCGGCAGCCCGGGGTAGCTGCGCAGCGCCGCCTCGATCGCATCCTGATCGATGCCGAGCAGCATTGCCGTCATGCTCGCCGCGGCGATGTTCTGGGCGTTGTGCGGGCCCTGCAGCGTCGGATAGTCGTCCTGGTCGTCGACCTCGTCGGCGAACGCCTCGGCAAAGCGCGGCCCGACATTGGTTGCCGCACGGCGATCGAGCAGTTGCTTGGCGATCGCCTCGCTCGGCGCGTCCTGCGCCGCGAACAGCGCGAAATGGTCGGCCGACTGCATCTCGAACAACCGCTGCTTCGAGGCGACATAGCCGTCGAACCCGTCATAGCGGTCGAGATGATCAGGGGTGATGTTGAGCAGCAGGGCGACGTCGCAATCCAGGCTCTGCGTCAGGTCGATCTGGTAGCTCGACAGTTCGAGCACGTAGACGCCGCCTTCGGGCAGCGGTTCCTGGCCGAGGATCGGCAGGCCGATATTGCCGCCCAGCGTCGCGGGCAGCCCGGCGGTGACGAGGATGTGATGGATCAGCGCGGTGGTGGTCGACTTGCCGTTGGTGCCGGTGATGCCGACCACGCGGTGCGGTGGCAGATCGGGCCGGGCCTGGGCGAACAACTCGATGTCGCCAATGATCGGCACGCCCGCGGCGCGCGCCTTGTCGGCGATCGGGTGGCGGTTGAGCGGCACGCCGGGCGACACGACGATCCCGTCATATCCGGCGAGATCGATCTCCAGCGGATCGGCGAGGGTGACGCTGCCCTGGAACGGCGCGCGCGGCTCGGGCCGCGTATCCCAGGCGGTCACCTCCGCGCCGCTGGCGAGCAGCGAGCGCACGGTCGCCGCCCCGGAGCGCGCCAGCCCGAGCACCGCATAGCGTTTGCCGCGAAATGCCGGGCTGGTGATCACCGCAGCTTGAGCGTCGCGAGGCCGGCGAGCGCGAGCACGAAGCTGACGATCCAGAAGCGGATGACGACAGTCGCCTCGGCCCAGCCGAGCTGTTCGAAGTGATGGTGGATCGGCGCCATCTTGAACACGCGCCGGCCGGTTCGCTTGTAGAAGAATACCTGGATGATGACGGACAGCGCCTCGAGCACGAACAGGCCGCCGACGATGCCCAGCACGATCTCATGGTGCGCCGCCACCGCCAGCGCGCCGAGAGCGCCACCGAGCGCGAGGCTGCCGGTGTCGCCCATGAACACCGCGGCCGGCGGCGCATTGAACCACAGGAAGGCCAGCCCGCCGCCGATGATCGCGGCGCACAGGATCGTCAGGTCGCCCGCGCCGGGCACGTGCGGGATGCCGAGATAGGTCGCGAACCGGGCGTTCCCGACGAGGTAGGTGATCACGAAGAAAGCGAGCGCGGCGATGATCACCGGCATCGTCGCCAGTCCGTCGAGCCCGTCGGTCAGGTTCACGGCATTGCCGAAACCGACGATCGTGAAGGCTGCGAACAGGATGTAGAACCAGCCGAGATCGATCACCGGCCCCGAATAAAAGGGCAGGTAGAGCGCGGTGCCGGATTCCCCCAGGATCAGCCACGAGGCGATCCCGGCGATCAGGAATTCGAGCGTCAGCCGCACCCGGCCGGATACGCCCTTGTGGCTGCGCTTGGTGACCTTGTCATAATCGTCGAGGAAGCCGACCAGGCCGAAGCCGAGCGTGACCAGCAGGCACGCCCAGGTGTAGCGATTGTCGAGGTTCATCCACAGCAGCATCGAAATGCTGACCGCGGTCAGGATCATCAGCCCGCCCATCGTCGGCGTGCCGACCTTGGCGAGGTGCGTCTGCGGCCCGTCGAGGCGGATCGGCTGGCCCTTGCCCTGGCGCACGCGCAGCCAGCCGATGAACTTGGGGCCGATGATCAGGCCGATCGCAAGCGCGGTGATCGCGGCCGCCCCGGCGCGGAAGGTGATGTACCGGATGAGGTTGAGCAACCCCGGAAACCCGAGGTTCTCGGCGATCACGTAGAGCATGGAATCCTTCCGCTCGTCGGCACCCCGGAAGCGAACTGCTCCACAAGGGCCGCGAGGCCGATGGCGTTTGATCCTTTGACGAGCACCGCATCCCCAGGCGCAATCACCCCGGCAAGGCGATCGCCGGCGGCCGCGGCGTCGGGCACATGCGCGAAATCGATCCGTCCCTCAAGCGCGTTTGCCAAGGAAGTCATGCCGTTGCCGACGAGCAGTGCGAATTCGACGCCAGCCGCCTCGATCGGCCCGGCCAGCGCGGCATGGTGGCGATCCGATCCCTCGCCCAATTCGCGCATCTCGCCGAGGACGACGAGACGGCGGGTTGCCGGCTCGGCCCCGAGCACCGCCAGCGTCGCCGCCATCGACGCCGGGTTGGCATTGTAGCTTTCGTCGATCAGGAGCGCCTCGCGGCCGTCCGGGAACGGCACCATCACCCGCGCGCCGCGCCCGGCGAGCCCGTTCAGGTCGGCCAGCGCGAGGCCGGCCGCGGCAAGGTCTCCGCCGAGCACGTCGACCGCGGCCAGCACGGCCAGCGCGTTCGACACCCAGTGGGCACCGGCCATGCCGATCGTGAAGGTCAGCTCGGCATCGGGCAGGCGCGCGCTTACCAGCGTGCCGCCATGGCCGCCGCGCACCGCGTGGAGCGCGCGCACGTCGGCGCCCTGCCCGGTGCCGAAGGTAAGGATACGCCCCGCCCAGGGCTGCGCCGCGGCGATAAGCCGGTCGCGATGCGGGCTGTCGAACGGGATGATCGCGGTGCCGCCGGGTTCCAGCCCGGCGAAGATCTCGCCCTTGGCGTCGGCAATCGCTTCCTCGCCGGAGAAGAAGGCGGTGTGGGCCGGCGCGATCGCGGTGACGATCGCCACATGCGGGCGGACGAGCTGGGTCAGCCGCGCCAGTTCGCCGGCATGGTTCATCCCCATTTCGAACACGCCGAAGCGGGCATCGCCGGGCATCCGCGCCAGGCTCAACGGCACGCCGGTTTGATTATTATAGCTCTTGACCGATCGGTGCGCGCGGCCCGGCGCGGCGCGGTCGAGCGCGGCGAACAGCGCTTCCTTGGTGCCGGTCTTGCCGACCGATCCGGTGACGCCCGCGATCCGCGCCGCGCTGCGCATCCGGCCGGCGCGGCCCAGCGCATCGAGCGCGGCGGTCGTGTCGTCCACCAGGACGTGCGGATGATCGACCGGCTCGGACACGATCGCCCCGGCCGCGCCGCTGGCGAAAGCGCGCTCGACGAAGCGGTGGCCGTCGGTCGCCTCGCCCTTCAGCGCGATGAACAGGTCGCCCGGGCCGACTTCGCGCGAATCGAAGGCGACGCCCTGCCCCGCAAAGTCGCCGCGGGCGACTCCGCCGGTGGCCGCCGCGATGTCGGTGGCTGTCCACAGCGCGCTCATCCGGCGCACTCGCGCGCGACCACGACGTCGTCGAACGGCAACACCCGATCGCCGACGATCTGGCCCTGTTCATGCCCCTTGCCGGCGATCAGCACGACGTCGCCGGCCCCCGCCCCGGCAATCGCCGCCGCAATCGCCTCGCGACGATCGCCGATCTCGGTCGCGCCGGATGCGCCGGCGAGGACCTCGCGCCGGATCGCCGCCGGATCCTCGCTGCGTGGATTATCGTCGGTCACGATCACCAGATCGCCAAGTTCGGCCGCGATCTTGCCCATTTCGGGCCGCTTGCCCGTGTCGCGGTCGCCGCCCGCACCGAACAGCACGATCAGCCGGGCGGCGGTGTGCGGACGCAGCGCCTCGATCGCCGCGCGCAGGCCGTCGGGAGTATGCGCGTAATCGACATAGACTGGCGCGCCGGCGCGCGTGATCGCGGCGCGCTCCAGCCGGCCGCGCACCGGTTGCACCCGGGTCAACCGGTCGAACGTCTCGGCCACGTCGCCACCCGTGGCGATGACCAGCCCGGCCGCGGTGAGCGCATTGGCGGCCTGATAGGCGCCGATCAGCGGCAGCATGATGCTGTGGGTCCGGCCGTGCGCCGCGACGGTCAGCGTCTGGCCGAGCTGGGTCGCGGTGCGCGCGACCAGGCGGATGTCATCCCCGTGCGTGCCGATGGTCAGCGTCCGCAGCCCGCGCTCGCGTGCCAGTTCCGCAACCCGCGCCGAGGCCTCGTCGTCGGCCCATATCACCGCGGTGCCGTCGGCATCGACGACTTCGGTGAACAGCCGCAGCTTGGCCTCGAGATAGGCCTCCATCGTGATATGATAATCGAGGTGATCGCGGCTGAGGTTGGTGAACGCGCCTGCCCGCACCGGCAGCCCCTCGGTGCGAAACTGCGACAGGCCGTGGCTCGACGCCTCGAACGCGGCGTGGGTGACGCCCTCGCGCGCCAGCCCGGCCATGTTCGACAGGAAGGTGACGATGTCGGGCGTGGTCAGGCCGGTCGAGACCTGCTCGTCGGCGGTGGTGACGCCCAAGGTGCCGATCGAGGCGGCGTGATGCCCCGCCACGTTCCACAACTGGCGCACCAGCTCGACCGTCGAGGTCTTGCCGTTGGTGCCGGTGACCGCGACGACCGTCTCGGGGAATGGCGCGAAGTAGTGCGCGGCGAGGTTGGCGAAGGCGCGGCGCGGCTGCGCATCGGCGACATGGAAGGCGCCGGCGACGTCGGCTTCCGGCCGGGCAACGATTGCGATGGCGCCGGCCTCGATCGCCGCGGGGATGAACGTCTCGCCATCGAACCGCGCACCGGGAAAGGCGCCGAACACGGTGCCGGGCGCGACCTTGCGGTGATCGATGGCGAAGCCGGTGACGCGGCCGTTGCCGGCGCCGTCGATCAGATCATTCAACCGCATGCGGATCGGCGCCCTTCGGTTCCCAGATCAGCGGCAACAAATCGCTGACGTCCACGTCGCGCTGCTCGTCCGGCCTCACCCCGAGGAGCGGGCCGATGCGCGACACGACCTTGGAGATCACCGGACCGACCGTCCACGCCGCGGTGGCATAGCCATAGGTGTCCGCGGTGCCCTTCGGCTCGTCGAGCATGGCGATGATCACATAGCGCGGATTATCCATCGGGAAGACCCCGGCGAAGGTCGATACCAGCGAGTTGCGGGCGTATCCGCCCTCATGCGGCTTCTCGGCCGTCCCGGTCTTGCCGCCAAGCCGGTAGCCCGCGGCATCGGCCTTGCGCCCGGTGCCCTTCATCACGACCAGGCGCATCAACTGCCGCATCCGCGCGCTGGTCGCCTCGGAGATCACGCGGCGCCCGGCGGGCACCTGCCCCGGCGCGCGCTTCATCAGCGTGACGGGGCGGAAGATGCCGCCATTGACCAGCGCGGCATAAGCGTTGGCGAGGTGGAGCGGGGTAACCGCGATGCCGTGGCCGTAGGCGACCGTCATCGTCGTGGTGCGGGCCCAGAAGGTCGGCCAGATCGGCCGGCCCTTGGCGCCGAGTTCGAGGTGGCTGGCCTCGTCGAAGCCGAGCTTGCGGAACATCGTCTGGGTACGCGCGGGGCCCAGTTCGTCGGCGATGCGCGCGGTGCCGATGTTGGAGGAATGGACCAGGATCTCGGGCACGTTGAGGAAACGCTTTTCGGGATGGTCGTCCTTGATCGCGAAGCGCCCGACATGGAGCGGCGCGGTCGCGTCGTAGCGCTGGGTCATCGAGGTGACCACGCCGCTTTCGATCGCGTTGGCGACGGTGATCATCTTGAAGGTCGAGCCAAGCTCATAGACGTTGAGCGTCGCCTTGTTGGCAAGGTCGCCCAGGGTGCCACGGCCCGGTGCATTCGGATTGAAGCTGGGCAGCGACGCCATCGCCACCAGTTCGCCGGTATGGACGTCGAGGACGAGGCCCGATGCGCCGACCGCCTGATGCTTGATCATCGCGGCGTGAAGCTCGGCCTCCATCGCCGCCTGCACCCGCACGTCGATCGACAGCGCGGCCGGTTCGCCGCGACGCGCCGGATCGATCAGCCGGCCGTCGAGCGCCAGTTCCATGCCCGACACCGCGGAGCCGTCGCCCCGGACCCAGCCGAGCACGTGGCTGGCCAGCGTGCCCTGCGGATAGAGCCGCTCGGGCTCGCGGCCGAAGGCGATCGCCGGCTCGCCGATCGCGTTGACCGCCTTCACCATCTCCGGCAGCGCGCGCTGGCGCAGATAGACGAATTTGCGGCGCGACTTGAGGATCGCGAGATATTGCGCCTCGGTCCGCTCCGGCATCAGTTCGGCGAGCCGGGCGGCAACCTCGCGCGGATCGCCGACCAGCTTTTGCGGGTGGATCGCGATCGACCAGGCATCGAAGGTCCGCGCCAGCGGCACGCCGTTGCGATCGACGATATCGGCCCGCGGCGGGATCAGGCCATTGGCACGCACGCTGCGAGTCGGCCGATCCTCGAACAGCGACAGCCAGGCGAGCCGGCTGGCAATGACCGCGGTGACGCCCATGAACAGGAGCATCACCACCATCAGCCTGAAGTGCGTGAGCGCGATCGTCTGCTGGCGCTGCCCGGCCAGCCGCACGCGATCGGGCGTGGCGATGACGGCGCTCACCGGTTGCGCTTGCCGCCCGTGCGCTCGCTGACCGCCAGGCGGCCGAGATCGTTCAGCAGCTTGTCGTCGAGCAGGGCGATGTCCTGCGCATCGGCGGCCGGCTTGACATAGACCGCCTGGCGCACGCGCGGGGTCTCGTCGATCTCACGCACCGGCGCCTTCGCCTTCTCGGGCGCGGCATAGGCCGCGCGCGTCACGCGAAGCTCGGCCGGCTTCGGCGCGGTCGCGGCGGCGGGCAGGACCCGCGCCTCCGCCGCCGGCAGTGCCGGCACCGTCAGGCTGGCGAGCTGGACCTCGCTGTCGAGATATTGGCCGGGCTTGGGCGCGGACAGCGACAGCACCTCGACGTTCCAGCGCTCCAGCTGGTTCATCCCCGCGCGAGTGCCAAGCTCGGTCTCCAGCGCGCGGATCTCGCGCTTGCCGGTGACGATGCTCGCCTCGACCGATGCCAGCTCGGCCCGCTCGGCCGCGACGCGTTGCGAGACCAGGTAGCAACCGAGCGCGGCAACAGCGACGCCGCCCACCCAGTAGACCGATCGGAAACGCGTGGCGATCATGAGGCGGGGCCTTTCTGTACAAGGGGCCAGGGAGAAGCAGAGGTGCGGTGGGCCACCCGCAGCGTGGCGGACCGGGCGCGCGGATTGCGATCGAGTTCGGCGTCGCTGGGGCGGACAGGCTTGGCGACTGCCTCGAAACTGGGGGCCGGCGCGTCGTTGATCTCGGGCCGGTGGCGCGAGCCCGACGGCTCGCCGCCGCTGCGCTGGCGCAGAAAACGCTTCACCAGCCGGTCCTCGAGGCTGTGGAAGGTCACCACCGCAAGCCGCCCGCCCGGCCGCAACACCCGCTCGGCGGCGACCAGCCCGTCTTCCAGCTCGCCCATCTCGCGGTTGAGGTGGATGCGGATCGCCTGGAAGGTGCGGGTCGCGGGATCCTTCTTGTCGTGCGGCTTGTAGCCGAGCGCACGCCGAACCACGGCGGCCAGCTCGCCGGTGCGCGCGATCGGCCGCGCCGCCACGATCGCGCGTGCCACGCGCCGCGCCCGCGGCTCTTCGCCATAGGTATGAAGGACGTCGGCGATCTCCGCCTCGTCGGCTTCGTTGACGAAATCGGCCGCGCTCTGCCCGGCTTGCTCCATCCGCATGTCGAGCGGGCCATCCGCCTGGAACGAGAAGCCCCGCTCCGCCCGGTCGAGCTGCATCGAGGATACGCCGATGTCGAGCGTGACGCCGTCGACCGGACCGAGGTCGCGCTCGTCGAGCGCCTCCGCCAGGCGCGAGAAACGCTCCTCGACCAGCGTCAGCCGATCGGCATTCTCGGTCGCCAGCGCCAGACCCTCGGCGATCGCATCGGGATCGCGATCGAACGCGATCACGCGGGCACCGGCGGCGATCATCGCGCGGGTATAGCCGCCCGCGCCGAACGTGCCGTCGACATGGATCTCGTCCGGCGCGATCGCCAGGGCGTCGATCACTTCCTCGATCAACACCGGGGCGTGGCGCGGATCGGCGTGCGCGACGGCCGTCACAGCGCGATCCCCCGCTCTTCGCAGAAGTCGCGGCATTCCTCGGCAGCGCCCGGATCTTCCTCCAGGTGGACCTGGTAGAAGGTCACCGGGTTCCACATCTCGAACGTCTCGCCGCGGGCGAAGAAATAGACGAAGCCGTCGATGCCGACCTTGGCGCGCTGGCGCGGGCTGAGCACGACGCGGCCGTTGGCGTCCCACAGCATGTCCTCGGACGCGCCGAAATAGCCGAGATCCTTGCGGATCGCGCGCTCGCGCTCGATCCCCGCTTTGTCGGCGTGACGCAGGTCGATCTCGCGCCGTTTCTCGCGCGCATAGCTGTTTTCATAGCCGACCAGGCACGGCTGATCCGGATCCTTGACGATGATCGCGACCTTGCCGGTGCGGCGCCGCTCATCGGCATCGTCGGCGGACGGGTCGAACCCATCCTCGAGCACGGCGCGGCGATGGCGGGTCTGGATCGTCGAGCGATATTCGGCCGGGAGCGAGACGCGGCCTTTCGCGTCAACCGCGTTCAGCGCCCTCCCGCGAAAGAGATCCGAAATCGCCACACAGTGCCCCTCTTCGAGGGGCGTCGCCCGCGTCGGTCGATCCTGCACGGTACGCAACGACTTGGCCCGCGACGGACGACACCCTCGATAGACAAGGCGACTAACATGGGCCCCAGATGGGACCAAATGGTATTTTATGGGCTGAACGGGGATAGGATGTGTAGAACCGGGTTGGGCCAGTTGTGGAAAAGCACGGATTTCAGCCATTGTTCCGGCTTTGTACGGGGCTGCCGCCTGTGGATAACTATGTTGGCGAGATCGGTGGCGGATGGGCCCGAACGGGATGCGATGGTCCGCAAGCACCCCCTTCCGGGGATTCGCTGGGGCGGCGGCCGGGCGCGCGCCACGGCCGGCCGAATCAATGGCCGCGAGCGTCGTCGGGTCGGGGTGAGCGTCGCCCGTTCGGGCGCGCGCGATCAGGGCGCGGGGGTGGCCTGCGGCGCGGCCGGCGGCGGCGCCACATTGTCGGGCTGGTCCGTCAGCGGCAGGTTGCCCGGCGTCACGCCGAGTTCGGCCAGCGGCTCCTTGGGGGCCTCGGCGGTAATCGCGTCGCTTTGGTTGGGGGCCGCGAGATTGCTGCTCGCCGGGTCGACGTCCGGCTCGCGCCGGGCGAGGCCGAAGAACGCGGCGGCCAACAGCACCAGCAGGAAGACGCACGCCAGCCCGGTCAGCCCGATCCGAACCCGTTGCATCCAGTCACTCCCGACCGCCCTCGACGGACCTTCTTGGAAAGGCTGCTGGTTAGCCCACCGGCCGGCGCTTGTCGAACCGCTTCAACGGCGCAGCGACGGCGGCACCGGCAGGCCCTTGGCGGCCAGCCAGTCCGGGTTGAACAGCGTCGACAGGTAACGCAGCCCGGAATCGCACAGGATGGTGACGATCGTCTTGCCCGGCCCCATCGCCTTGGCGAGCGCGATCGCGCCGGCCACGTTGATCCCGGACGAAAGCCCAAGACACAGCCCCTCGCGCACGAGCAGCGCGTGGACCTGCGCCAGCCCCTCCTCGTCGCTGATCCGGAACTGGGTATCGACCGGCGCGCCTTCCAGATTGCCGGTGATCCGCCCCTGCCCGATCCCCTCGGCGACCGAGCTGCCCTCGGACCGCAGCTCGCCGGTGCGATAATAACTGTACAGCGCCGCGCCGTGGGGATCGGTGAGCGCGATCACCACGTCCTCGCGCCGCTCCTTGAGCCCCATGCCGACCCCGGCGAGCGTGCCGCCGGTGCCCACCGCGCAGGTGAAGCCATCGATCCGCCCCTCGGTCTGCGCCCAGATTTCCGGCGCCGTGGTGTGGATATGGGCCATGCGGTTGGCGGTGTTGTCGAACTGGTTGGCCCACAGCGCGTTCGGCGTCTCCTCGGCAATGCGGCGCGAGGTATGCACGAAGTGGGCGGGGTTGGAATAAGCCGCCGCCGGCACCAGCACCAGCTCGGCGCCCAGCGCGCGCAGCGTGTCCATCTTCTCGCGGCTCTGCGTCTCGGGCATGACGATGATCGTGCGATAGCCCTTGGCGTTGCCGACCAGCGCCAGGCCGATGCCGGTATTGCCCGCCGTCCCCTCGACGATCACCCCGCCGGGCGCCAGCTGGCCCTGCGCCTCGGCATCCTCGACCATGAACAGAGCGGCGCGATCCTTGACCGATCCGCCGGGGTTCATGAACTCGCATTTGGCGAGGATCTCGCACCCGGTCTCCGCGCTCGGACCGGCAAGACGGACGAGCGGCGTGTTGCCGATCAACGCGAGCGCATCGATGGCGGGGGGCATGGGGGGCGTGGTCATCGGGCCGGGATAGCGGAGAGCGCAAGCCACGGGCAAGCGAGCAAGTCTTGGCGGCAGCGAACGTGGCGTTTGCCGGGCGCAACTCGCCCCACCGGCGATTTGCCCTCGCCTCATCGCAGCGCTCGGTTAATCGCACCGCAATGCGCCATTCGTAGGTTGACGGAATCTACTCTATCCGGGATGGCTCGCGCCGCTATGCACAAACCTGACAATCGCTTCGGCGTTGCCGCCATCGCAGCGGCCCTTCTCCTCACCGCATGTTCCGGCTCGGAGCAGCCCGCGGCCCCGCCGCCGTCCAACGACGCGGCGATGGCTGTGGCCGCGCCGACCGGCGCCGCTCCCGTCGTCCTGCCGCCGGCGCTGATCGCCAGCCGCACCTATCGCTGCAAGGACAACAGCCTGATCTATGTCGACTTCTTCGGCGACAATATCAGCGCCGACCTGAAGACCGACAAGGCCGGTGCGGTCACCAAGCTGACTGCGCCTGCGGCCGGCGACGCGTTCAGCGGCGGTGGCTTCACCGTCTCGGGCACCGGCACCGAGGTGACGATCACCCAGCCCGCCAAGGGCGCGCAGAGCTGCCGCGCCTGATAGCGGCCGATTTCGGATCGAAGACCCACCAGGCCGGCGGCTCACCCCGCCGGCCTTTTTCATGGCGCAGGCTGACAAGCGCCCAGTGCTCCGCTATCGGCCAGCACATGACCGGCATCACCCCAGCGATCGTCGCCGAACACGGCCTTAATCCCGAAGAATATGCGCGAGTGCTCCACGCACTCGGCCGCGAGCCGAATCTGACGGAACTCGGCATATTCTCCGTCATGTGGTCCGAGCATTGCTCGTACAAATCGTCGCGCATCCACCTGAAGAAGCTGCCGACCACCGGGCCGCAGGTGATCTGCGGGCCGGGCGAGAATGCCGGCGTGGTCGACATCGGCGATGGCCAGGCGGCCATCTTCAAGATGGAGAGCCACAACCACCCGAGCTACATCGAACCCTATCAGGGTGCGGCCACCGGCGTCGGCGGGATCCTGCGCGATGTCTTCACGATGGGCGCGCGGCCCGTCGCCAATCTCAACGCGCTGCGCTTTGGGCGCCCCGACCATCCGAAGATGCGCCACCTGATCGCCGGCGTCGTCCACGGCATCGGCGGCTATGGCAATTGCGTCGGCGTGCCGACGGTCGGCGGCGAGGTCAATTTCCATCCGGCCTATGACGGCAACATCCTCGTCAACGCGATGACCGTCGGCATCGCCGATACCGACAAGATCTTCTATTCGGCGGCCTCGGGCGTCGGCAATCCGATCGTCTATGTCGGCTCGAAGACCGGCCGCGACGGCATCCACGGCGCAACCATGGCCTCGGCCGACTTCTCCGAGGATTCGGAGGAGAAGCGCCCGACGGTGCAGGTCGGCGATCCGTTCACCGAAAAGCTGCTGATCGAGGCCTGCCTGGAGCTGATGGCCACCGACGTGATCGTCGCGATCCAGGACATGGGCGCCGCCGGCCTCACTTCCTCCTCGGTCGAGATGGCGTCCAAGGGCGGCGTCGGCATCGAGCTCGACATGGATGCGGTGCCCTGCCGCGAAGAGGGCATGACGCCCTACGAGATGATGCTGTCCGAGTCGCAGGAACGCATGCTGATGGTGCTCAAGCCCGGCCGCGAGCATGAGGCCGAGGCGATCTTCACCAAGTGGGAACTGGATTTCGCGGTGATCGGCCGTGTCACCGATACCGGCCGGATGGTGCTCACCTGGAAGGGCGAGACGGTGTGCGACATCCCGCTCGGGCCGCTCGCGGACGAGGCCCCGGCTTATGACCGCCCGTGGGTGCCCACCCCGCCCGCGGCGCCACTGTCCAATGTCCCCGATTCGGCCGATATCGGCGCCGATCTGCTCCGGCTGATGGGCTCGCCCGACATCGCCTCGCGGCGCTGGATCTGGGAGCAATATGACCACATGGTCGGCGGAGACACCGTCCAGCGCCCGGGCGGCGATGCCGCGGTCGTCCGCATCCACGGCACCGACAAGGGGCTGGCGATCACCACCGATTGCACGCCGCGTTATTGCTATGCCGACCCGGTCGAGGGCGGCAAGCAGGCGATCGCCGAAGCGTGGCGCAACCTGACCGCGGTCGGCGCGCTGCCGCTGGCAGCGACCGACTGCATGAACTTCGGCAACCCGCAGCGGCCCGAGATCATGGGCCAGTTCGTCGGCTGCATCGAGGGCATGGCGGAAGCTTGCCGCGCGCTCGACATGCCGATCGTCAGCGGCAATGTCAGCCTCTATAACGAAACCAAGAATGACGACGGCACCGGATCCGCGATCCTGCCGACCCCTGCGATCGGCGCGATCGGGCTGCTCGCGGACTGGCGCAAGAGCGCGACGATCGCCTTCAAGGATGAGGGCGAGGATATCTGGATCGTCGGCGGCCCCGGCGTCCACGCCAATACCGAGTCCGGCGGCAACGGCCATCTCGGCCAGTCGCTGTGGCTGCGCGAGATCCACGGCCGCGAAGAAGGCCCGCCGCCCCCGGTCGACCTCGTCGCCGAGCGGCGCAATGGCGAGTTCGTGCGGGCCGAGATCGCGCGCGGCGCGGTCACCGCGGTGCATGACGTGTCCGACGGCGGCATCGCCGTGGCGATCGCCGAAATGGCGCTGGCGGGACGAATCGGCGCGACATGGGTGCTCGACGATCCCGAATCCTATGCGGCCGCGGCGTTCGGCGAGGATCAGGGGCGGTACATCGTCACCACCACCGACCCGCGCTTTGCCGATCGCGCGCGCAAGGGCGGCATACCCTGCCAGTCGCTCGGGCGGACCGGCGGCAATGCGATCACCTGCGGCATGAACGGCGCCGGCACGCGCGCCCGCGCCGTCTCGCTCGCCGATCTTCGCGCGGCGCACGAGGGCTTCTTCCCGAAGCTGATGGGCGCCGACGCCGCTCTGGCCTGAGTCGCCGCGCCCGGAATTGGAAAGCCCTCCTCCGCACCTGGCGGAGAAGGGCTTCAGACTGGCGCGTTTCCGATAGCGCGGGCGTTACGCCATCTTGAACGCTTCCTTGTTCGCCGCCGCCGTAATTGCCTTGTTCTTGGCGTCGGACAGCTTGGCGTGCATCGGCGGGAAGATCTCATTCTCCTCTTCCGCGACATGCTTTTCGATCGCGGCGCGGAACTCGGCAACCTTCGGCAGAAACTGGGGCGAGTCCTTTTCGAGGTTGGTCAGCTCGTACAGATACTGCTTCACATAGCCATGCTCGTGGTTGAGCTTGTCGGCATCGTCCTTGCTGCCCGCTTCGCGCAGCGCCGGATAGACGACATTCTCCTCCATGAAGGCATGTTTGCCGAGCGCGTGCTTCAGCTGCATCAGCAGCGTCGATCGCTTGATGGTGTTCTTGTCGGTGGTCTTCTGCATCGCATCGAACAGCAGCAAAGTCGCCTTATGCTCGGCCTTGATCGCCTCGAACCAGTCGCCGGCCATCGCGCTCGGCGCCTGGACAGCCGCCTTACGACCCAGATTGGCCGCGAGGCCGGCGACCACGCCGACCGCCGCGACGCCGAGCACGGTGGCGGTGCTGGGCCTGCCGCCTTTGGCGGTGGCTTCGGTCGATTTTGCGGATGCGGCAGCCTGTTTGCCGCTCCGCGATTTGGACGAACTCTCTTGCGCCTTGCTGGCCATGATGCGTTCCTGATTCAAGCGACTAACTATTCGCTCAAACCGCCTGGCGCGGCACGGGTTCCGTCACCCGCTTGACCGGCCGCCACGGGCCCGACAGGGACGGGCATGGCCGAGCCGCCCCCCCGCCTGATCGCACTCGATGGCCTGCGGGGGCTTGCCGTGATGGGCATCCTGCTGATGAACATCACCGCGTTCGCGCTGCCCGAGGCGGCCTATCTCAACCCGCGCGCTTATGGCGGGGCGGGGCCGGCCGACATCACCGCCTGGGCGCTGTGCTTCCTGTTCGTCGACGGCAAGATGCGCGCGCTCTTCTCGTTGCTGTTCGGGGCGAGCATGCTGCTGGTGATCGAGCGCGCCGAGCAGGCCGGAGAGGACGGTGCGACGGTCCACCTGCGCCGCATGGCGACGCTGCTCGCGATCGGGCTGGCGCACGCCTACCTGCTCTGGTCGGGCGACATCCTCATGCTCTACGCGCTGACCGGAACGCTCGCCTTGGCCTTCGTCGACCGCGGCGTGCGCTGGCTGGTCGGACTGGGGCTCGTGCTGATCCTCGGCCAGTTCCTGCTCGATGCGGTGCTGATCCACGATCTCGCCGCGTTGCGCGACGCGGCGGTGGGGCCTGCCGCTCCGCCCCACGCGATCGACGCGTGGCGGGCGATCGCCGATCGCGTCGGCATCCCCTCCGATGCCGCGCTCGATCAGGCGCTCGACCTCTATCGCGGCGGCTATAGCGGAATCCTGCACGAACGGCTGACGTCGGGGCGGTCGGGCCCGCTGCTCCAGTTGATCGGTGCCGGGCCCGAAACGCTCGGGCTGATGCTGCTCGGCATGGCCGGCTACCGCAGCAGCTTTCTCACCGGGGGCTGGAGCCGCCGCGCTTATGCCCGGGTGGCGATTCTCGCTTACGCCGTCGGGTTGCCCGCGCTGGCGCTGATCGAGATCGGCTGCATCCGCTCCGGCTTCGACGAGATGGGCACCATCGCCGCCTCGCAGCTCGCCTCGCTGCCGTTTCGGCCGATCGTCATGGCCGGCCATGTCGCGATCGCGCTGCTGTGGCTCGGGAGACATCGGGACAGCGGATCGACCGCGCGGATCGCGGCGGTCGGGCGCGCGGCGTTCAGCAACTATATCGGCACCAGCCTGGTCATGACGACGTTATTCTACGGCTACGGCTTCGGGTTGTTCGGCCAGATCGGCCGCGCTGAACTCTATCTGATCGTCCCGCTAGCCTGGGCGGCGATGCTGGCGTGGAGCAAGCCTTGGCTCGATCGCTATCGCTACGGTCCGCTCGAATGGCTGTGGCGATCGCTGGCCCGCGGGGCGCTCCAGCCGATGCGCCGCGATAAGGCTATTGCGAGTTAGTCTCAGTAGCGCTATAAGCACCCCATAACGGAGGGGTCCTCTATGGTCGTTTGCGTCTGTAATGCGATCCGCGAAAGCGACGTGCGGCAAGCCGTTCGATCGGGCGCGCAATGCCCCCGCAGCGCCTATGAGTCGCTTGGCCGGCGCCCCCGCTGCGGCCAATGCCTCACCTTCGCGCGCGAAATCATCGACGAAGAGCGCGCCGCCGCCTGAGCATCGCTCCCCAAGTGCGAACGACTCGCGCGAGTCGTTCGCGCTTCATTCCGCGCCCTGGCTCCGGTATCCCCCTGCTTCCAATGAATGAAGGCAGGAGGCCGCAATGAAGGGCGACGCACGCGTAATCGAACTGCTCAACGTCGCGCTCAAGAACGAGCTGACCGCGATCAACCAATATTTCCTGCACTATCGCCTGCTCGATCATTGGGGCGTCCAGCGCCTCGCCAAGTTCGAATATGGCGAATCGATCGACGAGATGAAGCATGCCGACAAGCTGGCGGAGCGCATCCTGTTCCTCGACGGGCTGCCCAATTTCCAGCTGCTCGGCCGCCTCAAGATCGGCGAATCGGTGGAGGAGGTGCTGCGCGCCGATCTCGCGCTGGAGAATGAGGCGATCCCGGTCCTGCGCGACGGCGTCGCCCATGCCGAAAGCGTGCGCGACTATGTCAGCCGCGACCTGTTCGCCGCAATCCTCCAGAATGAGGAAGAGCATGTCGACACGCTCGAGCGGCAGTTCGACATGATCCGCCAGATGGGCCTGCAAAACTACATCCAGCTCCAGTCGACCCCGGTCGAAGCGAGCTGATCGAAGCGCCGGGCTTCGTCATCGATCGGTGGCGAGGCCCGGCGCGCCGAAGACTGACGCGCCCCTGGCCTAGGCGCCGGGCGCGGTCACGATGAATTCACGCGCGGCCAGATCCGCCGGTTCGACGATCCAGCCCTGTTCGGCCGCCAGCGCCTGGATCTCACGCGGGGCGGCGGGATCGTCCGCCGCGATCCGCACCCGCGCCCCCGCACCGCCCTCCCGCATCGCGCGCGCCAGACGCAGTGCCGGCCATGGACAGCGCAGCCCGCGCGCGTCGATGCGGACCTCGCTCAACTGTCGAACGGGTTCTTCGGTGCGCGCAACGTCAATCGCACGGGCACGGCGCCGAAGCCGAGATCGCGGCGGATGCCGTTGATCAGATAGCGGCGATAGCTTTCGGGAAGCTGATCGACCCGCGTGCCGAACAGTACGAAGCCCGGCGGGCGCGTCTTGGCCTGGGTCAAATAGCGCAGCTTGATCCGCTTGCCGCCCGGCGCCGGCGGCGGGTTCTTCTCGATCGCGGTCTCGAACCAGCGGTTGAGCTGGCCGGTCGATACCCGCTTGGACCAGGCGTCACGGGTCTCGAACGCGGCGGCCAGCAGTTGGTCGAGCCCGCGGCCGGTCTCCGCCGACACCGTCAGCAGCGGCAGCCCCTTGACCTGTGCCAGCCCCTCGTCGAGCGCGGCGCGGACGCCCTGGAACAGCGAAGGCGGATTTTCCGCGACGTCCCATTTATTGAGCGCGATCACCAGCGCGCGGCCTTCCTGGAGCACGTGATCGGCGATCCGCAGATCCTGCGCCTCGAGCCCGCGCGTCGCATCGAGCAGCAGCACGACGACTTCGGCGAAATCGACCGCGTGCATCGTATCGGCAGCGGACAGCCGCTCCAATTTGTCCTCGACCTTGGCCTTGCGGCGCAGGCCGGCGGTGTCGATCAGCCGCACCGGGCGGCCCTGCCACTCCCACTCGATCGCGATCGAATCGCGGGTGATGCCGGCTTCCGGGCCGGTGATCATCCGCTGTTCGCCGAGCAGGCGATTGACGAGGGTCGACTTGCCCGCATTCGGCCGGCCGACGATGGCCAGCTTGAGCGTGGGATCCTCCTCGCCGCCCTCCTCCTCATCCTCGTCCGGCTCGGCGTCGTTCGCCGCATTGATCAGCGGCAACAGCGCGTCGAACAGATCGGCCAGGCCCTCGCCATGCTCGGCGCTGAACGGCAGCGGCTCGGCAAAGCCGAGCGCGAACGCCTCGTTCACCCCACCTTCGCCGGCGCGGCCCTCGGCCTTGTTGGCGACGAGAATCACGGGCGTGTCCTCGCTGCGCAGCCAGCGCGCGATTTCCTCGTCGAGCGGCATCACGCCGGCGCGGGCGTCGATCAGGAACAAGGCGACATCCGCCTCGCGCACCGCCGCCTGCGTCTGCGCGCGCATCCGGCCGGGCAGCGTATCGGGATCCTCATCCTCGAACCCCGCCGTATCGATGATGCGGAAATCGAGCCCGATCAGCGTCGCATCGCCCTCGCGCCGGTCCCGCGTCACGCCGGGCCGGTCGTCCACCAGCGCAAGTTTCTTGCCGACAAGCCGGTTGAACAGCGTCGACTTCCCGACATTTGGTCGACCAACGATGGCGACGACTGGCATTTTCGCCACGGATCAATCCTTTTGCTAGCGCCAGGCGCTGAGCCGGCCTTCATTGTCGAGTATGTAGAGCGTGTTGCCTGCCACTGCGGGCTGCAGGAACACCGGGCCGCCCGCCTCGATCGTCGTGCCGACCTTGCCGTCGGCGACCGCGACGTTGATCAGCTCGCCCTCCGAACTGGCGACGATCAGGCGATCCCCCGCGAGAACGGGGCCGACCCAGCTGATCGCGCCCTTCTTGGATTTGGCCTTTTTCCAGCGGGGAAGCTGCGTGATCCAGCGGATCTTGCCGCTCGCCCGCAGGATGCAGAGCAACCGTCCGTCGTCCGTTACCACGAACAGCCACTCGCCGGCCACCCATGGGGTTGCGATCCCGGCCAGGTTGAGTTCCCACACGCGCTGGCCGCTGACCAGATCGAGCGCGACCATCCGCCCGCCCTGGCCGACGGCATAGACGATGCCCCGATCGATGACCGGATTGGCGTCGATGTCGGACAGCGAGGCGACTGCGGTCGAGATGCTGGTGCGCGACAGCGCATCCTGCCAGACCGCGCGGCCATTCTCGTAGCGATAGGCGTTGAGCTCGCCCGAGGAGAAGCCCGCGACGACGGTGCCCTGCGCCGAGGCCGGCGCCGCGACGCCGAACACGCCGGCATTTTCCAGGGTCGCCGCCTCGTTCCAGACGGTGTCGCCATTTTCCTGGTTCAGCGCGAAGATCTGGTTGTCCTGGCTGACGACGTAGATGTGGCCGTTGGCGATCGTCGGTGCGCCGCGCAGCGGGCCGCCGGGATGCTTCTTCCACACCACCGCACCGGTCGCGGCATCGAGGGCGAAGGCATCGCCGGTCCCGGTGGTGGCATAGACCCGCCCGCCATCGGCGCTGACGCCGCCGCCGAACAGCGAGCTTTCGCCCTTGCCGCCGTCGCCGAGCGAGGTGCGCCACAGCTGTGCACCCGTCGCCGCATTGAAGGCATGGACGACGGCGCCGGTATCGGTGACGTAGACCCGCCCATCGGCGATCACCGGCCCGGCGGCGAGCCGGACCTTGGTGCTGCTGCCGGCGATGTTCGCGCTCCAGACGCGGCTGAGCGTGGGGGCGAGCGATGGGTTGCCCATCGACTTTTCGGCGTTACCGCCCGGCTGCGCCCAACTGGCATTCACCTGCGAGGGCGGCAAGGCGACGACCAGATCGGCGATCGCCGGATCGACCTCGGCCCCGCTCTCCGACGTCAGTACCGGAATCCGTTCGCCGAGCACCGGCGTCTTCGGCTTGCTGTCACCCTTGAAGATGCCGCAGCCGGAGAGCGCCGCTGCAAGCGACAGCGCTACCACAATACGCTTCATTCGGATCATTCCTTTCCGGCGGCCTTGGGCGCAGCGGCCACGTCGACCCCGAGCACACCCGCCATGCGCGCGGCGCGCGAGCGGATCGTTTCGGGAACGGCTTCGTCGCGGGCGATTGCGGCGAAGATCGGGCCGGCCAAGGCGGGCTGGTTCATCTTGAGGTGGGCGACGGCGACCATTTCGCCGGCGCTGCCGAACCATGGATTGCCGGTGACGGCGAGCGGCTTGAGCCGGGCGATCACGTCGGCCGGCGGCAGCGCATCATATTCGAGTGCGGTCTGGCGGATCAGCGCCAGGTCGCGGAACGCGGCCGGCACGCCGCTATCGTCGGCGATCGCCCGATACTGGGTCACCGCTCCCTTGGTATCGTTGGCCTCGATCGCCATCGCCGCGCTCGTCAGCCGGGCGGTGGCGCTATAGGCCGGGCGCGACGACTGGGCGAGCTGATCGAGCTTGGCCTTGGCACCGGCGGTCTTGCCCGTGCCCAGATCGGTGAGCACGGCGGTCAGCGCCTCGCTGTCGCGGCCGGCCTGCTTGGTGCGCTCATGCTGCCACCACAGGTAGCCGGCGAACGCCACGAGCGCCAAGGCGATGACGATCAGCGCGATGCGGCCGTAACGCTGCCAGACGGTCGCCAGCTGCTCGCGCCGCAGCTCGTCGTCCACCTCGCGATAGAAGGCTTCATTATTCTGCGGGGTGAGGGCCAAGCATCGTCTCCAAGGGGTAGCGCGCGCGGACCTTAGCCGCGCGTCGTGCTGAACGAAAGCTGATCAGGGCTTTATGGCGTAGGTCTGTTCGCTCGACGGAAAGTCCCGCGCCCGCACATCGGCGGCGAACCGTTCGGCCGCGCCCGATATCCGCCCGGCCATGTCATCGTAGCGGCGCACGAAGCGCGGAACCCGCTCGAACAGCCCGAGCATGTCCTCGGCGACCAGCACCTGCCCGTCGCAATGCGCCGATGCGCCGATGCCGATCGTCGGGCAGGCCACGGCCCGGGTGATCGCCTCGGCGATCGGCTCGATCACCCCTTCGACGACCATCGCGAAGCAGCCCGCATCGGCGACGGCGCGGGCATCCTTCAGGATCCGATCGGCCTCCGCCTCGCTGCGCCCGCGCGCGCCATAGCCGCCCAGCTGGTTCACCGCCTGCGGGGTCAGCCCGACATGGGCCATCACCGGAACGCCGCGCGCCGACAGGAATGCGATCGTCTCGGCCATCGCCTCCCCGCCTTCCAGCTTCACCGCCGCCGCGCCGGTCTCCTTCATCACCCGCGCGGCGCTGGCGAAGGCGGCCGCCGGGCTCGCTTCATAACTGCCGAACGGCATGTCGACGATCACCAGGCTGTGCCAGCTGCCCCGCACCACCGCGGCACCGTGCGCGCACATCATCTCCAGGCTTACCGGGATCGTCGAGGGCAGGCCGTAGATCACCTGGCCGAGACTGTCGCCGACCAGCAGCATGTCGCAGTGCGGATCGAGCAACTGGGCCATGCGCACGGTATAAGCCGTCAGCATCACCAGCGGCTCGCCGCCCTTGCGGGCACGCACCGCCGGCACGGTCAGCCGCTTCATCGGCGCGGGCGTCGGGGTGGCGCGACTGGTCGAGGTATCGATGGTGTAGGAAGACATCGTGCGGCTACTAGCAGCTTCGCGGCCGAACTACACGTATCACGCGCACCCCGGCAGCGGCGGCGGGGAAGACGCCGGCGGTGGCGAATCCCGATCCGGCCGCTAAAGCAGTCGCGAAGCTTTACAGGGTGGAGAACGAGGCGATGGGTGCAGCGACGATGCGAGCCGCGGTACTGGCCGGCCCGGGCGACATGCGCGTCGAGCAGGTGCCGCTGCCCGCCCCCGGCCCCGGCCAGGTGCGGCTGCGGCTGGAAGGCTGCGGCGTGTGCGCCTCCAACCTGACGCCGTGGGCCGGGCCCGACTGGATGCAGTTTCCCGGTGAGCCCGGCGGCCTCGGCCATGAAGGCTGGGGCGTGATCGACGCCGTCGGCGATGGGGTCGAGGGACTCGCGGTCGGCGACCGGGTCGCGGCGTTGTCGTACAAGAGCTACGCCGAATATGACGTCGCCGACGCCGACGCCGTCGTCCGCCTGCCCGACAGCCTGGCCGGACAGCCCTTCCCAGGCGAGCCGCTCGGCTGCGCGATGAACATCTTCCGCCGCAGCGGAATCGAGGCGGGGCAGACCGTGGCGATCGTCGGCATCGGCTTCCTCGGCGCGATCCTGACCCGGCTTGCCACCGATGCCGGCGCGCGGGTGATCGCCATCTCGCGTCGCCCCTTCTCACTCGACATCGCGCGCACCTTCGGCGCGGCCGAGACGATCCCGATGGACGATCACAATGCAATCATCGAACGGGTCAAGGAACTGACCGGCGGCAAGTTCTGCGAACGGGTGATCGAAGCGGTCGGCAAGCAATGGCCGCTCGACCTGGCCGGCGAGATCACCGGCGAGCGCGGCCGGCTGATCGTCGCCGGCTACCATCAGGACGGCCCACGGCAGGTCAATATGTGGCTGTGGAACTGGCGCGGGATCGACGTCATCAACGCGCACGAGCGCGATCCGAAAGCCTATGCCGACGGCATTCGCGAGGCGGTCGAGGCGGTCGCCTCGGGCCGGCTCGATCCCAGCCCGCTCTACACCCACCGCTATCCGCTCGAACGGCTCGGTGAGGCGCTCGACGCCACCCGTGATCGGCCGGACGGCTTCCTCAAGGCGATCGTGACGGCATGAGCGGCAAGCCCCGGATCGGCTTCCTCGGCGTCGGCTGGATCGGCCGCAGCCGGATGCAGGCGATGATCGACACCGGCCTGATCGACGCGGCGGCAATCGCCGAACCCTCGGCCGAGATGGCGGCGGAGGCGGCGAAACTCGCGCCGGCCGCGGCGATCGTCGACTCCTACGATGCGCTGCTCGCGCTCGGCCTCGACGGCATCGTCATCGCCACGCCGAGCGCGCTGCACGCCGAGCAATCGATCCGCGCGCTCGAAAGCGGCCACGCCGTATTCTGCCAGAAGCCGCTCGGCCGAACCGCCGCGGAGGCGGCCGCGGTCGTCGCGGCGGCGCGGGCGGCGGACCGGCTGCTGGGTGTCGACTTCTCCTATCGCTTCACCGATGGCATGGGCCGCATCCGCGATCTGGTGGCCGGCGGCGCGCTCGGCCACGTCCATGCGGTCGATCTCGTCTTCCACAACGCCTACGGCCCGGACAAGCCGTGGTTCTACGATCCGGCGCAGTCAGGCGGCGGCTGCGTAATGGATCTGGGGGTGCATCTCGTCGATCTGGCACTGTGGACGCTCGGCTTCCCCGCCGCTGCCTGGGTCACCTCCAGCCTGTTCGCCGGTGGCGCGCCGCTGGCCGAACGGCCTGGCGAGGTCGAGGATTATGCCGTCGCGACGATCGATCTGGAAGGCGGGGCGACGGTGCGGCTCGCCTGCTCGTGGCGGCTGCATGCCGGGCAGGATGCGGTGATATCGGCCGAGTTCTACGGGACGAATGGCGGCGCCATGCTCCGCAACGTCGGCGGCTCCTTCTACGACTTCACCGCCGAGCGTTTCTCGGGCACCGCACGCGAGACGCTGGCCAGTCCACCCGACGCGTGGGGCGGCCGCGCCGCCGCCGACTGGGCCCGCCGCCTTGCCGCCGGCGAGGGTTTCGGAACCGACGCCGAGCGACTGGTCGACGTCGCGCGGCTGCTTGACCGCATCTACGGCCGCGCGGACTGACGGCGGGCGGGCCGCCAGTTACCGCTTGCGGTTCATTCTCACGAATACACTTGGTGAAAAGCATTCGTCGGCCATCGCTCGTATGGGACTTGGCGAAGATCCATGCCGGGCTGGAAGCGCCTCGATGGCGGGGGAAATCAAGCGAGCGCCTCAACCCGACGTACGGCTCGGCCGGCGTCCGGCGAGTACGCGCTGAAGTGAGGTAACGAATACAGCGATTCGCGCGCTTGGGCAGGCGGTCGATCGCATTGGGAGGCCGGCTTGGGCCGTGAGCCGTCCGGCAGGTTCGGGCGGCGCAATCAGGATTGCTGCCCTTGGCTTATGTGGCCGGCAATGGCGGGATTGACCCATACCCGGACGCTCAGAGCCCCCTCGCCGCTCCCCAACTTCGGTAGTTCGTTCATCTTCAGATTCCGGCGTGTATCGGCGGGAAGCGGACGGGCGGCTTTGGCGCGCGAAGAGCCTGAAGCTGACGTAGGCGGCGCAGGCAACGCTACAACGAACTGCTTGCCTTGCCGCCTCGCCGCAAAAGGGCGACCCGTGACTGCATGATCGAGAATCCTTGCCGGAGACGCCAAACAACGTGCGGCCGAGGTCGATGCAAGGTTGTGCCGACAGTCGGTCTCGAACTACCCCGATGAAGTGACAAGCGCTTGGAAGGCTAGTTGCGATGCGGCTTTGTAAATACGTGCTTCCGCTTACCGTGCTGGCAACGTCGCTTTCGTCGCCTGCGGTCGCCGGCGATCGGGGTTGGGCGCGGGCGAGCTCGATCGGACGCGATGCGCTGGTCGTGTCCGCGCTCGGCATCCCTGCGATCACAGGCGACTGGAACGGTGCCCTTCAGGGCGCCGGAAGCATGGGCGCGGCAGGCGTCCTAACGTACGGGTTGAAGAAGACCTTCCCCGAACTGCGCCCCGATGGAAGCGATCGGAGAAGCTTCCCGTCCGGTCACACGTCCGTGTCGTTCGCCGCGGCGGGATCGCTTCATCAGCGTTACGGATGGAAGGTCGGCTTGCCGGCCACGGTGGTGGCGACGTTCGTCGGTCTGGCCCGCGTCGAGGCGGACAAGCACCACTGGTACGACGTCGTCGTCGGCGCCGCGATCGGCGAGGCTTCGGGCTTTCTCCTCACCTCCAAGCGCGACGGCGACGTGCGCCTCATTCCCTGGGGCGACACGCATGGAGCAGGTCTTGCGATGACGGGCAGGTTCTGAGCCCTTGCTGCCCCGAACTCCGGCAGCGCACCCCCTCCTCAAGGGAGAGTCGGGAGGGTGCGCCACTGCGGGCGATGCGGGATGCCCTCGGGCGCGGCGTCTAGCTGTTCTGCGGGTTCTCAGGCCGGACATGAGAAGGGATCATCATGAACATCCGTTGTCGGGCGGTCGCTATGGTCGCCCTTACAGTTGCATGCGCTCCGCTGGCGGCAAGGCCGGCCAGGCCGATCGGGATGAACCAAGCCCGCCAAGAGGCGCTGGCTCTCGTCCCTCAGGGCCACGTTGTCTCGGCCGAACTCGAGCGGGAGCACGGCAAACGCGTCTACAGCTTCGACATTCGCAGAGCCGGCAAGTCCGGTATCGAGGAAGTTCAGATCGACGCCTATTCGGGCAAGCTCGTGTCGCAAGTTCACGAAACCCCTGCCGAGGAGCGCAGGGAGAAGCGGGCCGACGCGAAGCGGCGTTGAGATGCAGCGTTCGAAGGCACGTGCCCGTTCGACAGGTCCGACATCGGCATATGATCAACAATCGGTCCGAAGCGTGAAAAGCACTTGGACCGGATGAGGCGGAAATCGAAAAGAACGGCGCACGCGATACTGCTCGGCTGCCTGCTCGTCGCGGGATGCGCATCTTACCGGCCAGCGCCGCTCGGCCTCGCGCCCGCCTCGCTCGATGCTCCGCCGGCGTCCGTCTTGTCGGCCGATGCCTCAGCGAGCCGGCGACCGTTCCTCGCTGGCACGACGATCGACCTGTCGCGGCCGCTGGACCTCAATGCCGTCGCCACCATCGCGGTGCTCGCCAATCCCGATCTCAAGGCGCTTCGGTTGCGGGCGGGCGTCGCCGATGCGCAGGCGTTCTCCGCCCGACTTCTCCCCGATCCGACCTTCAGCGTCACCGCGGAGCCGCTACTCTCGGGCACCGACCCGGTCGCGAACCTGGCGGCGGGGTTGGGGGTCAGCCTCAATGCGCTTCGCACCCGGGGCGTTGCTCGCCGCCAGGCCGCGGCCCAGGCGCGGCAGGTGCGGCTCGATCTCGCTTGGTCCGAATGGCAGACCGCTGGGCAGGCCCGGATCCAGGCGGTGCGCGTGGTCCGGCTGGAACACTATGCCGCGCTTGCCGAAGCGAGCAGCCGCGTCGCGAGCACGATGCTCGCTCGCGTGCTTCGCGCGATCGGGCGCGGCGACCTGCTCCCGACCGAGGCGCAGGCGCCGCGCACCGCCGCGTTCGACGCCGCAGCCCGGCTGCGGCTTGCGACGCGCGATCTCGCGGCGGCGCGGCTCGAATTGAGGCGCCTGATGGGGCTGCCTCCCGATTACGCCTTTAGCCTCGCCGCGCTCCCCGTTCCCACTGTGCCGCCAAGTGCAGAGCGCCTGTTCGCGATCGCATCGACCGGGCGCACCGATCTCGAAGCGCTGCGCGCGGGCTACGCGGCGCAGGAGGCGGGGGTGCGACGCGCCGTCCTGGAACAGTTTCCGAGCCTCGACCTGTCGATCGCCGGCACGCGCGACACGGGCCGCAACGTGACGCTCGGGCCCACCGTCGGACTGACGCTGCCGCTGTGGAACCGCAACCGCGGCGCGATCGCGGTGGAGAGCGCGACCCGGGCGGCGCTCCGCTCCGAATATGACGCGCGGCTGTTCGCGACGCGCGCTGGCATCGCCGCCGCGGCCAGCGGGTTGGAGGTCGCCCGTGGGCAACGCGCGTCGATGCTCGCCGGGCTCCCAGCGGCGCGGCGGTTCGCGGAAGCCACGCGCCGGGCGGCGGCGCGCGGCGACCTGCCCCTGGCGAGCGCGGAAACCGTCGAGCAGGCGGTCAGGGACCAACAGTTGCTCGTCGCGCAGAACGACCAGGACATCGCCGAACAGACGATCGCGCTGGAACTGCTGACCGGCGCGCCGCAGGAAAGCTGGACGCGATGAGCGTGCGCTGGATCATGGTGGCGCTCGCGCTGGGCGGCTGCGCGAAGCCGGCGGCGGAGGAAGAAACCGCTCCGACGCCGGTCGCGCTGGTCGGCGTCGCGCCCGTCGAGCAGGGCGCGGTGCGCGAGACGGTCACGTTGTACGGAACCGCCGAGAACGGCGCGGGCGCGAACGCGGTGCTGGCGGCGCCCGCCGAAGCGATCGTCGCCACGGTCGATGCGCCGGTCGGAACCGCGGTTCGCGCCGGGCAGGTGGTGGTGCGACTGCGCCCGAGCGCCACTGTCCAGCTCGACATCGCCAAGGTCTCGTCGGACGCGACGGCAGCGCGGCTCGCGCTCGCCCGGGCGCAGCGGCTTCGCGCGGACGGGCTCGTCGGCGATGCTGAGGTCGAAGCGGCGCGCGCCGCGGCGGCAACGGCCACTGCCACGCTGACCAGCCTCACGACGCGGAGCGGGTCGCTGAACCTCAGAGCACCGGCGGCCGGCTATGTTCAAACGATCGCCAACAGCCCCGGAGACCTCGTGGCGGCCGGCGCGGCGGTCGCGACGATCGCCAAGGCGGGCGACCTGCGCGGGCGGTTCGGGGTCGATCCGGCGCTCGCCCGGCGCTTGCCCGTCGGCGCCAGCGTCCGCATCGCGCCGGCGGCCGGCGGGGCGTCGTTCGGCGCTCCAGTGCTGTCGGTCGATCCGGTGGTCGATCCGCAGACACGGCTCGCTTCTGTGTTCGTCCGCATCCCCGCCGCGTCGGGTATAGGCGCGGGCGAGCCGTTGAGCGGAGAGGTGCTGATCGGCGCCTCGGGCAACGCGCTGACCATTCCCTACGCCGCGCTTCTCGACGAAGGTGGGCAGCCTTTCGTCTACGTCGTGACGCGAGGCGTCGCTCGCCGGCGCGACATCGTCACCGCGCCGGGAAGCGGCGACCGGGTGCCGGTGACGAGCGGGCTCACGCCCGGTGAGATCGTCGTTACACAAGGCGCGACAGGCCTCGAAGACGGGATGAAGGTCCGCACCCGGTGAGGGCCGCGCTTGCCGCGCATGCGCGCTCGATCTGGCTGGCGGTGATCCTGCTGACGCTCGCCGGAATCGTCGCGGCGACGCGCCTGCCGGTGACGCTGTTTCCGCGGATCGACTATCCCCGGGTCGCGGTGTCGATCACGGCGGGCGACCGCGACGCTGCGCAGATGGCGGCGGAAATCACGCGGCCGATCGAGATCGCGTTGCGCGGCGTCCCCGGCGTGACGCAGATCCGATCGACCACTAGCCGCGGCTCGGCGGAGGTCGCGCTGAACTTCGCCTGGGGGGACGACATCGCCGCCGCGACGCAAGCGACGCAGGGTGCGCTTGCCGCGCTGCTGCCCGACCTGCCGGCCGGGGTCCGCTTCGAGGTCAGGCGGTCCGATCCCAGCCTGTTTCCCGTCGTCGGCGTAGCGCTCACGTCGACCAGCCTCGACACGGGCGCGCTGAAACAGCTCGCCGACCTCAAGATCCGCCCCGCTCTGATCGCGGTTCCCGGCGTCGCGGGGGTTGACGTGCTCGGAGGCAACCCGCGCGAGTTCGCGGTCGACGTCGATCCGGGGAGGCTCCAGGCGCTCGGCCTCTCCCTCACCGACATCGCCGCGGCGATCGGCAAGTCGAACACGGTGCGCGGGGTCGGCAGGCTGGAGGACCGCCACCGCCTCTACCTCGTGCTTGTCGAGAACAGGGCCGCGTCGCTCGCCGACATCGCGCGCATTCCGGTCAAGTCGGGCGGGAGCAGCGCGGCCGTCGTCACCCTGGGTCAGATCGCCACGCTGCGGCCCGCCGTGGGGCCGAGCTTCACGCGCGTCACGTCGGACGGCCGGGACGCGGTGCTGATCAACATCCGCCAGTCGCTGAATGGCAACTCGGTTGCGATCGTGAAAGCCATCGATTCCCGCCTCAAGCAGATCGGCGTGCCGCCGAGCGTCAAGGCCACCACCTATTACGACCAGTCGGAACTTGTGATCGGCGCCGCCAATGCGGTGCGCGATGCCATCCTGCTGGGCGCGGTGCTGGCGGGCGCGGTGCTGTTCCTGTTCCTGCGCTCGGCCCGGCTGATGGTGATCACGGGGCTGATGCTCCCCGCCGTCCTCGCCGCGGCCTGCCTCATCCTTTTCGCGCTCGGCCTCACCTTCAACATGATGACGCTGGGCGGCATGGCGGCGGCGGTGGGCCTCGTCATCGACGACGCGGTGGTGATGCTCGAACACATGATGCGTCGGATGCAGGAAGGCGCGGCGCGCGAGCCGCCGAGCCTGCTCGCGGCCGCAGCGGAAATGGGACGGCCGCTGTTCGGATCGACCGCCGCGACGATCGTCGTCTTCCTGCCGCTCGCCTTCATCAGCGGGGTCACAGGCGGCTTCTTCAAGGCGCTGGCGATCACCATGGTCGCTGCGCTCGGCGTGTCGCTCCTCTACGCGCGCTTCGCCATCCCGCTCATCGCGGCCTACTGGCTGCGGCCGAAGGACGCCGAGTCGGCCGAACGCGCGGCGCGTTCGCTGGCGCGGCTCGATCGCGGCTACGTCCGCGCCGCCGACCGGATGTGGCGAAATCCCAGGCTGTTCGCGGGGATAATTGCGGGAGCCTTGGCCGTCGCGGGCTATCTGGCCTGGTCCAACCTACCCTCGGGCTTCATGCCGCAGATGGACGAAGGCGGCTTCGTCCTCGACTACAAAGCGCAGTCGGGCGCGGCGCTGACCGACACCGACGCGCTGCTGCGCCGCGTCGAACGCATCGTCACCGCGACGCCGGAGGTCGCGAGCTATTCCCGTCGCACCGGCATCCAGCTCGGCGGCGGGCTCACGGAAGCCGACGAAGGCGACTATTTTATCCGCCTCAAGAGCGGGTCGCGCCGGCCGATCGAGGCGGTGATGACCGACATACGCCTGAAGATCGCCGCGCAGGTTCCCGGGCTGGAGGTCGAGCTGATCCAGCTGATGGGCGACCTCATCGGCGACCTGACCGCCGTGCCCCAGCCGATCGAGGTGAAGCTGTTCGCCGACGATCCCGCGGCGCTGGAGAAAGCCGCGAAGGGGGTCGCGGCGCGGCTGGAGAAAATCCCGGGCGTGGTCGAGATCGTGGGCGGCCTGCGCGTCGCAGGAGATGCGGTGAGCATCGCGGTGGTGCCCGGTGCCGCCGCGCAGCAGGGGCTCGACCCGGACGCCGTCGCCGCGCAACTCGAAGCGCTGATCGGCGGCGATGCAGCGAACCAAGTGCGGATCGGCGACCAGCTCGTCGCCGTTCGCGTCCGCGCGCCGGCCGAGCTTCGCACCCGCGTCGCCGAGATCGTGAACCTGCCGCTGACCGCGCCCGACGGCCACGCTGTGCGCCTGGGCCAGATCGCGCGGGTGTCGATCCTCGCGGGGCAGAAGCAGGTCACGCGCGAAGACCTGGCGCCGTTCGTGGCGGTCACCGCCAGGCTCGAAGGCCGCGACCTGGGCTCGGCGATGACCGACGTGCGCGCCGCGGTGGCCGCGCTCGGGCTCCCCGCATCGGTCCGCGTCGATTATGGCGGGCTCTATGCGCAGCAGACCAAAAGCTTCGCCGACCTGTCGCTGGTGTTCGCTGCCGCGCTCCTCCTGACCGCGCTGCTGCTAACCTTCCTGTTCGAACGCGCGCTGTGGACGCTCGCCGCGATCGCCACCGTCCTGCTTTCCGCCGCCGCCGTGCTGATCGGGCTTTGGCTGACGGGCATCGAGCTCAACATTTCGGCGCTGATGGGCCTCACAATGGTGCTGGGCATGGTGACCGAGCTGGTGATCTTCTACCTCGCCGAAATCGACCCGACCGGTCCGATCGATCTGGCGGCGTTGCGGGAAGCGGGTGCCAAACGCCTCCGCCCGATCGTCATGTCCGCGCTGATCGCGATCCTGACGCTCGCGCCGCTGGCGCTCGGCCTCAGCCGCGGCGCGGGGCTGCAGCAGCCGCTCGCCACCGCGATCATCTTCGGCCTCACCGCCGCCGTTCCGCTGGTGCTGCTGTTCCTTCCCGCCGCGATGCTCGCGTTGTCGCAGACGCGCGCCTATGATCGCCGCGACGCGCGTTCGAGTGGCCCGTACCCGGAGGAGTGATGTCGATGCGCAACGGGCGTCCGGCGACTCGCGCCGGCAGCTTCGCCGTGCTCGTCGTCGCGCCCGTGGGTAGCGGGCGGTAGCGCGGCGCTATCGGACCGATCAGCGGCAACCCGGCTTCGGCTCTTAGCCTGCGTGACCCGCGTAGCGGCGCTGCGGAACGGGGGCGCCGACGTGCGTCTGCCGAGGCACCGACGTCGCAACTTCCCCCGAGGCGAGTCCCGCCACCTCGGCCACAGCGCGCGCCGCGCGCTGGCTCGATGGTTCGGCCGTGAGGTCGAAGCTGTAGCGGAAGAGCCGCTCCTGTTCGGGTCCGTACACATCCTCCTGCCGCGCCCGAGCATCGATCAGCGCGGGGCCGAGATCGGCGACATCGCCGATGACCGGACCGGCGCGCCACTGGGCGAAATTGGCGTCCCCCCTCCAATCGACGCGGTGCGCGTCGAGGAAGACACAGGGGCGCGGACGGGCGATGAACTCGTACAACTGGCTGCTGACGTCGCCGAGATAGATGTCGGCTTGGCTTGTGTAGGTCATGTCCGTGGAAGCGCTGCTGCCGAGATCGACGTGGATATTGGGAGCAAGCCTGTATCTATCGGCGAGCCTGCCAGGCCTGTCGATGCGCAGCTTGTCGATCGTCAGCACGAACTGCCTCTCGAACAGCATGACGTGCGGCGCGAAGATGAGCTGATACTCGCCGTGCTGGACAAACCAGTCGAGCACCTGTCGTCCCATCGCGTACCAGGACGACAAATGCGGCGAGACGTGAGGATTGTAGAGCACGATCGGGCGACCGTCGCGGGGCAGCGGACTGCTTGTCCCCTCCCGCACCGCGACCTCGAACTTGGGATAGCCGACAACGGAGATGGAGGCGGGATCGACCCCGGCTTCGGCGACGAGGCGGTCGCGTATCTTTGCGCCGGAGACCAGCACATGGTCGAAGCGGGCGCTGGCGGCGTTGAAGCCGATCGCCCGGTCTCCCGCGCCGTGACGGGTGTGGACAATCTTGAGGCCGTCGAGCCCGTAGCGGGTCTTCAGGATCAAAGAGGTCTTCTCGGCGACGACGAGCACGTCCAGCGCGCGAAAGAAGTCGAGATTGTCGCCATAAACGAGGAGCTTGGCCGCGGGCAGCAGCGCGCCCAGCGATCGCGCGAGCATCCGGCTGCGCGCGGTGGTGAGGCCAAGTTCGACGAGCCTGATCCGCCCGATGGCATCTCCGCACATGCGGACGACCTCGGCGGTCAGCCGGGCGTTGGTGGTCGCGACGACGATCTCCGCGCCGCTGTTCCCGTTCGCGAGCGCCAGGGCGATGGGAAGGCTGTGCGCGACCTGATGGATTTGGTCGTGGTTGAACAGGAAGCCGATCCGCATACCCCCCTGACGTCGCGGGCGCGCGAACCCGCACCCGGGTCACCGCGCGCGGGCGTTTCCGGCGCGGTCTAGCTCGGAGCTCCGGCGCCACACGAACCAGGCGAGCACCGCTGATGCGGCCGCCGCCTGCAGCACCGCGTGGACGCCCGCGCCGCGAAGACCGAGGGCACTCATCAGCGGGGGAAGCAGCGGTAGCAGGCCCAGCGAACAGAGGAGGTTGGCCGCGACGGACAGGCCCGGCCTTCCCAACGCCGCCAGCGCCGCGGTCGCGGGCGGGCCGATGAGCAGGATCGCGCGAGCGGCGGCGAGCCACAGCATCACCCCGCCCGCGGCGCGAAACGCCGGGCCGCCGATCAGCACCGCAAGCCAATCGGCAAAAATCGCTATTACCAGCAGCGCCGGAACGGCCATAGCTGCGGCAATGCCGATCATGCGGAGGAGCGCCGAGCGAATTTCCGCGCCGCTGCCCCCGCCAGCGACAAGGCGCGCGAGTTCGGCATAGGCGGCTTGCCCGAGCAGCTGCACCGGGTGCGAGATGACGACGGTGGCGCGCTGCGCGACCGAGTAGAGGCCTGCCGCCACCGGGCCCATGACCCATCCGACCGCGAGCGGCGCCAGCCGCGGGGCGAGATCGCCGAAGGTCAGGTCGGCGTTAGCCGCGAGCATGAACCGCCTGATCCCGGCGTTCTCGCGAACCGCGCCGCGCGCCGATCCGATCAGCCTCGCGTCCGGGCGGGTGCGGCGCAGCGCCCACAGGCCCAAGCCCCACATCGACACCCATTCGGCAAGCGCTGCGGCGAGCCAGACGACCAGAAACGCGTGCAGCCCCCCGCCGAACGCTGCGATCATCGCCGCCCCCGCCAACCGCACCAGCGGCGATACGAGGTTGTGGAGCCCAAGCAGGTCGAACCGGCCGACGAGCTGGAGATAGCCGGCGGGCGTCGCGCGGATCGTGGCGAGCACCGCGAGGCTGTACGGGAGCGCGAAGTCCAGCGCCGTTTGGGACCAGCCGAGCCGCGGCCCAATCACCGGCGCGAGCAACGCCGCCGCAAGGACCGAACAGACCCCGCCTGCCGCCTCGACCAGCCCGGCGAAGCGCAGCAGGCGCAGCAGGCGTCCCTCGTCGCCCGCCTCCGCCGCCTGCGCGCCGTAGCGCACCACCGCGTGCCAGCCGGGGAACTCGACGATCGTGCCGACGGTCACCGCGAAGGTGTGGACGAGGATCAGCACGCCATAGTCGCGGGGACCCAGCACGCGCACCGCGATGATCATGTAGAGCACGCTGAGGATGGCGGCGCCCGCCTTGCCGCCGATCAGCTTGCCGAGATTGCCGTAGATGCGGCGGACGGTCGACGCCGGGCCGGCGCTAGCCATAGTTGGTCATGCTCTGCGGTGTCGGGAACGCATGCGTCATCGGCGTTCGCATATCATGGAAGGGCGATCTAACAAGGCAGCAACGCGCCGGTGCGGGTTCCGCCGAGCGCGGCGTCTGACTAGTATAGGCAACGCCTTGCGACGGAGACTGATTAGCCGATGTGCGGCATTGCTGGCTGGTACAGGCGGGACGGGCGGCCCGTCCCCGCACGCGTGATCGAGGCTCAGTGCGACGCGATCCGTCACCGCGGACCCGACGATGACGGGGTGCTGACCGACGGCGACTTCGGCTTCGGCATGCGCCGCCTCAGCATCCTCGACGTCGCCGGCGGACACCAGCCGATGCGCACTCCCGACGCGCGCTACGCGATCGTTTTCAACGGCGAAATCTACAACCACAAGGACCTGCGGCCGGACCTCCCGGATTATCCGTTTCGCACGCACAGCGACACGGAAACGATCCTCGCGGCCTTTCAGGCGTGGGGGAACGACGCCTGGGCGAAGCTCGAAGGCATGTTCACCGTCGCCATCTGGGACGGCGTGGCCCGCGAACTGACGCTGGCGCGCGACCCGCTCGGCATCAAGCCGCTCTACATCTCGCAGCAGGGCGGCGGGCTTGCCTTCGCGTCGGAACTCAAGTCGCTCCGTGTCCTGCCCGGCCTCGCGTTCGACATCGACGAGGCGGCGGTGCACGACTTTTTCAGCTTCGGTCACGTCCGCAAGCCGCGCTCGATCTATCGTCAGGTCCGGATGCTTGATCCTGGGCACGTTCTGACGCTCGGGAGCGACGGCAAGAAAGCGGTTCGCGCCTATTGGCAGCCCCGCTTCCGCCCCGCGCCCGCCCTGTCCGCCGCCGCCTGGACGGAGAAGATGCAGGCGATGCTGCTGGAGACAACGGCGCGGCACATGCAGTCGGACGTTCCGGTCGCCGCGTTCCTGTCGGGCGGCATCGATTCATCCGCCGTGCTCGCCGCCATGACCCGCGCGAGCGCGCAGCCGATCAAGGCATTCACGATCGGCTATCCTGGCGCCGAGATCGACGAGACCGATGCCGCCCGCGACATCGCCCGGCATCTCGGCTGCGAGCATATCGTCCTGCCGCTCGACCTGGCGAGCGCGATCGACGTGTTGCCCAAGGTCCAGCGCTGCTACGACGAGCCGTTCGCGGACATGGCGGCGATCCCCACCTGGTACGCGTCCAAGCTCGCGGCGGAGCACGTCAAGGTGGTGCTGTGCGGCGAGGGCGGCGACGAGTTGTTCGCGGGCTACAAGCGTCATCGCAACGCCCGCAATATCGAGCGGCTGCGGCCGCTGATCGGCACGGGTGCCGGGCTGGGCGCGCTACTCGACAGGCTGCCCGCAACCTCGTCTCCGCGGCTCAACCTGCTGCGCCAGCATGCGCAACGCTTCGCCGAGTTCGCCCGGCTGCCCGACGGCTATCAGCAATTCTTTGCCGCCACCCAGATCAGCCGACGCAGCCTTCGAAAGCAAATCTATTCGCCCGGCTTCTGGTCGCGGCAGGAAGGCGAGAACTCCTATGCCGATCTCGAACGCCGATATTTCGGCGGCGTGGAGGCCAACGCCTCGACCGCGCTTGAACAATTCCTGTTCGCGGATCTGTCGCTCAACATGCCGTCCGCCATGCTGACCCGCCTCGACCGCGCGAGCATGGCGCATTCGGTGGAGGCGCGGGTGCCGTTCCTGTCGCACAAGATGGTCGATTGGGCGCTGACCGTCCCGCCCGAACTCAAACTGCGCGGCGGCACCGGCAAATATATTCTGCGCCAAGCGATCGCCCCGTGGCTGCCACCGGGCATCCTCAAGCGGCCCAAACAGGGTTTTCAGATGCCACTCGCGGCCTGGCTGCGCGGCGCCTTCGGAGGTTATGCGCGCGAGGTCTGGAACGACAGCGGCGCGGCAGGCGCGGGCTATCTCGCACCCCAAGCCGTCGAGCAACTGTTCGACGAGCATAAGCGCGGGCAGGCGGACCATGGCCGCATGCTCTACGCCATCGCGGTGTTCGGTCTTTGGTGGCGGGACGCGCGTGCGCCAGCCCGGCCCGCACTCGCTGACGCTGCGTAAACCGCCATGTCGCCCCCCCACCGCGTCAGCTTCATCCTGCACCGATTCAGCCGCGGCGGCAGCGATCGGGTGACCGCCTACCTCGCGCGGGGCTTCGCCGACCGCGGCATGGACGTCGAACTCCTTGTCGTCACCCGCGGCGGCGAGGTCGAGGCAGCGCTGACGGCGCTAGTCGGCGCGGACATCCCGATCCGTTACTTCGGCCACTTCGGCGGGCCGCGGGCGCTGGACCTCATGCGGGGGTTGCCCGGGTTGGTCCGGCACCTGCGCGCACGGGCTCCCGACGCCATCATCTCGACCGCCAACAACACCGCCTGGATCAGCGCCGCGGCGCTCAAGCTCTCGGGGTTGCGCGGCACCCGGCTGTTCCTCAAGACGACGAACCCCATTGCCGCGTCGCGCCATACCGGGCTGACGAGGCGTATTCGCCGTTGGGGATATCGAAAGGCGTTCGCGGTGGCGGACGCGGTCTGGCCGTTGAGCGCGGAGGAGAGCGCCGAACTTCGTCGGGAGTATCCCGACTTCGGGCCGCTCTTCCGCGAGATCGTCAACCCCTATGTCACGCCTGCCATGCTCGCCCGGCCCAACGCAGCCCCGCCTTCGGGGCCGCGCAGGACGATCATCGGCGTCGGGCGGCTGACCGCGCAGAAGCGCTTCGACAGGCTGATCACCGCATTCGCCCTTGTCGCCGACCGCGATGTTCATCTGACGATCCTCGGCGAAGGCGAGGATCGCGAGGCCTTGGAGACGCAGGTGGAGGCGCTTGGGCTTCGGGGCCGCATCTCGATGCCGGGCTACGTCGATGATGTCGCGGGCGCCTTCCATCGCGCCGACCTGTTCGTGCTTACGTCCGACTATGAAGGCCTGCCCGCGGTCGTGCTCGAGGCGATGGCCGCCAACTGCCCGGTGCTCAGCACCGACTGTTTTCCGGCGGCGCGTTCGATGGTCGGCGCGACACAAGGCTGTGCGATCATCGACTCCACCGATCCGCATGATCTGGCCAAGCTGATCGACGCGCATCTGTCGGGTCCACGGCCCTCGCATCTGCGTGCGCTCGCCGAGCGCTATTCGATCGCCAACGGGGTCGCCAGCCACCTGGCGGCGATGGCGGGCGTTCCCATCACTCGACCGGATGCGCAACCGGTCCGATCGACAGTCCTCGGCGATAGAGCAGCGTGATCCTGATCGTGGCCGGCTGCGACCCAACGACGAACGCCGCCTGGTCGAAACTCGGCTTAAGCCTCAGCAGCGACAGGCGCGGATTGCCCGAATAGGCCCCGCCGTCGTTCCAATCTTTACCGCCATCCGCTTCGAGATCGTGGTGGACGGCGATCGCATAGCGTCCCGCCTTCGGCAACGCGATGCATACTTCGAGCGGACCGGACGCGGTCACCGGCACCGTCACACGCTTGAGCCGCTGGCCTTTGGCGAGAAAGCGTCGCGGATCGTCGTAAACACGAAACTGGACCTCGCCCGCGCGCTTCTTGAAGCCGCCTAGCAGCACGCGAACCGCGGAAGTCCGCGAACCGCTTCGACAGGCGGCGGCCTCCGGGCCCAAGGCACCGGCCAATGGCCTGACAGGCATCACCAACGCCACGCCGGTCAGCAGCAAGGTGGAGAGCTTGAGCGTCATCGCGTTGAACTCCAAAGTCGCAAGGACGCATTGCAGTCGGAGGGTATTGGCGGCCTCATAGGTCAAGCTTCAAGCCGAGCCTGACGGTACGCGGGCGCAGCGGCGTAATCTGCAATCCGTCCGCGACCGTGAAAGGATTGCCGAACGAGAAGCTGTTCGCGCGGCTGTCGAACAGGTTGGTCACGTCGACGAGGAGATTCCACCATCCGCGTGCGACACTCGCGCTCAGCCCCGCGACGAAGTAGCCGCCCTGGTCGAGCGTCAGCCGCGGATCGACGCCCAAGTGCGACTCGCCCACGTAAGAAAGGTCCGCGCGCGCTGCGGCCTTGAACGCACCGGGCGGCGTTTCGAGCGTGATCGCGCCGCGTGCGCCGAGACCGGCGATGTTCGGCAGACCGGCCTCGTCGCCGAGAAGAACGCCGGGAGCGAGCTTCGAAAGTTCGCTGTCGTTGATGAACACCGACGCATCGAGACCCAAGAGCCGAATCGGTCGCCAGTTCAACGCCGCCGTGGCGCCCAGGACCCTGCCGTCGCCGACGTTGATCGTGCGCGGAAAGCCCGTTACGTCGATGATGTCGGATTGGATGCCTTCCCAATGCGTATGGAACAGCGCGGCCGACGCGGAGAAGCGCGTGCCCGGCCCGCCGAAGCGCGCGCCGGCCTCGATCGTGCGAAGCTCGTCCGGCTCGAAGCGCCTGATTTCCGGCGCGCTCGCATCGCCAACGCTGATCCCGCCCGCGCGGAAACCTTCCTGGTAGCGGAAGTAGACGCTCCCGCCCGCAAACGGCTTCCACGAGGCCGCCGCAGTGGGCAGCACGCGTACATCCTTGCGGTGCGGCTCGATCTCGGGTCCGGTATCGGTTTCCCGCTCCCCCTGCTTGATGGTGTAGACCAGCCGCCCACCGATTGTTCCGGAAAGGCTATGTGAGAACGGGTAACTCGCCTCGCCGAACAGAGCCGTTTCGCTCGTTTTATCGCGGACGTCGGCGATGGCGTTCGCCGTGCCGGGGGGCCCGAGCGTGCGAACCGTGGCATCGCGATTGGCGACGACGCTCAGTCCCGCCACCCACCGCAGCCGTCCGGGGCCCGCGCTCGACAGCCTGGTCTCGTGGCTGAAGAGTCGGACGTCCCTCGCTTCGTCGAATGCAGTCGGGGCGCCGTTCTCCGACAGCCTTGTGGCATCAAAGCGCGTGTCGATGTCGTTCCTGACAAGACCCGTGGCGGACAGGAGCTCGACCGCGTCCCAACGTTTGCGGACCGCCGCCGAGTAGGCGCGCACGTCCAGGTCGTAAGGCTGCGCGACGACGCTGGTGCGGATGAGCGGTGGCCGGCCGCGCAGCGCATATTGGCTGTCGCGCGTCTCAATAAATTGCGCCAGCGTCCCCAACTCGACCGACCAGCTTGCGCCCGGCTCAAGGCGCACCGCCCCCCGCCAGCCATCGACCCGCACTCGGTTGATGTCCGACAGCTTGCGGGAGGGATCGTCGATGTAGCCGCCCTCGGCCTGCGAGTAGCCGACAAGCCGAACCGATATCGCCTGCGACAGGGGCAGATTGACCATCGCGGCGATGTCATGCCCGGCCGCGCCATGGGCGGCCGCCGTGACGCCCGCCCACCCGGTCGCGAGCGTGCGCTCCGGATCGGGATGGCGCGGCAGGATGCGGACGATCCCACCCAGCGCCCCGGCCCCGTACAACGTTCCCTGCGGCCCCTCCAGCACCTCGACGCGCTCGACGTCGTAGAGCCTGACGTCAGGGTTGGGTGCGCTGTAGCTTAGGCGGATGTCGCCAAGGTAATAGCCGATCGTGGACTGGGTTGGGCCGTTGAAGCTGCTGTCCGCGATGCCCCGTATGAACAGCTTGTTGCGGCCCGTCCCCAAGTTGGTGGAGGCGGTGCTGGGGAGCCGCGCCAGAAGCGATTCCACTCCGCGTGTTGCCGCCGTGCCTGTTGCATCATCGACATCCAGCACTGCGGCAGTGCCGGGGTAGTCGATGAGGCGCGTCGCCTGTTTGCTCGCCGTGACGACGATGTCCTCGACTGGGAGCGGCCCGGCCCTTTGCGGCAGGGATGCGGGATGCGGGACACCGACGCGCGGCGGCGGCGCGGCCCTGCTCCGAACCGAAGTTGGAACCGCGCGCGCGAACAGCCGCACGGTGCGCCGGTCTATGAACCGGTAGTCAAGCGGCGTGCCGCGCAACATGCGGCTTAGCGCCTGGCCCACCGTCATCCGCCCGCGGAGCGGGCGAACCGCGATGCCTGCCATTCCTGGCGTGATGCCGCCCACGCCTATGCCGGCTTGGCGCGCCAGACTCTCGAGCGCACGATCCAGTCGCCCGCCGGAAATGTCGACGTCGAACCGCGACGCCGCTGTGGCCGGAGTTGCCGATGCGGCTGCGATTGCGGCGAGGCTAATGGCGAGCGGGCGCGTCAGGGGGAAAGCGACCATCCCTCGCCCCTACGGCGCGCCTGTGCGTCGAGCAACGCCGCGACCCGGTGCATGACGGCGGGCTCGTTGTCGTCGATGATGATGACGCCGGTAAACCGTTGCGACTGTAATGACCCGTCCACCGTAACGGGTTTGCCGATCGCGCGGGCGACATCGACCGCGACCCTGCCCACAGGCGAGTTGCTGTAGACGAGCCGTCCCTCGCGCCAGCTTCCTATCGTGACGGGCGGCTGCCGCCCGAGTTCGATGCTGCTGCGGAGCTTGTCGAGACGAAGCGTATGCCCTGCCGGAAGAGCGATCCTGACCGCCTGCGGGTCGAACAGGACCGATCCCTGTGCCACACCCACGCTGAGCTCCGCCCCGGAAAGCGCGACGTTGAACACCGTTCCGGCATCTACCACCCTGTGTCCGTCGGCTTCCAAGACGAACGGCTGTGCCGCGTCGTGGCGGACCACGAAAGTGGCCTCGCCCCGTTCGAGCCTAGCGAAACGAGCCGTCGCCATATCGACGGCTACCCGGGTATCGCCATTCAGCTCAATCCGCGTACCCCCGCCGAGCGCGACCGTCCGGGTCTCCCCAGGCTTCGTGACGAAGAAGCGCAAGGCGGGGCCGGACGCTTGCGACCAGGACAGGATCGCCAGGAGCAGCGCCGCCGCGGCCGCGAACGGAGCCAGTCGCCACAAGTGCCAGCCTCTTCGCGCCGGCATGACGTGGGCAACGGCTGGAGCCTCGGGGGCAGTTGGCGCCAGGCCCCCCAGATCAGCATCGGCGAGCGCGATCCGGTCATAAGCCTCGGAATTTGCGGGATCGCTTTCCAGCCAATCCGTGAACGCGGCCCAATCCTCGGCGCGCGCGTCCGCCGCCTGCATGCGCACATGCCACAAGATCGCCTGATCGATCGCTTGGGAGAACTCAGATGCCATCGTCTACCCGCATAACGTCACCGAACCGGCTCGTCCGCATCCAGCGCCTTCCTGACGGCGAGGATCGTTCGGTATGCACGCTGCAAATGTTTCTCGACCGCACTTATGCTGATGCCGTGCTCGGCCGCTATCGCTTTTTGGGACACGCCCTCAACCCGGAACGCGCGAAAGATCCGCGACGTTCGTTCGGGCAAGGCGGCGAGCGCGCGTTCTACCCGGGCAAGCTCGTCGCGCACGATCAGCATCTGCTCGGCACTGACGAGCTTCGCGCTTGCCTCGTCGAGCTGCCCCGTCCCAGCCCAATCGCTGTCCCGACGCCCCCGCCGGAGCGCCGAGCGGCGTCGGTCGGATGCGGCGTTCGCTGCCATGCGGTAAACATAGGCGAGAGGATCCGCCACGGGCCCCGACGGGGACGCCTGAAGTTTGATCCACAGATCGTGCAGAGCGTCCTCGGCCTCGCTGTCGTCGCCTAGGCGCGCGCGCAGGAACCGGGTGATGCGTGCGCGATTGGCGATCAGGACCCCGATAAGGCCGCTTTCCTGATCGCTCATTGATGCACCGGAAGCGTCATTTCTTCTCGGGCTTAGAGGTCGGACCAGCCGCCCGCAACGGCGTCGGGAGTTCCTGAACCGGCCAGTTATCTCGTGTTGAGGATCGTTCGACAATCATCGGCTTAGAGCCGAAATGAAGCAAAGGGCGCATTTTACCGCGCTGCGCCGCTCGCTGCGACAAAGGGTCATTATCGATTGGGCTAGGCTTAAGCCTTGGCGACTATCCGCTATGCACAACTGCGTTTATCCTCTGCAACAACCGGAATTGAGGGAAAGCAAAAGGACAGTTTCAAGGTCGAATGCCGCTGAGAGTGCTTCGCCACCCTAAGAGGAGCCGCCTTAACTACGCTATTGCCGTCGTTTTCCCTACCCCCACTCAATTGTTCAGGGCCCTAACCTGCTGGTTTCGCATCATAACGCCTCCGTCGGCCAGCGTTCCCGAGCTCGCCGAAGCTGTTGGCCTCCTTCAAGCGGCGCGTCTCACGCGGCTTGTCTTGCGCCGGTGATCGCCCTTCGGCAACGGCCCGCCGGGCATCGATGCACTTCTCCCGCGCCCGGGCCAACGACACGCCCGAGGGCCCGTGGCGGCCGACCGTGAGAGTCTCCCGCCTCCCGTTCAGCCGCTACTCGTATCGGAACGTGACGGCACCGGACGCCGCCACCGTCACGTACATACCGTTCCTGTCGCTGACCTTATACATAGAACCGTTTGGTTTCAGGTTCTTAAGCGCCATATCCGTGAGCATCCGCCCTCTCCTCTGACCTGGAAACCGTCAGCCGAAAAGAAGGCTTTCCTCCCGCTCTTTCTGCCGCTTTCTCAACGGCTTGGCCCGCAGGAGAATAGCGTCAAGGGTCCATTCGCCTGACGGCACTCGCCTAAAGGGCCGATGGCGAGGAAAGTCGATACCGTCACGCTTACCCGCCTGCGAACGACCTCAAATCACTCCCACTCGATCGTGCCGGGCGGCTTTGACGTGAAATCGTAGGTCACGCGGTTGATGCCGTTGACCTCGTTGACGATGCGCGTCGCCACCCGGCCGAGGAAGGCCGCGTCGAACGGATAGACGTCGGCGGTCATCCCGTCGGTCGAGGTCACCGCCCGTAGCGCACAGACATTCTCATAGGTCCGCCCGTCGCCCATCACACCGACCGACCGCACCGGCAGCAGCACGGCGAAGGCCTGCCAGATCGCATCGTACAGCCCGGCCGCGCGAATCTCCTCGAGATAGACGCTGTCGGCGCGGCGCAGGATGTCGCACCGCTCCTTGGTGACCTCGCCGGGGATGCGGATCGCCAGCCCCGGCCCGGGGAACGGGTGGCGGCCGACGAAGATGTCCGGCAGCCCCAGTTCGCGGCCCAGCTCGCGCACCTCGTCCTTGAACAGCTCGCGCAGCGGCTCGACGAGCTTCATGTTCATCCGCTCGGGCAGGCCGCCGACGTTGTGATGGCTCTTGATCGTCACCGACGGTCCGCCGGTGAAGCTGACGCTTTCGATCACGTCGGGATAGAGCGTGCCCTGGGCGAGGAACTCGGCCCCGCCGATCTTGCGCGCCTCGTCCTCGAACACCTCGATGAAGGTCTTGCCGATGAACTTGCGCTTGGCCTCGGGATCGGTGACCCCCTTCAACCCGTTCAGGAACAGCGTCTCGGCGTTCACATGGACCAGCGGAATATGATAATGTTCGCGGAACAGGCCGACCACCTGGTCCGCCTCTCCCGACCGCATCAGCCCGTGATCGACGAACACGCAGGTCAGCTGGTCGCCGATCGCCTCGTGGATCAGCACCGCCGCCACCGCCGAGTCGACGCCGCCCGATAGCCCGCAGATCACCCGTGCGCTGCCGACCTGCTCGCGGATCTCGGCGACCTTGGCGGCGCGGAATTCGGCCATCGTCCAGTCGCCGGTCAGGCCGCAGACATGGCGGGCGAAGTTGGCGATCAGCTTGCCGCCATCCGGGGTGTGGACCACCTCGGGATGGAATTGCACGCCGTAGAAGCGCCGCGTCTCGTCGGCGGTGACGGCGAACGGCGCGCCGTCCGACACGGCCACCGGCACGAACCCCTCGGGCAGCGCATCGACCTTGTCGCCGTGGCTCATCCACACCTGGTGCCGCTCGCCGTCGTGCCACAGTCCGTCGAACAGTGCGCAGCGGTTGGCCACGGTGATGAACGCCCGGCCGAACTCGCGGTGGTCGGCCGCCTGGACGACCGATCCGCCGAGCTGGGCGCACATCGTCTGCTGGCCGTAGCAGATGCCGAGGATCGGGATGCCCGCCTCGAAGAAATGCTGGGGCACCCGCGGGCTGCCGGCATCGACCACCGAGGCAGGGCCGCCGGAGAGGATGATCCCGCGCGGGGAGAGGCGCTGAAACGCTTCTTCCGCGGCGTTGAAGGGGGCGATCTCGCTATAGACGCCGGCTTCGCGCACGCGGCGGGCGATGAGCTGGGTGACCTGGCTGCCGAAGTCGACGATCAGGATCGAGTCTTGGGGATGGACTGTCATGACCGGCGGATAAGGTCAGCGCCGCGCACTGTCCAGCGCCTGCCGCTTCGGCGATGCGACGCGAACGGGCGGCGGCGCGAAAAACCCGGCTCAGCCGGTCGCCCGCGCCATCCCGGTCCAATAGGCCGTGAACGCCCAAAGATCGGCAAATTCCTCGATCAGCTTGGCGGTGGGCTTGCCAGCACCATGACCGGCGCGCGTCTCGATCCGGATCAGGCGCGGGCGGGAGCCGAGATCGGCGGCCTGCAACGCGGCGGCATATTTGAAGCTGTGGCCGGGCACGACCCGATCGTCGGTGTCGGCGGTGGTCACCAGGATCGCCGGATACTCAGCCGCACGGCGAATATTATGGTAGGGCGAATAAGCCAGCAAGGCGCGGAAATCGGCCTCGCGCGCGGGATCGCCATAATCGTCGATCCAGTAGCGCCCGGCGGTGAAGCGGCTGAACCGCAGCATGTCCATCACCCCGACCGCGGGCAAGGCGACCGCGAACAGGTCCGGCCGCTGGTTGACGACCGCGCCGACGAGCAGGCCGCCATTCGATCCGCCGCGGATCGCCAGCTTGTCCGGGCGGGTCACGCCCTGCCCAATCAGATATTCGGCGGCCGCGATGAAATCGTCGAAGCTGTTCTGCTTGTTGGCGAGGCGCCCGCCATCGTGCCAGCTCTTGCCATATTCGCCGCCACCACGGATCGACGCCTGGGCATAGACTCCGCCCATCTCCATCCAGGCTAGGTTCGCGACCGAGAAGGCCGGGGTCAGCGAAATGTTGAACCCGCCATAGCCGTAGAGGATCGTCGGCGCGCCCGCCGACAGGTCGAGCCCGCGGCGGTGGACGACGAACATCGGCACCCGCACGCCGTCCTTGGACGCATAGAAATGCTGCGCCACGACATAGTCATCGGGGTCGAAGCCGACCTTGGGCTCGGCGAAGGGCGTGACCTCGCCAAGAGCGCTGTCCAAGTGATAGATGCGCGTCGGCGTGGCGAAGCTGGTAAAGGCGAAAAAGGTCTCCGGATCGCCCGCCTCGCCGTCGAAGCCGGAAACCGAGCCGATCCCCGGCAGCATGACGGTGCCCATCGGCTTGCCCGCGCGGGTGAACAGCCGGGCCTCGCTGCCCGCGTCCACGAGGTAGGAGGCGATCAGCCGGTCGCCGACCAGCGACGCCGATTCCAGCGTCGCGGCATCCTCGCCGACGATCTCGTGCGTGATCCGCGACGTGCTGAGCGCGTCGATCGCGACGATCCGCTGGCGCGGCGCATCGAGGTTGGTGACGAAATAGAGCAAGGTGCCGTGCACCCCGGCGAGCTGCCAATTATGCTCGAGGTTGCGCACCAGCGTGCGCGGCCGCGCTGTGCCGCTGGTCAGGTCGAGCAGCGTGACCTCGATCCGCGCCTCGGTGCCCTCGGACGACGAGATCACCAGCCAGTGACCGTCCTGCGTCACCTCCGCGACATGGTTCAGCTTGGGCCGGTCGCGCGTCGCATAGACCAGCCGGTCGCTCGCCTGGGGCGTGCCGACCTGATGGAAGTAGATTGCGTGGTTGAGGTTGAGCGACTGGTGCGCGCCATCCTCCTCCGGCTCCGGAAAGCGCGAATAGAAAAAGCCCGAGCCGTTCCGCGCCCAGGCGATCGCCGAGAATTTGACCCAGCGCACCGCGTCGGCAAGCGTCTCGCCGCTGTCGACGTCGAGCACCCGCAGGGTCCGCCAGTCGCTCCCGCCATCCTGCACCGTATAAGCGACGCGCCGGCCGTCCTGCGACGCCTTCCATTCGCCAAGCGCGGTCGCCCCGTCGTCGGACCAGGCGTTGGGATCGAGCAGCAGCCGGCCTTCGCCCGACAGGCCCTCGCGCACGAACAAGGTCGCCTGGTTCTGCAGGCCATCGTTGCGCATGTAGAAATAGCGCCCGCCCCGCCCTTCGGGGATGCCGAAACGCTCGAAATCCCATAATTCGGTCAGCCGCGCGGCGATCTCGGCGTGGCCGGGCAAGGTGGCGAGATAGGCCGAGGTCGCCTCGTTCTGCGCATCGACCCAGGCGCGGACGGCGGGATCGACGCGCACGTCATTCTCAAGCCAGCGATATGGATCGGCGACCATCTCGTCGAACAATGTCTCGACGACGGCGCCGCGCGCACTCACCGGATAGGTGATCGCCGGCGCTTCGGCATGGGCGGAATCGTCGCTCATCGCGGCGACCGGCGGCTGGAAAGGGTGACCATGGCCGCCATGCATGGCGCAACTGGCTGGTCCAGACAAGAAAAGAGCCGCCAGGGCACGGGGCCCGGCGGCTCAAATCGGTACGAACCGGATCGATCCGATCGGCAGGACGCCGATCGGCGGGCGATCAGGCGGCTTCGTCCATCTCGTCGTTCATCACCGGACCCGAATCCTGGCCCTTGGCCGAGACGTCGCGATCGACGAACTCGATGATCGCCATCGGCGCGGCATCGGAGGCGCGGATATTGGCCTTGATGATGCGGGTGTAGCCGCCGGCACGGTCGGCATAACGGCCGGCCATCACGTCGAACAGCTTCACCAGCTGCGTGTCGTCCAGCAGCCGCGCATGGGCGAGGCGGCGGTTGGCGAGGCCACCCTTCTTGGCGAGGGTGATCAGCTTCTCGACGTAGGGGCGAAGCTCCTTCGCCTTGGCGAGGGTCGTCGTGATCTGCTCATGCTTGATGAGCGCGGCCGCCTGGTTGCGGAACAGGGCCGTACGATGGCTCGAGGTCCGCTGAAGCTTACGACCGCCGTTGCGATGACGCATAATTCTTACTCCGTTCGTCCGGAGGCCGTGTCAGGCACCTCCGGCCAGGCGGTGACAATGGGGCACCGCCCAAACCCCTGCGATACGCCCTCCCCCGCCAAGCGGGAGAGGAGCGGATCAGAATTCCTGTTCGAGGCGCTTGGCCATTTCCTCGATATTCTCGGGCGGCCAGCCGGGGATTTCCATGCCCAGGCGCAGCCCCATCGAAGCCAGCACTTCCTTGATCTCGTTCAAGGACTTGCGGCCGAAATTCGGGGTGCGCAGCATCTCTGCCTCGGTCTTCTGCACCAGATCGCCGATGTAGATGATGTTGTCGTTCTTGAGGCAGTTGGCCGAACGCACCGACAGTTCGAGCTCGTCGACCTTCTTGAGCAGGTAGCGATTGAGCTGGTTGCTGTCGCCCTCCGGCTCGCCGACGGGCTGAACCATCGACACACCGGTCGGCGCCGTGCTCGGCACCATCGCGTCGTCGAAGTGGACGAACAGCTGGAGCTGATCCTGCAAGATCCGCGCGGCATAGCCGATCGCATCCTCAGGCGTCAGCGTGCCGTCGGTCTCGACGGTCAGCGTCAGCTTGTCATAGTCGAGTTCCTGGCCGACGCGGGTGTTTTCCACCTTGTAGGCGACCTGGCGAACCGGCGAGTAGAGCGCATCGATCGGGATCAGGCCGATCGGCGCATCCAGCGGACGGTTGTTGGCGGAAGGCACATAGCCCTTACCGATGTCGGCGGTCAGCTCCATGTTGAGCGTCGCGCCTTCGTCGAGATGGCAGATCACCAGCTCAGGGTTCATCACTTCGATGTCGCCGGTGGTGGCGATGTGGCCCGCGGTAACCTCGGCCGGTCCGGTCGCCGACAGCTGAAGGCGCTTCGGCCCTTCGCCCTGCATCCGCAGTGCGATCTGCTTGACGTTCAGAACGATGTCCGTCACGTCCTCCCGCACGCCGGTCAGGCTCGAAAACTCATGCAGCACGTTTTCGATCTTGATCGAGGTGACCGCCGCGCCCTGCAGGGACGACAACAGCACCCGGCGCAGCGAGTTGCCGAGCGTCAGGCCGAAGCCGCGCTCCAGCGGCTCGGCGACGAAGGTTGCGCGACGCCGCGCATCGCCGCCAGCCTTCTTCTCCAGGCCACTCGGCTTCTTCATTTCCTGCCAGTTTTTGGCGTTGACAGCCATGGGCTAAGTCCCCTTGGGATTGGGCGGAGGCGCGTCCGCCTCGGCCGAAAGCACAAGCGGGGGTGCGACCACCCCCGCAGAATAATCAGACCCGGCGGCGCTTCGACGGCCGCACGCCATTGTGCGGGATCGGCGTCACGTCGCGGATGGAAGTGATGTGGAAACCAACGGCCTGGAGCGCGCGCAGGGCCGACTCGCGGCCCGAACCGGGGCCCTTGACCTCGACTTCGATGGTCCGCACGCCATGCTCGGCGGCCTTCTTGCCGGCGTCCTCGGCGGCGACCTGCGCGGCGTATGGCGTCGACTTGCGGCTGCCCTTGAAGCCCATCATGCCGGCCGAGGACCACGCGATGGCGTTGCCCTGGGCGTCGGTGATGGTGATCATGGTGTTGTTGAAGCTGGCGTTCACATGCGCGACGCCGGAGGTGATGTTCTTGCGCTCGCGCTTCTTGATGCGCTGGGGTTCGCGTGCCATTTTTCTCTGATCCTACTGAAGTTGCCGCTGCACCGGCCGGGGCGCGCCATTGCGGCGCGACGCCCGGAGCCGGCGGGGCCGATTACTTCTTCTTGCCGGCGATCGGCTTGGCCTTGCCCTTGCGGGTGCGCGCATTGGTATGCGTGCGCTGGCCGCGAACGGGCAGGCCCTTGCGGTGACGCAGGCCGCGATAGCAAGCGAGGTCCATCAGACGCTTGATGTTCATCGCCACCTGGCGGCGAAGATCGCCTTCCACGGTGTGGCCGGCGTCGATCGCCTCGCGGATGTGCAGGACTTCCTGATCGGACAGGTCCTGAACGCGACGCTCGGGCGCGATGCCGAGCTGGGCAGTCAACTGCTTGGCCTTGGTCGGGCCGATGCCGTGAATGTAGGTCAGCGCGATCTCGACGCGCTTGTTGGTCGGGATATTCACACCCGCGATACGTGCCATGTCTCTTGTTTCTCCTGCTCCACAGGCGGCTGGCCACCACCCATCTCGACGCTGCACCCGGGAAGAACGAAAGCCGGCGCGCGCGAAAGCGCCGCCGGTGCCGGTCTGTCGGGAGGTTGCGCAATTAGGTGTACGCCGCCCGCCTGTCAAGCCGCGGAACGCAGCGTTCGGGCAAGCAGACCCTCTACCCTCCCCGCCCGCCGCCAGCAATATGACAGGCGGCGGCTCGTCGTCCTGCCGTGCCTGCCTCGGGGCGGCTTGACGCCACCCGGCCGCGGTGCTTCGCCTGCATTTACGCGGGTGACGCGCCGGTCCGCCGGTCCGGCCACGCGGAACGGCGCCGCTGACGGTGCCGCGGCCGGGCAAGAAGGGGGCGTAGGATGGCCAACGCGCAGCCGGTGCCCGGTCCGATCGATGCATGGCTTTCGGGGCTGCTCGAACGGGTCCGGCCGATCGTCGGCGGGGCGCCGGCCACCTATATCCCCGAATTGGGCAAGGCCGATCCGGGGCTGTTCGGCATCGCCCTCGCGACGGTCGATGGCACCATCTACACCGCGGGCGACGCCGGCCACCGCTTCACCATCCAGTCGATCTCCAAGGCCTTCGTCTACGCCCACGCGCTCGACCGGCTGGGGCGCGAGGAAGTGTTGCGCCATGTCGGCGTCGAGCCGACCGGCGAAAGCTTCAATTCGATCAGCCTCGACCAGGTTCACAACCGCCCGTTCAATCCGATGGTCAATGCCGGCGCGATCGCCACCGCCGAACTGATCGAGGGCGACAGTGCCGAGGCGCGGCGGGCAGCGCTCGCCGCGCTGATGGCGCGCTTCGCCGGCCGCCAGCTCAAGCTCGACGAGGCGGTCTACCTGTCGGAAAAGGCGACCGGGCACCGCAATCGGGCGATCGCCTGGATGATGCTCAATTCAGGCATGATCACGCGCGATCCCGAAGAGGTGCTCGACCTCTATTTCCGGCAATGCTCGCTGCTCGTCGATTGCCGCGATCTGGCGGTAATGGGGGCGACGATCGCCAATGACGGGGTCAATCCGCGCACCGGCGCGCGCGCCCTCGCCCGCAACCATGTGCCCGACGTGCTGACCGTGATGAACATGTGCGGCATGTATAATTATGCCGGCCAATGGTCGTACGAGATCGGCCTGCCAGCGAAGAGCGGGGTTTCGGGCGCGATCCTGCTCGTCATCCCTGGCCAGGCGGGAATCGCGATCTATTCGCCCCCGATCGACGGCAACGGCAACAGCGTGCGCGGGGTCGCCGCGGCGCATGAGATCGCCAGCGCGTTCGGCCTCCACATCTTCGCCACCCATCCCAACGTCCGCAACGTCGTGCGCGCCGAATATCGCGGCGATCGCTTTCGATCCAAGCGCGCCCGCCGCCACGCCGAACTGGCCCTGCTCCAGCGCGAGGGCGCGCGGATCCGCGTCCTCGAGGTACAGGGCGCGCTCTATTTCGGGTCGACCGAGCGGCTGGTGCGCCGCGCCGCCGAACTCGGCGTCCAGGCGGATTATCTGATCGTCGATCTGCGCCGCGTCCTGTCCGCGGATCTCGCCGCCTGCCGCCTGCTCGCGGGCCTCGCCCGGTCGCTCGCCGCGCGCGGCACGACGCTGATATTCTCCCATCTCACGCCGGATGGGCCGCTGGCCCCGCTCCACGCCGCGATCGTGGCGGAGCCCGGCGACGATGCCCTGATCGCGCTGGATCGCGATGCCGCGCTCGAGCAATGCGAGGATCGACTGATCGCGCTGCACGGCGGCCCGACCCAGGCCGCGATCCACGCCTTCGCCGATCTGGACATCGTTCAGGGCCTGTCGGCCGAGGCGGTGGCGCAGGTGGAAGCGCTCGCCATCCCGCTCACCTTCCAGGCTGGCGAGGCGATTGCGCGCGAGGATGAGGATGCGCGGCTGTTCTTCGCGATCGCCCGCGGGTCCGCCAGCATCCGCCTGCCCGTCGCGGGCGATCCCAAGCGGTCGATCCGGGTCAGCGCGGTCGGCCCGGGGATGAGTTGTGGCGAGATGGCGCTGATCGAGCGCGGGCGCAGATCCGCCGACATCATCGCCGACGAGGAGGTCCAGGCGTTCGGGTTCCGGATCGAGGATTTCGACGCGCTCGGCCGCCGCCACCCGGAGGTGCTGATCCGCATCATCGGCAACATCACCCGCGATCTCGCCGAGCGCCTGCGGCTGGCCAATAACGA
>JAQGKS010000235.1 GCA_028289965.1 Sphingomonas bacterium
TATGGCCTAAGAAGAAGTGCATCGTGGTCGCAAGAGAGCGCGGCGGCCAGAGTATGGTCATGCTCTGTTCCGAACCCGAAGCCGCTGCCCGAGCACCCATGTTCATTGCACCCGGCAGCATCGTCCACACCGATGAAGCTCGGGAGTATAACCAGATCAGTGCCTACTTCGACCATCGCCGGATCAATCACAGCGTTGCGTACTCGGCCAAAGGCGGCTTCTCGACCAACTGGGCCGAGTCGTTCTTCGCTCGAATGCGTCGCTCTGAGTTCGGGGTCCATCACTCGATCGCTGGCCCCTACCTCGCTGCCTATGCGGCCGAGAACTCATGGCGTGAAGATAATCGCCGAGTCCCGAACGGAGAACAGTTCCTGTCGATCGCCGCCGCCGGCCTGCACCACCCCGTCTCGCGCCAGTGGAAGGGCTACTGGCAGCGGCGGAAGGCGGCCTGATGGCGACCTTTCGCTTCCACCTTGTAGGCCCGTCGCAGCCTGTTGAACTGGACGTAGCTGCAAACAGCATTTCGGAACTCAATGAGATCGTGTCCCGCCAGCGATTTGTGGAGGGCCGGCTGACGGAACCGGATGGTGATGGTGTGCTGCTGGGTATGTTGATCGCTACGGCGCGGATTCAGTGTGTTGTGGAAGCCGGCTAGCCGATCAGTGTCCGCAAAGCTGGCCCATCCTCCTCACGGCGTCGGGGCCGTCGCTGGCGAGAAGCACGTCCGTACCTTTGACTGCGAACCACTCGTCGCCGGCCATCCCGCCATAGCCGTTCTTAGAGTTGACCAGTCCGCAAACCGCCTCTTGTTTATTGATCCTGCTGACCGAGCTTCCCGCAAATTGCGCGCTCTCCGGATCGCGCAGGCGAAATTTCACCAGCATCTCGGCCATGTCGATGGCGGCATCATTGGCCGCCTTTTCCGTCGCAAGGGCGGCAGCGGCACGACCCTCGGGCGAGTTCTGGCGACGCAAATCCATCACTCGTCCGAGAAGGAAGATCAGCCCAAGGACAGTTAGGAGCCCGACGAATGTGAGAGGACGTTTGTAGCTCCTCGCGATGCCCTCATCTGCAGCCGCTCTCTTCACCCGCACGCTCCCAAATGGGTATGATCGTCCGTGGACTGATAAGCGGCAAACAGGCCGCTTGTCGAGGTGGCGAGTGATGTCCTCAGAGAGCTTGGGAAGCGCATACGGGCGCGCCGGAAGGAGCTTGGCTTCTCGCAGGAGGCGTTCGCTCTCGCGGCTGAGATCGATCGGAGCTATGTCGGCGGGGTGGAGCGCGGCGAGCGGAACCTGACGTTCACGGTGCTGTGCCGGCTGTGTGAGGCCCTGGGGTGTGACGTGGCGGAGCTAACAGTCGCCCTGCCAAAGCCGTAACGAACATGCGATAATTTTTGTCCGCGCTTGGCTTACCCCTGCGTTGAAGGTATCGCCTCCTTGCAGAGATGAAAGTCAAGATCGCCGACCATGAAAGACATTGATATAGCTGGTGTTGTTCGAGATTTGAGGCATCTTGAAGAGTTTATTGTTACCGCGAAAGGGAAAGGCAAAGACGGCGACGACTTGAACGTGCTGGTCTCGCTTGGTCTTCATACCATATCTCAAAGCTGCCAAAAAGGCGAGCATGACATGGAGGATGAGAACGGGAAGCCTCGTCGGTTCTGTGAGGACCGATATGCGTTCTCCTTGGGATTGCCTGAACTGGCAAAAAGAATGGTTGAGCAGAACTACTTCTGCTGGGAATCTGCAGATCGTAATCGCGCGATCAATTATGCGGTAATAGATGTGGCTCCCGGCCGAATACGAGAACTTGCCGATGGAACACATCAAGTGGTGTTTTTCTATTTGTATCCGGCTGCGGGCGGCACAGCAGATGTTAATCTAATAATTACAAGCTGCCACGCCCGTGAGGTGCTTTTCAGTCGAATCAAGCGGCGCTTCAATATGCACACGCTTTTGCGTACATGCCTCTACAAGCAAACACGCATACCGTAACGGAAAGGGGGCTCCCGCTTTAGGCGGGAGCCCCCTGAAATTGCGGGTGTGCCTTACCGTGGTGTTCCGGCCTTAAAGGCGCACATGCTGACGGCGACCATTTCTGGAAGCCCCGCTGTCCGTCGCTGAGGTGGTATATGGCATGAAGTTGAAAAAAGTTCAACCGAAAGTTGAATCGCTAGAGGGCTAGATCCGTGCGGGGAAGCGGATCGCCGATGGCTGTGCGCCGATGGCGGCCCCTTGGTGCGTTTGCTACATACTTCCGCGGAACTGGCTGGGGCGGCAGGATTCGAACCTGCGAATGGCGGCACCAAAAGCCGCTGCCTTACCACTTGGCGACGCCCCAGCATGGCGGTCGGGCGCCCTTATAGCCACCGCGGCGGGAGTGGGAAGCCTCGACGGCATGGCATCGCTCGGCTAGGCGCCTCGGCGGCGCAATGAAGGAGCGGTAGGCTATGGCGATCTTGGTGACGGGCGTCGCGGGCTTCATCGGCTACCATGTCGCCGCCCGGCTGCTCGCGCGGGGCGAGCAGGTCGTCGGCATCGACAATCTCAACGATTATTATTCGGTCGCGCTGAAGCAGGACCGGCTCGCCGATCTGGAGCGACGCGCCAACGGCGGCTTCCGCTTCGTCCGCGCCGACTTCGCCGATCATGCCGCGCTCGATGCGGCGCTGGACGGGATGGCGTTCAGCGGCATCGTCCATCTCGGCGCGCAGGCGGGCGTGCGTTACTCGATCGAAAATCCGCGCGCCTATGTGCAGGCCAATCTGGTCGGCCACCTCAACATGCTCGAGCTTGCCCGCTCCCGGCCGGGCACGCATCTCGTCTACGCCTCCTCCTCCTCGGTCTATGGCGGCAACAAGACGCTGCCGTTCCGGGTCGAGGACCGGGTCGACCGGCCGGTATCGCTCTATGCCGCGACCAAGAAGGCCGATGAGCTGATGAGCGAGAGCTACGCCCATCTCTACCGCATCCCGCAGACCGGCCTGCGCTTCTTCACCGTCTATGGCCCGTTGGGCCGGCCGGACATGGCGATGTGGATCTTCACCCGCAAGATCCTCGCCGGCGAGCCGATCCCGGTGTTCAACGGCGGCGACATGCGGCGCGATTTCACCTTCATCGACGACATCGTCAGCGGCATCGTCGCGGCGCTCGACAATCCGCCGCCCGATGACGGGGCCGAGAAGGCCGGCGGCAGCATCGCACCGCACAGGATCTACAATATCGGCAACAACCGATCCGAGGAACTGGGCGCGATGATCGACCTGATCGAGGCGGCGTGCGGCCGCACGGCGGTTCGCGATGCGCAGCCGATGCAGGCCGGCGACGTCCAGGAAACCTATGCCGACATCAGCGCGATCCAGCGCGATCTGGGCTATGCGCCGACCACCGCGATCGACGTCGGCGTGCCGAAGTTCGTCGACTGGTACAGGCGCTATCACGGAATCTGATCCCGGCTTCGCTTCCGGGGGCGCGCCGGGGCCGGCGGGATCAAAACAGGCGGTGGACCCAGCCGTTCGGGTCCGGCGCGCTGCCGCGCTGGACGGCGACCAGTTCGGCGCGAAGCCGCTCGGTCATCTGGCCGGCCATGCCGTTGCCGATGACGAACTCACCATCGCGGCTGCGGACCTTGCCGATCGGGGTGACCACCGCCGCCGTGCCGCAGGCGAACGCCTCGACCAAGCGGCCGCTGGCCGAATCCGCGCGCCACTGATCGAGCGAATAAGGCTCTTCGCGCACGATCATCCCGCCCGCCCGCGCCAGGGTGATCAGCGAATCGCGGGTGATGCCGGGCAGGATCGTGCCCGACAGCGGCGGGGTGACCAGCGTGCCATCGTCCATCACGAAGAAGATGTTCATGCCGCCCAGTTCCTCGACCCAGCGGCGTTCGACCGCGTCGAGGAAGACGACCTGATCGCAACCGTTGCGGATCGCCTCGTCCTGCGCCTGGAGGCTGGCGGCGTAATTGCCGCCGCACTTGGCCGCACCGGTTCCGCCGGGGGCGGCGCGGGTGAAATGCTCGGACAGCCACAGGGTAATCCCCGCCCGGCCATCGCCCTTGAAATAGGCGCCCGCGGCAGACGCAATGACGATGTAGAGATATTCCGACGAAGGCTTCACCCCGAGGAACGTCTCGCTGGCGAACATGAACGGGCGCAGATAGAGGCTTCCGCCTTCGATCTCGGGCATCCAGTCACGGTCGATCTCGACCAGCCGCTCGATCGATTCGATGAACAGCGCCTCGGGCAACTGCGCCATCGCCAGCCGCTCGGCCGACCAACGAAAGCGGCGGGCATTGGCATCGGGCCGGAACAGCGCGGTGGTGCCATCGACCAGGCGATAGGCCTTCAGCCCTTCGAAGATTTCCTGCGCATAATGCAGCACCGCGGCGGCGGGATCGAGCATCAGCGGACCGCGCGGCTGGATCGTCGCGTCGTGCCAGCCATCCTGCGTGTTGTAGCGGATCACGGCCATATGATCGGTGAACACGCGGCCAAAGCCGGGTTGCGCCAGGCGCGCCGAACGCTCCTGCGCGGTCACCGGATTGGCATGCGGCTCCACCCGAAACATAAGGCCCTCGTCGGCAATCATCACACACCCCTTGAAAGCTCGCTCAACCTGCGGCAAGTCGGCCCGGAATACTTGCCATCCGGTAAGCGCGCTGGCAAGATACGTCAACATGGCTGTCCCATCTGCGTCCCCCCTGTTCCTGCGCGAGCCCGAGATACGGCGTGGCGTGGAGCTGCTCTATTTTGGCTATAGCCATCTCACCCGATCGATCGATCGGCGGCTGAGCGAGGAGGGGATGGGCCGCGCCCACCACCGCGCGCTCTATTTCGTCGCCCGTGATCCGGACATCACCGTCGGTGAACTGCTCAAGCTGCTCGGCATCACCAAGCAGTCGCTCGGCCGCGTGCTGGGCGAATTGGGCGAGCGCGGACTGATCGAGACGCGGGCCGGGCAGCAGGATCGGCGGCAGCGGCTGTTGCGGCTCACCCCGGCCGGCGCCGAACTGGAAGCCGAATTGTTCCAGTCGCTGCGCGAGCGGCTGTCGGCGGCCTATGCCGAGGCCGGGCAGAGCTCGGTCGCCGGCTTCTGGACCGTGCTCGAGGGGCTGATCCCGATTTCGGAACGACAGCGGGTGGCGGATCTGCGGCGCCACCGCTGAAGCGCCGCGGCGTGGGATGCGTCAGCCGCGTGCGGCGGCGGCCATTTCCGCATTGCGCCGCGCCGATGCCGCGAGCGTGCGTTCCATCAGCTGCATCATGCCGTCCGCCTGGTCGAGGACGTTGAGGCCCTCGCGCGTGCTGCCGCCGGGGCTGGCGACACGGTCGGCGACCATCGCCGGCGTTTCATCGGACTGCGCCGCAAGCAAGGCCGACCCTTCGACCGTGGCGATCGCCAGCCGCTCCGCCTGATCGCGCGGCAGGCCGAGCGCAGCGCCGGCCGCAGCCATCGCGTCGACGAAGCGGAACAGAAAGGCCGGGCCGCACCCCGAAAGCGCGGTGACCGCATCGAACTGGTCCTCGGCCTCGATCCACTCGACCAGGCCGAGCGGCTGCATCAGCGAGGCGGCGACGTCCCGCGCCTGCCCTTCCAGGCCGTTGCCGTGGATCGCCATCACGCCCTTGCCGATCGAAACCGGCATGTTCGGCATCACCCGCGCAATCGCCCGCGGCGCCGGCAGCCGCGCCCGGAGCGAGGCGACCTCGACACCGGCGAGGATCGATACCAGCAACGTATCCGGGCCGAGCAGCGGCGCCAGCGCGGGGGTGACCGCATCGAGCAATTGCGGCTTGATCGCCAGCACCACGATCGCCGGCACCGGCGCATCGACCGGGGCGGAGGCGCGCAGCGTCACGCCGCCCGGCACCTCGGTCGCGCCGGGATCGATAACGACGATCCTGGAGGGGTCGACGCCCGCGGCGAGCCAGCCGCGCAGCATCGCGCCGCCCATATTGCCCGCGCCGATCAGCCAGAGCGAACCGTCGAACTGCAGATTATCGTGTGGCACATTCTCGCCTTGTACGGGGGTCGCTCAGGCCTCGCCCTGGGTTTCGATCAGCGCGGCGGCAATCGCCTCCTGCGGCGTCTTGTCGGCCCACAGCACGAACTGGAACACCGGGTAGAAACGCTCGCATTCGTCGAGCGCGGCTTCGACCAGCGTCTCTGCCTGATCGATCGAGAGCGCACCCTCGCCGCCGCCGTCGAGCAAGGCGGCGTGGCGGAACAGCAGCATGCCGGAGCTTGCCCACATCTCGAAATGGCCGATCCACAATTGCTCGTTGATCAGCCCGAGCGTTTCGTAGAGCGCGGCGCGCTTGTCGGCAGGCACGCGGATGTCCGGCAGCGCCAGGAACTGGAGCACGCGATCTTCCTCGCGCCACACCGCGCGCAGCTCATATTGCGCCCAGCTGCCTTGGAAGCTGGCGACGATCTCTTCGTCCGCGGTGCGTTCGTGCGACCAGCCATGCGCGGCGAAATACTGCTCGAGCATGTCGATGGGGGCGCTCGCGTCGCGCACATTCTCGAAATCGTCAACCGTCATGCACGCCCCTCCTGCGGCCGTGATCCGCCCCAAACCGTGAACCGCACGCCCGCATGTCGCAAGACGCCGGCCGCCAGTAGTGGAGAAAGCGGCGGATGGATAATCCTTAGATGATCGGGCTGGCCGCGTCAGCGCCCGCAATGTCGGGCGATGCGGCGGTCTTGCCCTCCAGCGCATCGAGCCGGACGCGGAGCGCCGCGGCTTCGTCCCGCGCCGCAGCGGCCATCGCCTTGACCGCCTCGAACTCGTCGCGGCTGACGAAGTCGAGCCCGCCGACCCACTCCTTCGCGCGCTCCTTGAACGAGGATTCGGCCTCGCGCCCGACGCCGGCGAGCGTACCGGCGGCGCCGTTCACCATCTTGACGAGGTCGTCGAACAGGCGATTTTCCGATTGCATCCGATAGTCCTTCGCGAAGTCGCTAAACGTCAAAGGCTGATCTGGGTGCTGCGGGCCTTCGGCGCAAGCGTTTCGGCACTGGGGTTCATGCTGTCGATCCGCTGGTTGAGCGCCGCGGCGAATAGCAGCCACGCGAGATACGGCAGCATCAGCACGGCTGCGGTGCGCCGTATCCGGCCGAACAGCAGCATGGTGTAGGCCGCCGCGGCGAAGATCGCGACGATCAGCCACAGCGCGGCGGTGACCCGGTGGGCGGCGAAGAACAAGGGCGACCAGGCCAGATTGAGTGCGAGCTGGACCACGAACGCGGCGACCGCTCGGCTGCGCGTGCTGCCGTGGCGCGCGCGCAGCACGATCGCCAGCGCGATGCCCTGGAGGATGTAGAGGATCGTCCAGGCCACGCCGAATGCCCAGCCCGGCGGCATGAAGGCGGGCTTTCGCAAGGATGCGAACCACGCATTGCCGTAGCCGGAGTTGGACAGCAGCCCCGATGCCATGCCGAGCAGCAGGACGAGCGGCACGGTGACGAGCGCGCGGCGCAGGAACATCATCCGCAGCTGTCCGCGCGAAGCGAGCTGGCTCATCCGTCTAGGCTCCTATTCTGCCGGCTGCGGCGGGGCGAGCGCGGCGTTCAGGCGGCGGCTTACCGCCTGGGGGGATTCGGTGCGGCGCGCGAGCATCAGGTAGAGGATCGGGATCAGGAACAGGGTGATCAGCGTCGCCAGGCTGACCCCCCACACCACGACGACGCCGATCGCCTTGCGCGCCCCCGCCCCCGCCCCGCTGGCGAGCATCAGCGGGATCGCCCCGGCGACCGTCGCGATCGAGGTCATCAGGATCGGCCGCAGGCGGCGCGCCGCGGCGTCGCGGATCGCGGTGCCGATCTCGCGGCCCTCGTCGCGCAGCTGGTTGGCGAATTCGACGATCAGGATCCCGTTCTTCGCCGCCAGCCCGACCAGCATGACGATGCCGACCTGGCTGTACAGGTTGAGCGTCTGCCCCATCAGCCACAGGCCGATCACCCCGCCCCCCACCGCCAGCGGCACCGTCGTGACGATCACCGCGGGATGGACGAAGCTTTCAAACTGCGCGGCGAGGAGCAGATAGACGACCAAGATGGTCAGCCCGAACACCATCCAGATCGAGCTTCCCGCTTCCCGGAACGCCTGGCTTTCGCCGCGATAGCCGAGCGCGGTGACCTCGGGGCTGGCCCGCGCCGTCGTCTCGAGGAAGGCGAGCGCATCGCCGAGCGCATAGCCGGGGGCGAGCCCGCCGGTCAGCGTGATCGCGCGCAACTTGTTGAACCGGCCCAGTTCGCGCGCGCCGGCCGTCTGCCGCGCGGTGACGAGGTTGGACAGCGGCACGAGCTGGCCCGTGCGGCTGCGCACATAGACGGCCGAAAGATCGCCCTCACCACCGCGATTGGCGGCATCGGCCTGGACGATCACGCGATATTCCTCGCCGCGATCGACATAGGTCGACACCCGGCGCGAGCCCATCAGCGTCTGCAGCGCCTGGCTGATATCGTCGACCGACACGCCAAGATCGCCGGCGCGGGCGGTGTCCACGTCGAGCAGCAGCTGCGGCTTGTTTTCCTTATAATCGGAATCGAGGTTGATGATCCCGGGATTGTCGCGCGCGGCCGCCATGATCCTGTCGCGCGCGCGGGCAAGATCGGCGTAGCTGCCGCCGGTAATGACGAAATTGATCGGTTGCCCGCGGCCGCGGCCGAGCGAGGATGGCGCGGCGGCCAGCCCGCGGACCGCCGGCAGCTGGGCGAGGCTGCGGTTGATCCTGCCGACGACGTCCGCCGTCGTTTCCTCGCGTTCGTCCCACGGCTTGAGGAACACGACGACGCGGGCGTCGCTGAAATCCTCCGACAGCCCGAAACCGCCGGGCACCCGGCCGAGGGTCTTGCGCACCGCCCCCTGCCCGATCATCGGGTTGATCAGCGCCTCGACCTGCTTGAGATAGCCGTCCATCGCCTCGAACCCGGTTCCCTCGGCCCCGGCGATCTGGACCTGGATGATGCCGACATCCTCGGTCGGCGCCAGCTCGGAACGAAGTGTGGCGAACAGGATCCCGGCGACGACCAGGAACAGCCCGACCCCCGCCAGCACCTGCCACGGCCGGCGGAGAGCGCGGTCCAGCCCCGCGACATAGCGCCGCTCGATACCCGCGAGCCGCGCCTCGACCCACGATGCGAGCCGGCCGCGTTCCTCGTGCCGCAGCAGCTTGGAACAGAGCATCGGCGCCAGGCTGAGCGCGAGGAAGCCGGAAAAGGCGATCGCGCCGATCATTGCGGCGGCCAGCTCGCGGAACAGGAGCCCTGTCTGGCCGGCGATGAACATTACCGGCACGAACACCGCACACACCACCAGCGTGGTCGAGATCACCGCAAAGCCGACCTGGCGGGTGCCGAGATAGGCCGCGACGATCGGCGATTCGCCCTGCTCGATCCGGTGGTAGACATTTTCCAGCACGACGATCGCATCGTCGACCACCAGCCCGATCGCGAGCACTAGAGCGAGCAGCGTCAGCAGATTGATCGAAAAGCCGAGCGCCCACAGCAAGGCGAAGGTCGCCAGCAGGCAGATCGGCACGGTCACCGCCGGGATCAGCGTCGCCCGCCACGACCCCAGGAACAGGAAGATGACGAGCACGACGAGCACCGCCGCCTCGGCCAGCGTATGCCACACCGCCTGGATCGCGGCGGCGATGAACAGCGAGCTGTCCATGCTGACATCGACGGTGACGTTGGACGGCAGTTCGCGGCGGATCTGCTCCATCACCTGCTTCGATGCCTCGGCCACCGCGAGCGTGTTCGCGCCCGACTGGCGGACGATGCCCAGGCCGACGCTGTTGGTGCCGTTCGAGCGGAAGATCTGGTAGGGATTTTCCGCCCCCTCCTCGATCCGCGCGACATCGCCGAGCCGGACGAGATAGCCGTCGGCGCCGCGGGCGACGATCAGCTGCGCGAAATCGGCCGGCTTGCCGAACGGCCGGTTGACCCGGATCGTGACGTTCTGCGACGCGGATTCGATCCGGCCGGCGGGCAATTCGACATTCTGGCTGCGCAGCGACCGTTCGACGTCCGCCGGGGTGAGGCTGTAGGCGGCAAGCCGCTCGGGGAGCAGCCAGACCCGCGTCGCCGGCCGCGACTGCCCGCCGACCTGCACCGTCGCCACCCCGTCGATCGCCGAAAAGCGATCGACCACGTTGCGATCGACATAATCGGTCAGCTGGAGCGCGTTCCAACCGGTGGCCGAAAAGACGATCCACATGACCGGCTGGGCATCGGCATCGACCTTGCGCACCTCGGGCGCGAGCGCCTCGTCCGGCAGGTCGTCCGCCACCCCGCCGACCCGGTCGCGCACATCGTTGGCCGCGCTGTCGACCGAGCGGCCGGGCGCGAATTCGACCGAGATGTCGGACTGGCCGTCGCGGGATCGCGAGGTGATCGTCTGGATCCCCTCGATCCCGGCCAGCCGCTCCTCGATCACCTGGGTGACCCGGCTCTCGACGACGCTGGCGGCCGCGCCGGTATAGATCGTCTCGACCGAGACGACGGGCGGATCGGTATCGGGATATTCGCGGACCGACAGGTTGAGGAAGGCGACGATGCCGACGAGCGTCAACAGGATCGCGAGGACGGCGGCGAACACCGGGCGGCGGACCGACAGATCGGAAAGCTGCACCGGCCCGCTCCCTATCTGGCCACGGCGGGCGCGGGCGCGCGTGCCGCCGGGGCGGCGTTGGCCGGGCCGGCGAGGCGCACCTTCATCCCGTCCGACAGCTTGACCATGCCTTCGACGACGATCTTCTGCCCCGGCGCCAGCCCCTCGATCACTTCGACCCGCCCCGCCTCGCGCGCGCCGATCCGCACCGGCACGCGCTTGACCGTGCCGTCGCGTTCGACGCGGTAGACGAAGCGCGCGTCGCCTTCGCCCACGACGGCCAGTTCCGGCACCGCCGGGGCGGTGCGCGGACGCGATTCAACCGCCACCGTCATCAACATGCCCGGCTTCAGCCGCTGGCGCGGATTGGGCAGGATCGCGCGCACCATCACCGCGCGGGTGGTCGAGTCGATCACCGGATCGACCGTCGCGATCGTGCCGCGGAACGGCTCGCCCGGAAAGGCGGCGGCGCGCGCGGTGATCGGCTGGCCGACGGCGAGCGCGGAGAGCATCGTTTCGGGCACCGGGAAATCGAGCTTGATCTGCGAAATGTCGCTGATCGTCGCAATCTCGGTCCCGGCGGTGACGACCGCGCCGGCCGAGATCATGCGCAAAGATGCAAAGCCGGTGAACGGTGCGCGGATCACCCGATCGCCGATCGTCGCGCGGGCCTCGGCCGCGAGTGCGCGGGCCGATGCCGCGCTCGCCGTCTGCGTATCGACAAGTGCATTGGTGGCGAAGCCGCGCCGCTTGAGTTCCTCCAGCCGGGCAAGCTGCTGGCCCGCCTCCTGCGCGCGGGCCTGCGCGCTGGCGAGCGCCGCGGTCTGCTGCCCCTGCGCGAGGACCGCGATCACCTGCCCCGCACGGACAAGGCCGCCATCCTGGAAATTGATCCGCACGATCCGCTCGGTCATCGGCGCGGCGAGCGTCACCTGCTCGCGCGCGCGGGCCGTGCCGACCGCGTCGATCCGATCGACGAAGCGGGCGGTGCCGACCGCCGCGGCGGTGACCACCGGCGGCGTGCGGGCAGCCTGTTCCTTGGCTCCGCCGCACGCGACGACCGCCAGGCAGGACAGAGAGAGTATCAGCGGTCGCATCTATTTGCTCGGCTAAGCATTCGTAGCTTCGGTAGCAAGTCGTTGCAGCGCACAAGTCGTGTTCAGGGCGCCGGATCTTCCCGTTCGGCGGCGACGAGAAATTCGACATTGCCTTCGGGCCCGGTGATCGGGCTGCGCACCACGCCGATCACGCGCCAGCCTTTGCCGGTAAGCCAGGCGACAACCTCATCGCATACCCGCGCATGGACCTCGGGATCGCGGATCACGCCGCCCTTGCCGACCTCGCTGCGCCCCGCCTCGAACTGCGGCTTGATCAGCCCGACCAGCCGCCCGCCGGGACGGACGAATCCAAGCGGCGTCTCCAGCACCTTGGCAAAGGCGATGAAGCTCGCATCGCACACCACCAGATCGATCACGTCCGGGATTTCGAGCGGGGTGAGATGGCGCGCGTTGGTCTGCTCGAGCACCACGACGCGCGGATCGGAGCGCAGCTTCCACGCGAGCTGGTTGGTGCCCGAATCGACCGCGAACACGCGGGTCGCGCCGCGGGTCAGCAGGACATCGGTGAAGCCGCCCGTGGACGATCCGACATCGATCGCCACCGCGCCCGCCGGATCCCAGCCGAAATGATCCAGCGCGTGCGCCAGCTTGACGCCGCCACGCGAAACCCATGGATGATCCCGGCCGCGGACCGACAGGACCGCGTCGTCGGCGATCGGCTGGCCCGCCTTCGTCACCCGCGCCTCGCCGGCAAAAACCAGCCCGGCGAGGATCAGCGCCTGCCCCCGCGTCCGGCTTTCGGCGAGCCCTCGTTCGACGAGGAGTTGATCGGCGCGCTGCTTCTTCATCGCGCATATCCATGGCGCATACGTTCGCCGCACGGAAGGGACCGGCTGTCGCATCGCCTCTTGTCAACTCACGCGATAGACATAATCTTCTCTCCCACACCCCGCGACTCGCGGCGGCAAGGAGGTGGCACATGATGCACTCGTCTTGCGAACTGCTCGGCCGGCGGCCGACGATCCTCACCGTGCCCGGGCTGAACGGATCGGGACCGGGGCACTGGCAGACTCTGTGGGAACAGCAGCGCGTCGATTGCACGCGCGCCGAACTCGGCATGTGGTCCGAACCCCGGCGCAACGCCTGGGTCACCAGGCTCGATCAGGCGATTCACGACCCGCAAGCGCCGGTGATCCTCGTCGCGCACAGCCTTGGCTGCCTTGCGGTGGCGTGGTGGGCCGAGCTTGCCCGGCAGCCCTGGGGCTGGCCGGTGGCCGGGGCGCTACTGGTCGCGCCGCCCGACGTCGACCGCGCCGGCGCGCCGCCCGAGCTGACCCGCTTCGCGCCGGTGCCGCGGGTCAGCCTGCCCTTCCCGTCGATCCTGGTCGCCAGCGAGGACGATCCCTTCTGCGGGCTGCAGCGCGCCTTCGACATGGCGCGCATGTGGGGCTGTCATTTCGAAAATGTCGGGCCGTGCGGCCATATCAATGCGGCGAGCGATATCGGCTTCTGGCAAGACGGCCAGAGGCTGCTCGAGCGACTGATCGGCGCGGCAGAGGGGCCGATCGCGCATGGCGGCGCGCGGCAGGCCGCCTGCGCGCTGGTGGCGAGCAGCGACGGCGATCGCGTGCCCGCGCGCTCATAGAAGCGCGAGGCTGCGGCGGGATGACCCCGCCGCAGCCCGGCAAGCGCTTATTTCAGCGACAGGACATAGTCGGCGAGCGCGCCCGCGACCTTGGGATCCTTCTGGCCGGCATAGATCATCTTGGTGCCGGGCACGACCTTGCGCGGATCGCTGATGAACGCGACCAGCTTGTCGCGCGTCCACGTCACCTTCGATGCCTTCATGGCCGGTGAATAAGTGAACCCCGCGAGCGTGCCCGCCTTGCGACCGGAAACACCGAACAGATTGGGTCCGATCCCCGATTTATCCGTCGCGCCGGTCTTGTGGCACACGCCGCACACGGCGAACGTCGGCGGCTTGGGCACAGGCGCGGCAAACGCCGGAGCGGCAATCGCCGCAGCCACCAGGGAAGCACTCGCATACCGCACCAAGGAAACGCCCACGGCCATCAATACCTCCGAAGTTCAATCCGCTAATGGCGCCTACATAGCAGTTGCGACGATGAACGCTGCTTTAATACGGCCGATCGGCGGATTTTCGGGGATTTCGGGTGCAAAGCCTCTCGGCAAAGCGGACTAATCTATGATAAGCGAGCCGCTCAGGGGGGAGCGCCGACTCGGGCGCAAGGATGGCGCTCGTCCGCGCCACAGACGGAAAGCTGCGGCTGGAAGGCTCGAACGTGCGCGATAAGGGAACGCTATGATCAGGTCTGAACTCGTGTCCCTGCTCACCATGGACAATCCCGATCTCTCGTTGAAGGAGGTCGAGCGGGTGATCGATACCTTCTTCGATACGATCAGCAGCCAGTTGGCCAATGGTGGACGGGTCGAGCTGCGCGGATTCGGCGCGTTTTCAACCCGGCCCCGCACCGCGCGCACCGGCCGCAATCCGCGTACCGGGACCGCCGTCGAGGTCGAAGCCAAGCGCGTGCCCTATTTCAAGCCCGGCAAGGACATGCGCACCCGCCTCAACGTCTGATCGCATCCCGCGCTTGACCGCGCGCGACACCTGCCTTCTAAACCACCGGCGTGGCGCCCTGGCGGACGTGGCGAAACCGGTAGACGCAGCAGACTTAAAATCTGCTTCCTGATGGAGTGCGGGTTCAAGTCCCGCCGTCCGCACCAGCCGAACGGCGTTCGTGCCCGCGCCGTCGCGGACCAGCCGGGGAAGGCCGCGCAACAGGGGGCGTCGCCTGCGATGATCGATGCACGCGCCACCGCGATCCGCCTGTCGATTGCTGCCGCGATCCTCGCCAGCGGGTGCGGCACGCCCGATCCGGTCGCACCGCGCAGCCAGCTGGTCCGCATCGCCGATGACGAGGCCAAGGGGCTCGATCCGCAAAAGCTTTCGGACCTCGCGACACTCCGCATTGCCGCCGAACAATTTGAGGGGCTGACGCGCTTCGCGGCGGACGGGACGGCGGAGCCGGGGCTGGCGTGCGGCTGGACCGTCTCGGCCGACGGGCTGACCTGGCGCTTTCCGTTGCGCGGCGGCCTGCGCTTTTCCGATGGCACGCCGATCACCCCCGACACGTTCGTGCGCGGCTTTCGTCGGCTGACCGATCCGGCGACGGCCTCGCCCAATGCCGC
>JAQGKS010000243.1 GCA_028289965.1 Sphingomonas bacterium
TCGGCGCGGACGCCGCGTTCGATCGGGTCTGCACCGTCGATCGGCTGGAAACGCCCGAGGGGCTGATCCTGACGCTGCGCCACCTCGCTGGCGGATTCAGGCGCCTGCGCGTGACGAACGACGGGCAGGGCGTTGTCCCGGCCGACGGCGCCGAGGCGGCGCGCGTGACGATCACCGCCGACACGCAGATCGAGGTGGCGATCGCCGGCGACGCCTATCGCCTGCCGGCGACGGTCAAGCCCGGGGCCGGCGCCGGCACCGGCCAGTGAACCCACGCCCGATCCTCGGCGCGGCCGAAATGCGCGCCGCCGAGGAGGCGGTGATCGCCGCCGGCACTCTGGTCGAGACATTGATGGAGCGCGCGGGCGTCGGCGTGGCGGAGGCGGCGCGGCTGTTTTCCGGCGGGATGCCGGCGCTGATCCTGTGCGGCCCGGGCAACAATGGCGGGGACGGCTATGTCGCCGCGCGACACCTGAAGGCGATGGGCGCGTCGGTGCGGGTCGCGGCGCTCGGCTGCCCCAGCGGCGGCGCGGCCGGCGCGGCGCGGTCCGCGTGGGACGGGCCGATCGAGACGCTGGAAGAGGCGCGGCCCGCGCCATTGTTGATCGACTGCCTGTTCGGCACCGGGCTCACCCGCCCGCTCGCTGCCGACGTGGCGGGCGCGCTGGCGCGGCTTGCGGCTGGCGCGCGGCTCCGCGTGGCGGTGGACCTGCCGAGCGGGGTGGCGACCGACCACGGCGCGATCCTGTCGCCCGTGCCGACCTTCGACATGACCATCGTGCCGGGTGCGCTGAAACCGGCGCATCGGTTGCAGCCGGCGGCGGCGCGGTGCGGACGGCTCGTGCTGGTCGATATTGGCCTTGGCCCGATTCCCAGTCTGCTGACCGAAATCAGCCGTCCCGTGCTGCCGGCACCGCGCCCCGACGATCATAAATATAGCCGCGGGATGGTCGCGGTCGTCGGCGGCAGCATGGCCGGCGCGGCGCTGCTGGCGGCCACCGCGGCGCAGCGGGCCGGGGCGGGCTATGTGATGCTTGCCGGGGGGGCTGGCGCTGGCGGCCCGCTCGCGCTCGTCCACGGTGCCGCGCCGGACGCGGGTGCGCTCGGCCGGCTGGTCGAGGATCGCCGGATCGGCGCGCTGGTGATCGGCCCCGGGCTCGGCCGCGATGCGCAGGCGCGCGCTTGCCTCGAAGTGGCGCTCGCCGCGGGGCGACCGCTCATCCTCGATGCCGACGCGCTGGTGCTGCTCGCCGGCGACCCGGGGCGGTTGGCGGCGCTCCCGACCCGGCCGATCCTGACGCCGCACGAAGGCGAGTTCGGCCAGCTATTTGGCGAGATTGCGGGAAGCAAGATCGACCGCGCACGCGTCGCGGCGGCGCGCAGCGGGGCGGTCGTCGTGCTCAAAGGCGCGGACACGATCGTCGCCGATGCCGACGGGCGCGCCGCGATCGGGCCGCCGGCGCCGGCGTGGCTGGCAAGCGCCGGGACGGGTGACGTGCTCGCCGGGATCGCCGGGGCGATGCTGGCGCGCGGGCTGGACTCATTCGATGCTGCCTGCGCGGCGGTGTGGCTGCACGGCGAGGCCGCAGGGCGTGCCGGGCCTGGCCTGATCGCCGACGATCTTGCCGCGCAGCTGCCGGGACTTTTAGGGGAATGCGCGTGAACGACAGCGATTTGATCGTCCGATTGGCCGGCCGGGGCGACGGGGTGACGGCGGACGGCCGGTTCGCGCCGCTCGCGGCGCCGGGGGATTTCCTCGCTGCCGAGGGCACGATCGTGCCAGGCCCGCATCACGCGACGCCGCCCTGCCGGCACTTTCCGAAATGCGGCGGCTGCCAGCTCCAGCATGTCGACGATGCGGCCTATGCCGAGTTCATCGTCGCGCGGATCGCGGGCGCGCTCACGGCCCAGGGGATCGACCTGCCGGAGATCGCCGCGCCCTATCTGTCGCCGCCGCGCACCCGCCGGCGCGCCTCGCTGCGTGCGGAGCGGATCGGCCGGCGGACGGTGATCGGCTTCAACGAGGAGGCCAGCCACCACATCGTCGACATGCGCGAATGCCACGTCCTCGCGCCCGCGCTGTTCGCGCTCGTCGCCCCGCTGCGCGAAATGCTGCCGAAACTGATCGCGGAGCGGCGCGGCGGCGACGTGCAGATGACGCTGGCCGACCAGGGGGTCGATCTGCTGCTCGGCAAGGTCACGGCCGAGGGGCTGGAGGCGGCCGAGGCGCTCAACAGCTTCGCCGAGACGCACGGGCTGGCGCGGCTGACGATCGACGATGGCTATGGCCCCCAGCCGCGCTGGGAGCCGCGCCCGGTGACGGTGACGCTGGGCGGGGTGGCGGTGGCGCTGCCGCCCGGCGGCTTCCTCCAGGCGACGGCGGATGGCGAGGCGGTTCTGGTCGCGGCGGTGCAGGATGCGGTCGGCGGGGCGGAGCGTGTCGCCGACCTGTTCTCCGGCCTCGGCACGTTCGCGCTGCCCTTGTCGGCAACCGCGCGGGTGCTCGCGGTGGAAGGGGCGCGCGATGCCGCGCTCGCGCTGAAGGCGGCGGCCGTGCGGGCGCAGCGCCAGTTGCTCGTCGAGCATCGCGATCTGTTCCGCCGGCCGCTCGATGCCAAGGAACTCGGCCGGTTCGACGCGATCGTGCTCGATCCGCCGCGGGCGGGCGCCAAGGAGCAAATGGGGTTGCTCGCGGCCGCGCCGGTCGCGCGGATCGCCTATGTCTCGTGCAACCCGGCGACCTTCGCGCGCGACGCGCGGACGCTGGTCGACGGCGGCTTCCGGCTGGAGCGGATCACCCCGGTCGGCCAGTTTCGCTGGTCGACCCATGTCGAGCTGGTCGGGCGATTCGTGCGCTAGGTGCTCCGCGCCCGGCCGTCAGGCGCGGCGCATAAAAAGGGCCCGGCGGGGTTAGCGCCGGGCCCTTTTCGTTGGTCGTCGCAGATCGGATCAGGCGAACAGCTTGGCCCAGGCGCGCTTGGCGCGACCTTTCCACAGGCCGCGATGATAGGCGTCCGACGCCAGCAGCGGCATCACGCTGCCCGCCTCGGCGAACACCATCTGCTCGATCCCGGTATTGACCTTGCCCCAGCTTGCCGCCTCCTGAAGGGTGGAGGAGGAGCAGGCGCCGTCGCGCACGTCGGCAACCGTGATCTGAACGGCATATTTGTGCACCTGGACGTCGTGATGGCCGAGGATCTCGGCGCAGACGACGGTATCCTGGACGAAGTTCTTCGGCACGCCGCCGCCGATCATCAGCAGGCCGGTGGTGCCCGCCTTGATCTTGATGTCGGTCAGTTCGCGGAAGTCGGCGATGCTGTCCATGGTGAGGTAGGGCTTGCCCTCCTTCATCCGGTCGACCTGGTGCTTGACCAGCCCGAACCCGGCCGAGGAATCGACGAACGCCGGGCAGAAGATCGGCACGTCATGCTCGTAGGCGAGCTTGACGAGGCTGTTCTCCTTCTTGCCGTGCTCGACCAGAT
>JAQGKS010000276.1 GCA_028289965.1 Sphingomonas bacterium
ATCGACCAGGATCAGCCCGCCCGCGCCGATCGCGTCGCCAGTGCGCAGGAACCTGCCGAGATTGCCCGGATCGCGCAGCGACTGCGCGACGATCCAGATGCCGGCCGCATCGCGGTCGATGCCGCCAAGCTCGGTGGCGAATTCCTCGAACACGCCGAGCACGGTCTGTGGATTGTCCTTGCCGGACAATTTGTGGAGGATGTCGCGGCTGGTCTCGATCGCTTCGCCGCCGGCGGCTTCGGTGGCGAGGACCAGCGCGGTGACGAGCGGGTGATCCGCCGCGTCGGCGGTGAAGAAGATGAACGCCGGGATATGGCCGGCCTCGCGCGCTTCGGTGAGGATGCGCAGCCCCTCGGCCAGGAACAGCCGTTCGGTGCGCCGATGCCGCTTCTCGCGCAGCGACCGGACACGCTTGATCAGCGGATTGGAAAAGGCGGTGATCTGACGGGGCAAGCTGCTCAGAGCCTTGTCGTCCGGGGCCGTCGCGCGGTCACGCTGCGGCAAAAGGACGGCAGTCCGGCTCTCCTCCTTCGCGGGCTGGGTCGATCGGTATGCGGCGGCGGATCAGTCTTCGCCGAACTTGGCCTCGACCAGCTCGCACAAGGCCGACACCGCGGCCGCCGCGCCGTCGCCGATCGCGCTGATGGTGATGCTGTCGCCCATCGCCGCGCCGAGCATCATCAGCCCCATGATCGAGGTGCCGGCGACGGCCGAACCATCCTTGACGACCTCGATCGTCGCGGGCTGGGCGCTCGCCAGCGTCACGAACTTGGCGCTCGCCCGCGCGTGGAGCCCGCGCTTGTTGGTGATGAGGACGTTCCGGCTCGTTCCGCTCATGCTGCCTCGCCAAGTACTTCGGAGGCGACCGAAATATATTTGCGACCGGCTTCCCGGGCCGCCGCCACCGCCGCCTTGACCTGCATCATCTTGCGAGCGCCCTCGAGCCGGATCAACATCGGTAGATTAATCCCGGCGATCACTTCGATCCGTCCGGGCTCCATCAGCGAAATGGCGAGGTTGGAGGGCGTGCCGCCGAACAGATCGGTCAGGAGGATGACGCCCGATCCGGCATCGACCGCGCGGACCGCGGTGGCGATGTCGGCACGGCGCGCTTCCATGTCGTCATCCGGGCCGATGCATATCGCCTCGATCCGTTCCTGCGGACCCACGACATGCTCCATCGCGGTGACGAACTCAGCGGCAAGCCGGCCATGCGTCACCAACACCAGTCCAATCATCTACCCACCCGAAGCTTGCCGGCCCTTGGCCTCAGGAGCGCGTTCGCCACCCGATTCGCGTGGACCGGCCACGAGATCCCGATGGCTGACCGTGGGCGAAAATGCCGCATTGCGCAACCGCCGGGCCACCCGCTCCGCGACATGGACCGAGCGATGCCGGCCGCCGGTGCAGCCGAACGCGATGCTGACATAGGATTTCCCTTCGCTGGCGTAGCGCGGCAGCAACAGTAGGATCAACTCCTCGATCCGGTTCACCGCCTCATCATAAGCTGGGTCTTCGGCGATGTAGGCGCCGACCGCGGCATTATGCCCGGTCATCGGACGGAGCAGGGCATCCCAATGCGGATTGCGCAGGAACCGCATGTCGAACAGCAGGTCGACGGTGCGCGGCACGCCGCGCGAAAATCCGAACGACTGGATCGACAGCGTCGGTGCGCCGGCCTCGGTATCGCCGAACCGCGCGCGCAGTTCCTGCTGGAGCGCGTTGGTGCTCGTCTCGCTGGTGTCGATCAGGTGATCGGCCCACGCGCGCAGCGGCGCGGTCAGCTCGCGTTCGCGGGCGATGCCGTCCTCGGCCGGGCGATCCATCGCCAGCGGGTGACGCCGCCGGGTTTCGGAGAAGCGCCGGATCAACACGGCGCCGGAGCAATCGAGGAACAGCGTATCGACCGCGAAGCCGCTTTCGCTGCGCAGCCGATCCACCCGGCGGATGATCGCATCCGCATCGAACCCGCGGGTCCGGCTGTCGATCCCGAATGCCAGCGGCCGTTCGACGTTGCCGGCGCCTTCGGGCAAGGGCGTGCCGAGCAGCCGATCGAGCAAGTCCAGCGGCAGGTGATCGACCGTCTCCCAGCCGAGATCCTCGAACGTCTTGAGCGCCGTCGTCTTGCCCGCGCCGGACAGGCCGGTGACGATCAGGATTCGTTTTGGTCGGGCAGGCTCGCTCATGCCCCGTCTTGCGCGCCCAGCCGGCGGAGCGCCAGTTCGAGCTTGATCGGCGTCGATGCCTCGAACCCGGGAAGCGGGAGGACGGGAACCGGAATGCCGCAGATGGAACGGCGCGCCAGCCGTTCGGGCATGCGTTCGACCGCTGCATCGAGATCGACGATCAAGGCGATCGCGACATCGTCGATGTGCGCATCGGGGACGATGCCGATACCGCGGACCTCGATCATCCCGGCGATGGTGGCCGGTGCGCTGGCGCGTAGCGCGGCGCCCTCCCGCCGGACGATAGTATAGTCGTCGGACACGAGCATCGCGCCGCGATCGATCAGCCGGAGCGCCAGATCCGACTTGCCCGATCCGGAACGCCCGACGATCAGCACCGCCGCATCGTCGATCGCGACGCAGGACGCATGGAGCGTTTCGGGTGCCGCATTGTCGGTCATGAATCCGCCGCTGGCAGCCGGATCAGGAAGCGCGCCCCGGATGGCACGTCCTGCCGGTTCTCGACTGTGATCGATCCGTGGTGCGCCTCGACGATCGCCTTGGCAATGGCGAGTCCCAGGCCGCTATGCTTGCCGAACGCCTCGCCCTCGGGGCGGATGCTGTGGAATCGGGTGAAAATCGCTTCCTGCGCCTGGGGTGCGACGCCGGGCCCCTCATCCTCCACCCGGCAGACGATTTCGGTGCCGTCGCGCGTCGCGGCGATCTCGACCAGCCCGCCGGGCGGCGAGAAGGATATCGCATTGTCGACGAGGTTCTCGATCAGCCGCACGAGCCGCGAGCCGTCGCCCATCACCACCGCGGTGCCGGCATTGGGACGGGCGAAGGCGAGCCGGACATCGCCGTTGCGCCCGCGGGCTTCCCGCGCGGCGACCAGCCCCTCGATCATCACGCCGAGATCGACCCGATCGAAGCTGGCGCGCGACAGCTCGGCATCCATCCGCGATGCCTCCGATATATCGGTAATCAGCCGGTCGAGCCGGCGAACATCGTCGCGGATCACCTCGACCAGCTGGCGCTGCAATTCCGGATCCTTGATCAGATCGAGGCTGTCGACCGCCGAACGGAGCGAGGCGAGGGGGTTCTTGAGCTCGTGGGTCACGTCGGCGGCGAACGCCTCGGTCGCGTCGATCCTCTGGCGCAGCGCCTGGCTCATGTCGGACAGCGCGCGCGCCAGCATGCCGATCTCGTCCCGGCGCGACGGCAGGCGCGGCACCTGGACCTCGCGCGCGCGGCCGAGCCGGACCCGGTGCGCCGCAATCGCCAGCCGCCGCAGCGGGCGGGCGATGGTGCGCGCGAGGAATAGCGACAGCAGCACCGATACGGTGATGACGAGGGCGAGGACGACGCCGAGGCGCAGCCGCTCGGCGCGGACGATGCGGACGATGTCCCGCTGGTTGGCCGTGGCGAGGAGCACGCCGCCGGACGCCCCGGGCATCGGATAGGCTGCGGAAACGACGGGGGTGCGATCGGGCGCACGCCTGATCCGGGTGACGATGGTGCGCGTCGCCGCCGCGCGCTGCACTTCCGGCCAGGCCGCCGCCCGATCCACTGCCGGTTCCTCGAACGCCTGGGGGCGCCCCGCGCCGACGACTTGATCCATCAGCCGATCGAGAAAGCGGGCGACGCGCTTCTGCCATTCCTCGCGCGCCGGATCGCGCAGCTGGTAGGTGGGCGGCGAATGCGACCAGGTGTCGAGCGGCGCGCCCGCTCCCCGGTACAGGCGGAGCCGATAGCCGGTCACGGCGCCAAGCTTGGTGAGCAGCGCGACCCGCCCGGCGTCCGGCGCGGCGCGGGTGGCATGGGCGATCAGGCGGACCTGGGTGGAGGCCTGGTCCAGCCGCGCATCGACCAGTTGGGCCCGGTAACTGTCGAGATAGAAGAAGCCGCCGGCGAGCAGCGCCAGCGCAAGGATGTTGACGGCAAGGATGCGGCTGGTGAGCGACCAGCGCGCGGACCATAACGGCCGCAGATCCTCTCCGTCATTCCTCGGCAAAGCGATATCCTACGCCGTAGAGCGTCTCGATTCCCTTGAACTCGGGATCGGCCTGGCGGAACTTGCGGCGGAGGCGTTTGATATGGCTGTCGATGGTGCGATCATCGACATAGACGTCGTCCTGATAGGCGGCATCCATCAACTGATCGCGCGATTTGACGAAGCCCGGCCGCTGCGCCAGCGCCTCGAGGATCAGGAATTCGGTGACGGTGAGCGTCACGTCCTTGCCCTTCCAGCTGACCCGGTGCCGGGCCGGATCCATTTCGAGCTGTCCGCGCTGGATCCGCTCGGCCGGGATCGCCTCAGGGCTGTCGTCGGCGGGCTGCGCGCGCATCTCGGTGCGGCGAAGAATGGCCCGTATCCGCGCGATCAGCAGCCGCTGCGAAAAGGGCTTGGTGATATAGTCGTCGGCGCCGAGCGCGAGACCAAGCGCCTCGTCCAACTCGTCATCCTTCGAGGTCAGGAAGATCGCCGGAATGGCGCTTTTTTCGCGCAGGCGGCGGAGCAGTTCCATCCCATCCATCCGCGGCATCTTGATGTCGAGAACCGCCAGATCGGCCGGATTCTCGCTCAGCGCCTTCAAAGCGGTCTCGCCATCCGAATAGACGCGCACGAGGAAGCCCTCGGACTGCAGCGCAATGGACACCGAGGTCAGGATGTTCCGGTCGTCATCGACGAGCGCAATAGAAGCCGTCATGGACGCAGGCAGCTTTCCTTCTGGGCCGGCCTGATTAGCGCAAGCGCGGGGACGCGGCAACAATCGGGGATGTCCTCCGATACCGTTGCGGTAGGGTGTCGGACCCTTTGACCATCAACCGCATCTTCTATATGCGCGCGTCATCCATTTGAAACTGGGCGACGCTTTCTGCGCGCCGGGCTCATCAGCATTGATTGATCAAGGGAGAGGAACGTGTCCATTCTCAAGCCGGTATTCGACCTTGGCGCGCAGGGTATAAGAGCCGCCGCCACGGTCCACTGGAATCTGGCCACGGCCCCGCTGGTCGAACAGGCGCTGATCCGCGGCGAGGGCATCCTCGCCAAGGATGGTCCGCTTGTCGTCAAGACCGGCCAGCACACCGGCCGCTCGGCGAACGACAAGTTCATCGTCCGCGATGCCGAGACCGAGAATAGCGTCTGGTGGGGCAAGACCAACAAGGGCATGTCGCCGGAGCAGTTCGCGGCGCTGAAGGCCGACTTCCTCGACTTCCTCGGCACCAAGGACACGCTGTTCGTCCAGGATCTGTTCGGTGGGTCGCAGCCGGCGCACCGCGTCAAGGTCCGCGTGATCAACGAGCTGGCGTGGCACAATCTGTTCATCCGCACTTTGCTGGTGCGCCCCGAGCCCGAGGCGCTGGCCGACTTCGTGCCGGATTATACGATCATCGATCTGCCGACCTTCCGTGCCGATCCGGCGCGCCACGGCTGCCGTTCGGAGACCGTGATCGCGGTCAACTTCACCGAAAAGCTGATCCTGATCGGCGGCACGCGTTATGCCGGCGAGATGAAGAAGTCCGTGTTCGGGCTGCTCAACTATCTGCTGCCGGTGGACGGCATCATGCCGATGCATTGTTCGGCCAACATCGGACCGAAGGGCGACACTGCGGTGTTCTTCGGCCTGTCGGGCACGGGCAAGACGACATTGTCGGCCGATGCCAGCCGCACGCTGATCGGCGATGACGAGCATGGCTGGTCCGACACCGCCGTGTTCAACTTCGAGGGCGGCTGCTACGCCAAGATGATCAACCTCTCGCCCGAGGCGGAACCGGAGATCTTCGCGACCTCCAAGCGGTTCGGCACGGTGCTCGAGAATGTCGTGATCGATCCCGAAACGCGCGAGCTCGACTTCAACGATGCCAGCCTGGCGGAGAATAGCCGCGGCTCCTATCCGATCGACTTCATCCCGAATGCGTCGAAGGACAATCTCGGCCCCGTGCCGCAGAACATCATCTTCCTGACGGCGGACGCATACGGCGTGCTCCCGCCGATCGCGAAGCTGACGCCGGACCAGGCGATGTACCACTTCCTCTCGGGCTATACCGCGCGCGTCGCCGGCACCGAGATCGGCGTGACCGAGCCGTCGGCGACCTTCTCGACCTGCTTCGGCGCGCCGTTCATGCCGCGTCACCCCTCGGTCTATGGCAACCTGCTCAAGGAGCGGATCGCCAAGGGCGGGGTGGATTGCTGGCTGGTCAACACCGGCTGGACCGGAGGTCAATATGGCGTCGGCAAGCGGATGCCGATCAAGGCGACCCGCGCGCTGCTCAACGCCGCGCTCGACGGCAGCCTGAACGATGCCGAGTTCCGCACCGATCCGAGCTTCGGGTTCAAGGTGCCGGTGGCGGTGCCGGGCGTCGATTCGACGATCCTCAACCCGCGCGACACCTGGGCCGACAAGGCCGGCTACGACGCGACCGCGAAGAAGCTGGTCAACCAGTTCATCGCCAACTTCGCCCAGTTCGAAGGCGACGTCGATGCGAGCGTGCTGGAGGCTGCACCCAAAGCGGCCTGATCTGATCCGACGGGAATGAAGGGGGCTGGGGCGGTCGAAAGGCTGCCCCGGCCCTTCCTCTGTCCGGGCCCGGCGGCCTTAGGCGGTCAGGGTTCGACCAGCAGCGTGCCGCCATCCACGCCGACGATCCGCACGAAACTGCCCGCCGGGGCGTCGACGCCGCGCGCCGGCCACGCGCCGTCGCCCACCGCGACCCGGCCGTGGCCGTTGACGATCGCATCGACCACCGTCACCCGCTCGCCGATCAGGCGCGCGACACGATCGTTGAGCATCGGATCGCTGGAGAGGATCGGATTGCGCCGCAGCCATCGCCGGGCGGCGTATATCGCGGCGAGGGCGAAGATCGCGAACAGCCCGAACTGCGCTGCCAGCGGCACCCCGAAGACCATCGTCAGGAACCCGCTCAGCATCGCGGCGACCGCCAGCCAGATCAGGAAGAAGCCGGGCACGAGTATCTCGGCGACCGCGAGCAGGACGGCGGCGATCATCCACCACCAATGTGCCTCCAGGAAGATGCCGCCGATCGCCATCGCTCAACTCCGGTCGAGGGGGGCCGGCGCGGCGCCGCGTTCGGGGCCTTTCGCCGGCTCCCGCCGCTCGCCGCCGAAGGCGTCGCGCGCCAGTTCGCCGATGCCGCCCAGCGTGCCGATCAGCTGGGTCGCCTCGACCGGGAACAGGATCGTCTTGGCGTTGGGCGAGGTCGCGAACAGGCTGATTGCCTCGACATATTTCTGGGCGATGAAATAGTTGATCGCCTGCGCGTTGCCGCCGGCGATCGCCTCCGACACCAATTGCGTCGCGGTCGCCTCGGCTTGGGCCTCGCGTTCGCGCGCCTCGGCGTCGCGGAAGGCGGCCTCGCGCCGGCCCTCGGCCTGGAGGATCTGGCTTTCTTTCTCGCCCTCGGCGCGCAGGATCGCGGAGGCGCGCAGCCCCTCCGATTCGAGGATCGAGGCGCGCTTTTCGCGCTCCGCCTTCATCTGCCGGCCCATTGCGTTGACGATGTCCTGCGGCGGCTTGATGTCCTTGACCTCGACGCGGGTGATCTTGATCCCCCAGGCGGTCGTCGCATGATCGACCACCGCGAGCAGGCGGGCATTGATCTCGTCGCGCTTCGACAGCGTCTCGTCGAGGTCCATCGAGCCCATCACCGTGCGCAGGTTGGTCGTGACGATATTGAGGATCGCCAGATAAAGGTCTGAAATCTCGTAGGCGGCCTTGGCGGCGTCGAGCACCTGGAAGAAGACCACGCCGTCGACCGACACCATGGCGTTGTCCTTGGTGATGATCTCCTGTCCGGGGATCCCAAGAACCTGCTCCATCATGTTGACCTTGCGGCCGACCCGGTCGACCAGTGGCACCAGCAGGTTGAAGCCGGGGCGCGCGACCATGGTGAAGCGGCCGAACCGCTCGATCGTATAATGATAGCCCTGGCGGACGACGGTGACCGACATCGCCACGAAGACGATGGCGAAGATGAACAACGCCAAGAAGAAATATTCCATTCCACCGCTCCCCCGCCACACCCGACAGGATATTGCCCCCGCAATCGCCCGCGTCCAAGCAAATCGGCATTCACCGACGGAGCTGCCTCATGCCCTTCACGCCGATGCCGGTTCGATCCGCACTGTTCCTCCCCGCATCGAACCCCCGCGCGATCGTCAAGGCGCGTGGGCTGCCGTGCGACCTGGTCATCCTCGACCTCGAAGATGCGGTGAAGCCCGAGGACAAGAACGCGGCGCGGCAGGCGGCGGCGGACGCGGTGGCGGAGGGCTTTGGCGAACGAAGCGTGGCGATCCGGATCAACGCCGCCGGCACGGAATGGCACGGCGCTGATCTGGCGATGGTGGCGGGATCGGCGGCCGACCGGATCGTGCTGCCCAAGGTCGATTGTGCGGAGCAGGCCGCTGCCTGTGCGGCGGCGGGAAAGCCGATGCTGGCGATGATCGAGACGCCCGCCGGGGTGCTTGCCGCTGCGCGGATCGCGGCGACGTCGGGCGTGGCCGGGCTGATCGCCGGCACCAACGATCTCGCCGCCGCATTGCGCTTGCCGGCCGCGGCCGATCGCGCCGGTCTCGCCCTCAGCCTCCAGATGATCGTGCTCGCCGCGCGCGCCGCCGGGATCGTGGCGCTGGACGGGGTGTGGAACCAGCTCGACGATCCAGACGGGTTCGCGCGTCAATGCATGGAGGCGCGGTCGCTCGGTTTCGACGGCAAAACGCTGATCCACCCCAGCCAGATCGCCCCGGCCAACCGCGCCTTCCGCCCCAGCGACGCGGAGCTCGAGGATGCCGAGCAACTGGTTGCCGCCGCGACCGGGGGCGCCGAGCGGTTCAGAAACCGTATGATCGAAGCGATGCATGTTGCTGACGCAAAGCGCATAATCGCGCTGCGGGCGTTGGCGGAATGAGGCGATCGCTCCTCGCCGCCGCGCTGGTTCCGCTCGCCGCCTGCGCCACCGTTCCGAGCGGCGGGATCAGCGAAGGCGCGCTGCGCCAGCATATCGCCATCCTCGCCAGCGACGCGTTCGAAGGCCGCAAGCCGGGTACCGCCGGCGGCCGCGCCACCGAAGCCTATGTCGCAGGCCAGTTCGCCGCAGCCGGGCTCAGCCCGGGCGCGGCCGATGGCAGCTGGCTGCAACGGGTGCGGCTGGTGCCCCAAAAGGGCGATCCCGTCCTCGCCAACAACATCATCGGCCGGGTGCGCGGCACGCTGGGCGGCGGCGAGACGATCGTGGTGATGGCGCACTGGGATCATCTCGGCCTGTGCCGGCCGCCCGGAGCACGCGATCGAATCTGTAATGGCGCGGTCGACAATGCCAGCGGCGTCGCCGTGCTGATCGAGACGGCGCGGGGCGTCGCCCACGGTCAGCGGCCGCTCCGCGACGTGCTGTTCGTCGCGACCACTGGCGAGGAGATGGGATTGCTCGGCGCGCGGGCGTTCGTCGCCAACCCGCCGGTGCCGCGGGATCGCATCCTCGCCGCGCTCAACCTCGATACCGTCGCGGTGGGGCCGCGCGGCTCCGCCGTGTCGATCGTCGGGCGCGGCATGACGGGGCTGGACCCGGTCGTCGATGCCCTCGCGCGATCGCTCGGCCGCCGCGTCGATGCCGGCCGCGGCGCCAACGCGCTCGTCCGGCGGCAGGATGGATGGGCGATGATGGAGGCGGGGGTGCCCGCCATCCTGGTCGGCGGGGCCTATGCTGGCGGGCTGCTCGAACGGTTCCTCAAGGGCCGTTATCACCAGCCCGACGATGACGTAGCGAGCGGCCTCGTGCTGAGCGGGGCGGCCGAGGATGCCGATCTGCACGTCGCCCTCGTCCGCGCCCTGGCCGATCCCCGGCGCTTCCCTACGGCGGCGACTCCGCACCCGCCGGCAAATCACGCCCTCGACTCTGCGACGAACCCGCATTAACGGGCGACATGGAAATCAGCCTCGGTCTCACCTTCGACGACGTCCTCCTCCGCCCCGCCGAGTCGGACATCGTACCCAGCCAAGCCGACACGCGAACCCGTGTCACGCGCGAGATATCGCTCAACATCCCGGTCCTGTCCGCGGCAATGGACACGGTCACCGAAGCGGACATGGCGATCGTCATGGCGCAACTGGGCGGGATCGGCGTGCTCCATCGCAACCTCGATATCGAGCAGCAGGCCGCCGCGGTCCGCGCGGTCAAGCGGTTCGAATCCGGCATGGTCGTCAATCCGATCACGATGACGCCCGGCCAGACGCTCGCCGACGCGCTGGAACTGATGCAGCGCCATCGCATCTCCGGCATCCCGGTGGTCGAGCAGGGCGGCAAGCTCGTCGGCATCCTGACCAACCGCGACGTGCGCTTCGCCGAGAACCCCAAGCAGCCCGTATCCGAGTTGATGACCAGCCAGAATCTGGCGGTCGTCCCGGCGGGCGTGGGCAAGGAGGAGGCGCGGCGGCTCCTGCACCAGCGGCGGATCGAAAAGCTGCTGGTGGTGGACGAGCAGTATCGCTGCGTCGGCCTGATCACCGTCAAGGATATCGAGAAGGCCGTCACCTATCCCTCGGCCACCAAGGATTCGACCGGCCGCCTGCGCGTCGCTGCGGCGACGACCGTCGGCGACAAGGGTTTCGAGCGGACCGCCGCGCTGATCGACGCCGAATGCGACCTGATCGTGATCGACACCGCCCACGGCCATAACCGCGATGTCGCGCGCGCGGTGGAGCGGGTGCGCAAGCTGTCCAGCGCAGTCCAGATCATCGCCGGCAACGTCGCGACAGCGGAGGCGACCCGTGCGCTGATCGATGCGGGGGCGGACGGGATCAAGGTCGGCATCGGCCCGGGATCGATCTGCACCACGCGGGTCGTCGCCGGCGTCGGCGTGCCGCAGCTGACCGCGGTGATGGAGGCGGCGGCCGAGGCGGCCAAGTCGGGCGTGCCGGTGATCGCCGATGGCGGGCTGCGCACCTCGGGCGACATCGCCAAGGCGCTGGCCGCCGGCGCATCCAGCGTGATGGTCGGCTCGCTGCTGGCGGGTACGGAGGAGGCTCCCGGCGAGACCTTCCTGTATCAGGGCCGCACCTATAAATCCTATCGCGGCATGGGCTCGGTCGGCGCGATGGCGCGCGGTTCGGCCGATCGCTATTTCCAGCAGGATATCAAGGACCAGCTGAAGCTTGTTCCCGAGGGGATCGAAGGGCAGGTGCCGTATAAGGGGCCGGCCAAGGACGTGATCCATCAACTCGTCGGCGGGGTCAAGGCGGCGATGGGCTATACCGGCTCGGCGACGATTCCCGATCTTCAGAAGCGCGCGCAATTCATTCGCATCACCAATGCGGGCCTGCGCGAAAGCCATGTCCACGACGTTTCGATCACCCGCGAGGCCCCCAATTATCCGACACGCTAGGTGACGCCCGCAGCCCGCGCCCAGGCGGCGATCGAGCTACTCGACCAGATCGTCGTCGCCGCCCGGCAAGGCGGCGCGGCGGCCGATACGCTGATCGCGCGCTACTTCAAGACCCGGCGCTATGCCGGGGCGAAGGACCGCCGCGCGGTGCGCGAACTGGTTTACCGCGCCATCCGCCGCGCCGGCGAGTGCCCGGTCAGCGGCCGCGCCGCCATGCTCGGCGTCGCGGCGGAGGATCCGGACGTGGCGGCGGCGTTCGATGGCTCCGCGCACGGGCCGCCCGCGATCGGCAAGGCGGAGCGGCCCGCAATGGCGGGCATCGCCCCGGCGTGGCTGGCGGAGCGGCTCGCCCGTGGCCTCGATGCTGCGGGCATGGCCGCCTTGCTCGGGCGTGCGCCGCTCGACCTGCGGGTCAACCGGATGCGGGCACGGCGCGAGGAGGTGCTGCCGCAGGTGCCCGGTGCCACGCCGACGCCGCTGTCCCCCGATGGGCTGCGCCTGCCCGAAGGAACCCATGTCGATACGCTCGACGTGTGGGCGCAGGGCCTGGTCGAGGTGCAGGACGAAGGCAGCCAGCTCGTCACGCGCGCGGCGCGGGCGATGCCGGGGATGACGATCGTCGATCTTTGCGCGGGCGCAGGCGGCAAGACGCTGGCCCTTGCGGCGGCGATGGACGGCGCCGGACGGCTGATCGCGTGCGACGCGGATCGTGGACGACTGTCCCGGCTCGCCCCCCGCGCCCAGCGCGCCGGGGCCGATCATATCGAGACGCGTTTGCTCGATGCAGGGCGTGAGCAGGAGGCGCTCGCCGACCTTGCCGGACTGGCCGATGTCGTGCTCGTCGATGCACCCTGTTCGGGCACGGGCACGTGGCGGCGCAATCCCGAGGCGCGGTGGCGGCTGAGCGTCGACCGGCTGGCGCGGGTGGCCGCCTTGCAGGCGCGGCTGCTCGACCTGGGTGCCGAACTGGTTCGTCCCGGCGGTCATCTCGTGCATATCGTCTGTTCGCTGCTCGACGAGGAGGGCGCCGATCAGGTCGACGCGTTCCTGGCGCGGCATCCCGGTTGGCGGGCCGATACCGATCCGATCCGCGAGGGCCGGGCGCGTGGCCCCGGCAAGCGCCTGACCCCAGCGGAGGACGGAACGGACGGCTTTTTCGTCGCTCGGCTGGAGCGGGCATGCTAAACCGGTCCAAACAGGACGTCCTGGAGCTGTTCATGCGTTTTTCCCCGATCGCCGCCGCGCTCTCGCTTACGCTGGCCATGGTTTCCAGCGCGGGCCAGAGCCAGAAACCCGACGACCAGATCAATCCGCGCAGCCTCGGGCTGTTGCAGCAGGGCGAGGCCGCGCGTCGCGCCGGCAACCTGACCGCCGCCAACGACCTGCTGGAAACGGCATTGGTGGTCGACCCCCGCAACCGCGCGGCGTTCATCGCGCTCGGCCGTGTCGCCCGCGCGCAGCAGCTGCCGGGTAAGGCGATCCGCCTCTATGGCGAGGCGCTGGCGCTCGAGCCGAACGATGTTGCCGCGCTGAGCGGGCAGGGCGAGGCGATGGTGCAGAAGGGCGCGGTCGAGCGCGCCAAGCAGAATCTGGCCCGCGTCCGCACCCTGTGCAAGACCGATTGCCCGCCGGCGGGCGAACTCGCCGCCGCGATCGCCAAGGGCCCGCCGCCCGCTGTCGTGACGGCGCAGGCGACCACCGTGGTTCCGCTTAAGGGCGACGAGGCCAAGACCACCAAGCCCTGAGGAGGGCCCTCAGCGTTCGGCCTGTTCGGTCCGTCCCGCATCCAGCGTCCGGGCGATCGCCACGAACTCCGCGACACTGAGCGTCTCGGCGCGGCGATCCGCCGCTATGCCGAGCGTCCCCAGCGCGGAAAGCGCGCCGGGCAGCCCCTTGAGACTTTGGCGCAGCATCTTGCGGCGCTGGCCGAAGGCGGCGGCCGTGACCGCCTGGATGGTGCGCACCGTCACCCCCTCCGGGGCCACCGCCGGCACGATATGTACCACCGCCGACGTGACCTTGGGCGGCGGCACGAACGCCATTCGGTTGACGGTGAAGGCGATCGCCGCGGTGCTGCGCCACTGGGCGAGCACGGCGAGCCGGCCATAGGCATTGCTGCCCGGCGCCGCGACGATCCGCTCCGCCACTTCCTTCTGGAACATCAGGGTCAGCGACCGCCACCACGGCGACCACGTCGCGTCGGTCAGCCAGCGCACCAGCAAGGCGGTGCCGACATTATAGGGCAGGTTGGCGACGATGTGCGCGCCCTCGCCGGCAACCGCGACCTCGTCGATCGCCATCGCATCGCCCGCGATCACCTCCAGCCGCCCGCCGCTCGCCTCGGCGATCTCGGCCAGCGCCGGCAGGCAGCGCGAGTCCCGCTCGACCGCAACCACCCGCGCGCCCGCGCCGAGCAGCGCGCGGGTGAGCCCGCCCGGCCCGGGGCCGACCTCGTACACGGTTGCGTCCTCCAGCGACCCGGCGGCGCGGGCGATCCGATCGAGCAGCTTGGTGTCGAGCAGGAAATTCTGGCCGAGCGCCTTGCTCGCCGACAATCCGTGGCGGGCGATGACGTCCCGCAGCGCCGGGAGGGTAGCGAGGGCGGGGCCGGTCACGGCAGCGCGCGGATTGCGGCGCAATAAGCGGCAAGCTCGATCGCGGCGATCATCGCGCCCGGATCCGCCCGGTTCTGGCCGGCGATTTCGAATGCGGTGCCATGATCGGGCGCGGTGCGCACGATCGGCAGCCCGAGCGTCATGTTGACGCCCTCGTCGAAGTGGAGGGCCTTGAGCGGGATCAGCGCCTGATCGTGATAGAGGCACAGCGCCGCATCATAGCGGTCGCGCGCGCGGGCGTGGAACATCGTGTCGGCCGGCAGCGGGCCGATGATGTTGATCCCCTCGGCGCGGGCGATCTCCACCGCCGGCGCGATGATCTCGATCTCCTCGCGGCCGAGCGCGCCTTGCTCGCCGGCATGCGGGTTGAGCCCGGCGATCGCCAGCCGCGGCGACGCAATGCCGAAATTGCGGACCAGCCCGCGTTCGGTGGCGCGCACCTTCGACAGGATCAGCTCGATCGTCAGCATGTCGGCCACGTCGCGCAGCGGCACATGGGTGGTGATCGGCACGGTCCGCAGCGTCGGCCCGGCCAGCATCATCGCGACATTGTCGGCCGAGATGCCGCAGCGTTCGGCCACGAACTCGGTCTGGCCCGGATGGGTGAAGCCGACCGAATAAAGCTGTGCCTTGGATACCGGCCCGGTCACCAGCCCGCCTGCCGCGCCGGAACGGGCAAGGCCGGCAGCCAGCTCCAGCGAATCGAGCGAGCAGCGGGCGCCAGGCGTGTTGGGCTGGCCCGGAACGATGTCGCCGGCGTCCTCCACCTCGATCACCGGCAGCGCATCGGCGAAGAAGCGCGCCGCTTCCGCGGGCTCGGAGATGCGGATCGTGGGTCCGTCCCACACCGCGCCGATCGAGCGGGCGTCGCCGACCGCGAAGAAGGGCGGGATCGACCGGGCAACGCGCGCCAGCCAGGCCTTGGCGACGATTTCCGGCCCGATACCCGCCGGATCGCCCAGCGCGACGGCCAGCGGGTTCACGCCGTGTGCCTCATCGGTAGTCGACGACCGCGTCGCGGCGCAGATCGCGCAGATAGCGGCGGGCGCGGCGGCCGACCCGCTCCTCCTCCATCTGCGCATAGATCTTTTCAAACGACGGATCGGACGCGCTCGGCGCGTCGTCGCGACCGCAGAGCACCAGCCCGCGTACGCCATCCTGCAGCGAACCGAATGGCGGCGTGGACTGTCCGATCGAGAGGTTGAGCAGCATGTCCTGCAACGGCACCGGCAGGTCGCGGATGCGGATCTGATCGTTCTCGACCACCTCGGCACCGACAGTGGCGGCAACCGTCTCGGCATTGCCGCAGCCGGTGACCTTCTTGAGCGCCTCGCCAAAGGCGGCAACGCGGGGCGATGCCTGGGCCTGCGTCATGCCCGCCGGAAAGCTGATCGAAAGCTGCTTCAGGCTGAGCAGCGCATCGCGCGGATCGGCGGTCAGCACCTGGCGCTTATCGACCAGGGCGATCACCGAATAGCCGCCGGGGATCGCGATCGGATCGCTGATCTGCCCGGTCGCGAGCTGCTGCGCCGCCTTGGCGAGCGGTTCGGGAAGCTGTTCACCGCGCACCCAGCCGAGATCGCCGCCGACCGCGGCGGTCGACGCTTCGGAGAATTGCCGGGCATAAGCGGCGAACGATGCGCCGCCGCGGATCTGCGACACGATCCGCTGGGCGTTGGCGAGCGCGTCGCCGCCGCCCGCCGAGGTCGACGAGAGGAAGATCTCGCCGATATGATATTCCTGCGCGCCCTTGGTCGCCTTGAGCCGGCCGATGACCGCGTTCACTTCCTCTTCGCCGACCGTCACGAACGGCTCGATCCGCCGGCCGAGCAGCCGCCGCCACGCCAGCTCGCCTTCGATCTGGCGCCGCATCGACGCTTCGGAAGAGCCGACCTGGTTGAGATATTGGGCGAAGTCCTTGGGCGTGCGCTTGAAGTTGCTTGCGACGCGGGCGATCGTCTGGTCGATCTCGGCCGGCTGGATCACGATCTCGTTGGCCTTGGCCTCCTGGATCTGCAGCGACTCGTCGATCAGGTTGCGCAGCACCTGCAGCTTCAGCCGCTCATATTCCTCCGCCTGGATCTGACCGCCATTGGCCGCGAGGACGAGCGCGAGCCGCTGCGAGACGTCGGTATCGGTGATGATAGTGCCGTTGACGATCGCGGTCGCCTTGCGCAGGTTCGGGTCCTGCGTCCCGAACATCGTCAGATCCTTTGGCAGGTTGAGCGGCGCGTCGGCCAGACCCCGCTCGGAATCGGCCACCTGTGCACCCGCCGTGGCCGCCGCGAGCACAAGCCCGCTGGCCAGCCCGGCCATCACCCAATGGCGACCGATCGAATTCGCTTTCGCCTTCACATCCGCTCCGATTGAATAAGGCTTGCCAAAGGCGGGGCCTGCCTGCGCCCGGCTGAACGCACGCTTAGCGGCCAAGGTTCTTGAGCGCCAGCCGCAACAGGAAGGTGTTCCCGCGACGCGCATCGCCGCTCGCCGAATAGTCGCGCCGCCACGTCACGCCCAGCTGGATACACTCATCGTCGTACAGCACGCCGACGCGGTGCCGCACCGGCTCATAGCCGTCGGCCAGACTCAGCGCATCCTCGCCCCGGCCGGTGAGGTCGACCACGGTCGATCCGAACAGCGACCAGCGTGTCGCCAGCTGCACCCGGCCGCCGATCCGTATCTCCTCGCGATCGCGCAGATCCTCGATCGCCGGATCGATGTCGCGGTTGAGGCGGAGATAGCCGATCGTCGCATAGGTTCGCGTCGTGCCGATCGTCGCGTCGATCTCGTTGCGGCGGATCACCAGACTATTCTTGTCGAGCCGGAAGCGGTGACCGAATTCGACCAGCCGGCCATATCTGATCGTGGTGCGGCCGACGATGTCGGACATCCGGTCCGACAGGCCGGTGCCGTCGGGCAGGATCGTGACGCGATTGTCGAGGCGATAGCTCTGGCCGACGATCGTGCGGACGGACAGGCGCGGACGATCGAACGCATATTCGACGCCGTAGGTCACCCGGCTGCTATCCTCCCAGCGATCGTAACCGGGAAACCGGTTGAGCGCGAAGAGGTTCGAATCCTCCAGATCGACCGCGCGCGCATCCTCGTTGGGGATCGCCAGATTGCGGGTCGGCGGCGTCGCGACGAGTTGGACGCGCGGCGTCACGCGCTGGGTGCCGCCCAGAAACTCGCCGATGAAAGGCCAGCGCAGGTCGGCCGCGAGCGCGCCGATCAGGCGGCCGGACCAGCCGGCATCGCCGCGATAGCTGAGCGTCGTCGTATGCTCGATCTGGTCGGTGTGGTAGACGTCGGCCCGGCCATAAGCGGTCAGCGTCAATTCCTGGCCCAGCCCGGTATAGCCGCGCAGATCCCACCGCGCGCCGGCAAAGGCGCGCTGGGTATCCTGGCCCTTGGTGCGCAGGATGTTGAGGCTGTTGAGCTGAAGTTCCACCTTGCCGCCGAGCAACGGATCATCGAGCCGGCGGCGATAATCGATCGCCGGCAGCGCGATCGGCTGCTGCCCCTTGATGTCGGTGCTGCGCAGCGACTGGACCGCCCAGCCGGCGATCGACAGATAGCTGTTCTCGTCCACCCGCTCGGCCAGCAGGTTGGAACGGAGGCGATCGTCGCGGCTGATGTCGTAGCGCCGCAGGAAGGTCTTGTCGGTCGTCAGGCGCGCGCTGCCGCTGATGCTCCACTGCGGATTGAGCTGGAATCGGCCATTGGCATCGAGATAGCCGCGAATGCCGCGGTTGCGGTCGCCCGCGACCGACGGGCCGACCGATGCCGGCAGGCGCGACCCGTAGGTGACCATGCCGCCGATCTGGTAGGCGCCGCGCGACGTGAGCGAGCGATATTCCGCCTCGAGCGCGGGCAGCACGTCGGTGAACAGGTGCGGCGTGATCGTCAGGTCGCGATTGGGCGCGAGCAGGTAGTAAACCGGCTGCGCAACCTCCAGCCCGTTGGTGCGGCTGTAGCGGAAGTGGGGCATGAGCATGCCCGTTCCGCCGCCGCCCGATCCATCGGGGTGCGACAGGGAAGGCAGCCACAGCACCGGCAGGCCGAACAGGCTGAGGCGCGCGTCCTTATAATAGATGCGGTGCTTTGCCGGATCGTGGATCACCCGGACCGCGGTGATCTTCCACAGCGGATCCTTGGGGCAGCCGGCATCGTCGACCACCGCGCACGGCGTATAGGCCGCCTTCTGGAGCGTGGTGACGCCGTTGACGCGTTCGCCATGGACCGCGGCGAGCCGGCCGCCATCCTCCAGCACGAGCAGCAAATTCTCGATCACGCCGTCCTTCAGCGTGTCGGTCAGTTCGGCGCTGTCGGCATAAGCGGTGTCGCCGCCGGGGCTGACGATCGCGACGCCGCCTTCGGCGCTGACCTTTCCGGTCTCGCGGTTCCAGATGACCTTGTCGGCGCGCAGGCGGTTGCCCGCGCGGACCATCCGCACGTCGCCGGAGGCGGTGACCAGATCAGCCTGGCTGTCATAATCGAGCCCCGCCGCGCTGAACGTCACTTCCTCGTCGTTCGCCGGCACGGGCACGCCTTCGGCGGTGGGCGCGGGCTGGGCGGGCGTCTGCAGATCCTGGGCCGCGGCCGAGGAGGCGAGCAGCGCGATGGGCAATGCGGCGATCAGGATCGACTTCGACGTGCTCACATTTCCCCGCTGGCCGACTGGCGCTGACCCGGCCTATCGCACCGCTTCCCGCCGCCCGCAATCGCCCGCTGCGGCGGGTGCGCGCGATCGATGCACCGCCGGCCTCCCGATGGGCATTTCGATTTGCCGGTCTTGCGCCTAGATAAGGCTACTGAATCTGGAAGGACCGTTCGTTCATGCTCGTCCGCTTCGCCACGTCGCGCCCGGAAGGCGCCTATACTCTGGCTCTCCCGATCGCGGCCGGCGCCGCCCCGGCCGACCGGTTGCCGCCGTCGGACAGCGCCGCGCGCGGCATCGTGCGCAGCGCCGCCGAAGCCGCCCGGTTCGAGGGTGAGACCGGCGCGACGGTCGATCTGTTCATCCCCGAAGGCAGTGGCGTGCGCCGGCTGGTGCTGGTCGGCGTGGGCAGCGGCCCCGACGGGCATGAGCGGGCGGGCGCGGCGCTCGTGGCCCGGCTGCTCACCTCGGGCGAGACCCGGCTGGTGATCGACCTGACCGGGATCGCCGTCGCCGATCCGGCCGAAGCGGCCGCCAAATACGCCTCGGGCGCGGTGCTCCGCAGCTGGCGCCACGACGTCTACCGCACCAAGCTCGCCCCCAAGGCGCGGCCGAGCCTGACCGAGATCGTGATCGTCGGCGGCGGCGAGGGGGCGGAGGCCGCCTGGTCCCGGCTGGAGGCGGTCGCCGCCGGCGTCGCCTTCACCCGCGAGCTGGTCGCCGAGCCCGCCAACATCATCTATCCGGAAAGCTTCGTCGAACGCTGCGAAGCGCTGACCGCCTTGGGGGTCAAGATCGAGGCGCTCGACGAGGCGGCGATGCGCGAGGCCGGCATGGGCGCGCTGCTCGGCGTCAGCCAGGGCTCGGCGCGCGAGGCGCGGCTGCTGGTGATGCGCTGGGACGGCAGCGACGGCACCAAGGATCCGGTCGCCTTCGTCGGCAAGGGCGTGACCTTCGACACCGGCGGCATCTCGATCAAGCCGGCCGCCGGCATGGAAGACATGAAGTGGGACATGGGCGGCGCGGGTGCGGTCGCCGGCGCGATGAAGGCGCTCGCGATGCGCAAGTCCAAGGCCCATGTGATCGGCGTCTGCGCGCTGGTCGAGAACATGCCCGGCGGCAACGCGCAGCGCCCGGGCGACGTCGTCACCAGCATGTCGGGCCAGACGATCGAGGTCATCAACACCGATGCCGAGGGCCGGCTCGTATTGTGCGATGCGATCACCTGGGTTCAGCGGCGCTACAAGCCGCGGACGATCATCGATCTCGCCACGCTGACGGGAGCGATGATAATCGCGCTTGGCCACGAACATGGCGGGCTCTTCTCGAACAGCGACGAACTCGCCGATCAATTGCTCGCGGCGGGCAAGGCGTCGGGCGACGCGCTGTGGCGGCTGCCGATGGGCGACGCCTATGACAAGCTGATCGAATCGCCGATCGCGGACATGAAGAATGTCGGGCCGCGCGATGCTGGATCGATTTCGGCCGCGCAGTTCATCCTGCGCTTCGTCGAGGAAGGCGTGAACTGGGCGCATCTCGACATCGCCGGGATGGTCTGGGCGGCCAAGCCGGGCCCGCTGTGGGACAAGGGGGCGACCGGCTATGGCGTGCGGCTGCTCGACCGCTTCGCCGCCGACAACCTGGAAGGCTGAGCGAGGGCAAGGCGGGGGGCGCCGGGCCGGTGCAGGTCGATTTCTACCATCTCGCCGCGACCCCGCTGGAACGGGTTCTGCCGCGCATCGCCGAGCGGCTGGTCGGCGAGGGCCAGCGGCTGCTTGTCGTCGTTGGCGACGATGCGCTGGCCGAGCGGCTCGACATATCGCTGTGGAGCTATGCGCCGGACGGGTTCCTGCCGCACGGGCGTGCCGGCGCGGCCGGCGAGGCGGATCAGCCGGTGCTGATCGCGCCCTCGGTCGAGGCGGCGAACGGCGCGCGCAACATCGCGCTGGCCGACGGCATCTGGCGCGACGAGGCATTGGCGTTCGACCGCACCTTCTATCTGTTCGGCGATGCGACGATCGATCAGGCGCGTGCGGCGTGGCGCGCGCTGGGGCTGCGCGAGGATGTCGCGCGCCGCTTCTGGAAGCAGGACGAGGAGGGCAAGTGGCGCGAAGGCCCCTGAGCCTTGCGAAACAAGCCTCCAGCCGCTAGGGAGCCGCCACTTTCCCAACCCTGAAAATTATGGAGCCGGCGCGGCCATGGCGACCGAACGTACTTTCTCGATCATCAAACCCGATGCGACCCGCCGCAACCTGACCGGCGCCGTCACCAAGATGCTCGAGGATGCCGGCCTGCGCGTCGTCGCGTCCAAGCGCATCCAGATGACCCGCGAGCAGGCGGAAGGCTTTTACGGCGTCCACCGCGAGCGTCCGTTCTTCAACGATCTCGTGTCGTTCATGATCTCCGGCCCGGTGGTCGTGCAGGTTCTGGAAGGCGAGGATGCCGTTGCCAAGAACCGCGCCGTGATGGGCGCGACCAACCCGGCCAATGCCGACGAGGGCACGATCCGCAAGGTGCACGCCGAATCGATCGAAGCAAATTCGGTCCACGGTTCGGACAGCGCCGAAAACGCCAAGACCGAAATCGATTACTTCTTCTCGGCGGACGAAATCGTCGGCTGACGTTTCTTCCAGATCGCGTCGAGGCGGGCCTGTGCCGATGTGGCGCCGGCCCGCCCGACCAGCGAGATGCCGCGCAGCTTGAGCGCGCTGCCGCCGATCAGGCGGCCCTCCAATACATAGCCGACATCGTAGATCGCCACGTCATCGTGCAGCGCGCCATCGGCTAGGAACTGGCTGCGGATCGCGACCGGCAGGCGTTCGTCGCCCGCCGTCTCGTCCTTGCGCTGGGCCGCGCGCCGGGCCTTCTTCAGCCCGTCCTCAAACCAGTCGCCCTCGATCCGCGGCTCTCCGGTGGTCTCCGCCGGCGCGACGCCGAGCGCGGTCGGAAAGCTGATCGTCTGCGCCTGGATCGTCTGTTCGGGTGACAGAGCGGACAGGCTCAGTCGCTCGCCATCGCGGGATGGTTCGGCCTTCAGCAGCAGCGTCGCCGCCTTCACCTGCGCCTTGCGGCTCTCGCTGCTCCGCTCCGCTTCGGCATGGCTGCGTTCGCTATAGCTGTTCCAGAAGGTCAGGCCGGAGATCGCGACCGCGGCGACCGCGAGCACCTCGCCCAGCGTTATCCAACGCCGGCGGATCGATGCCGCCTCGGCCTTTTCGGTGGGAGTGTCATTCGCCATCGCTCGCTCCCGATCCGCGTACCAGCGTGGCGAGAGCGCGCGGATAGAGCCGATGTTCCTCGATCAGCACGCGCGCGGCCAGCGCCTCGGCATCGTCGCCGGGCAGGATCGGCACCCGCGCCTGGGCCAGGATCGGCCCGTCGTCGAGACCCTCGGTGACGATGTGGACGGTGCAACCCGCCTCCACGTCCCCCACGGCCAAGGCCGCGGCATGCGTGTCGAGCCCCTTGTGGGCGGGCAGCAGGGAGGGGTGGATGTTGACGATGCGGCCGCGCCACCGATCGATGAACCAGGGCGAGAGCAGCCGCATATAGCCGGCGAGCGCGACCCATTCGATTCCGGCGCGGCGCAGTTCGGCATCGAGGATCGCGTCATAGTCGGCGCGCTTCATGCCGCGATGGCTGTGGGCGAAGGTCTCGATTCCGGCGCGCCGTGCCGTCTCCAGGCCCGGCGCATCGGTGACGTTCGAGAGAATCAGCGCGATTTCATACGGGCAGGCCGGATCGCGCGCCGCCTCGATCAGCGCCGCCATGTTCGATCCCCGGCCCGAGATCAGCACGCCCACCCGTGCCTTGCCGCCGTCGTTCACGGTGCGGGTCAGGCGTTGTGGGTGGAGGACCAGGGCGCGAGCGCCGTCCACGCGTCCGCCGATCCGGCGACGGTGCACCCCTTGGCCCCGGCTTCGATCCGGCCGATGGTGAACACCGTCTCGCCGGCATCGGCCAGCAGCGCCGATACCGCCTCGGCATCGTCGGCCGCGACGACCGCGACCATGCCGATGCCGCAGTTGAAGGTGCGCGCCATCTCGCCCGGCTCGATATGCCCCTGGGCCTGGAGGAACGCCATCAGTCGCGGCTGGGGCCATGCATCGGCATCGACATGCGCGTGAAGCCCATCGGGCAGCACGCGCGGAATGTTTTCGAGCAGCCCGCCACCGGTGATGTGCGCCAGCGCCCGGATCCGCCCGGCGCGCACGATCGGCAGCAGCGACTTCACGTAGATCCGAGTCGGCGCGAGCAGCGCGTCGATCAGGCGCACGTCCTGATCGAACATCGCGGGCCGGTCGAGCTTCCAGCCCTTGTCGGCGGCCAGCCGCCGCACCAGCGAGAAGCCGTTCGAATGGACTCCCGACGAAGCGAGGCCAAGGATGACGTCGCCTGCCGCGACCGCAGAGCCGGTCAGCGCCTGATCGCGCTCCACCGCGCCGACGCAGAAGCCGGCAAGGTCGTAATCGCCCTCGGCATACATGCCCGGCATCTCCGCCGTCTCGCCGCCGATCAACGCGCAGCCGGCGATCCGGCAGCCCTTGGCAATGCTCGCGACGACCGTCTCGGCGACCGC
>JAQGKS010000280.1 GCA_028289965.1 Sphingomonas bacterium
GTGGTCGGCGGGCGCCGCGTCGGCGTCGGCGGCTCGCGCCGCGCCCGGCCGGGGATGCGCAGCGTGCGCCCGGATGGCAGCACCCCGGGCGCGGCGATCTCATTATAGCGCGCGAGCGCGTAGAACAGCATCGGATCGCCCAGGAAACGCTTGGCAAGTTCGGACATCGTGTCTCCCTCGCGCGTCGTGTAGGCGAAGTTTTCGACGCCGAGCAGGGTCTGGGGCGGGGTGTCGATCTGCTTCATCAGGCTGAGCGCGACGGTGTCGTTCGGCTGGCGCTTGAGGAGCTGCTTGAGCCGTTTGCGCGCTGCCTTAACCGCGCCACCGTTCAGTTCGTGGATGGCCTGGCCGATCGCCTCGCGATTGGACCAGCCGGCCTGCGCCGCCGCCTTGGGGCGGTCCTTGCCAGGGCCACCGGCGCATGACGCCAGCACCAGGAGCGCGGCCAGCAGGGTCGATCGGACGAACAGGTTCAGCGTCATGCGGACAGGCGGCCTTCTAGCGTTTCGATTTGGCGATGCACCGGCGAGGCGAACGATGCCAGCCACTCGCGATTTGCGGCGAGCGCGCGAAAGTCGGCCCCGGGCATGGGCCTGGCGAAATAATAGCCCTGGAACAGATTGCAGCCAAGCATGCGCAAAGTCTCGACCTCCCGCGCATCCTCCACGCCTTCGGCGAGCACGGTCAGATCCAGTCCACGGGCAAGCTCGATCAGCGCCTTGCAGATCGCCCGACTGTCCCGCCGATCCTGGAGTTGGGTGACGAATTCGCGGTCGATCTTGAGCTTGTCGAAGCGCAGATTCTTCAAATAGCTGAGGCTGGAATAGCCGGTGCCGAAGTCGTCGAGCGCCAGGCTGATGCCCATCGCATGCAGCTCAACGAACAGCTCGAGCGTGCGGGCCGCATCGACCATCGCCGCGGTCTCCGTCAGCTCGAGCTCCAGCGCGTCGGGGGCAAGTCCGTGGCGTGCCAGCGTCCGTTCGATCTTGGGCCGCAGCATCGGATCGAGCAATTGCCGGGCGGACAGGTTGACGGCCACCTTGAGGCCATGAAGCCCTTCATCCTGCCAGGCGCGTGCCTCCCGGCAAGCGGCGTTGAGCACCCACAGGCCGTAGCGTTCGCTCAGCCCGATCTCCTCGACGATCGGGATGAAGCGGGCCGGCGAGACCGCCCCCAGCTCCGGATGGGTCCAGCGCAGCAGCGCCTCGGCGCCTACCAGGCGGCCCCGGGCGACATCGACGACTGGCTGGAACATCATTGTCAGCTGGTCGCGTCCGATCGCCTGCGCCAGCGCCTGTTCCAGCACGAAACGATCGCGGGCTGCCGCCGGCGACGGCGCATCGGCCAGCACGATCTGTCCGCCGCTGGCGCTGTCGGGGCGGGAGAGGGCGGTCAGCGCCTGGTTGAGCAGCTGGGCCGGCGTCGTCCCGCCATCCGCCGGGCTTGCGCTGCCCGCCTCGATCGTCGGGCTCAGGATGTGATCGCCATCGGTAATGTCCTGGGCGGCGACGTAGACGATCGCGCGGAATGCCGCACGCGCCGCGTCCAGTTCCTGAACGCCGCCGAACCAGATGGCGAGGCAGTCGCGATCGATCTGGGCGATGGCGTGCGTGGCGCCGGCCGCGGCGGCGATGCGCCGCGCGAACTGCCCCAGTGCGGCGTCGGCAAGGGGCTGGTCGAACGCGGCGAGCCGATCATAATCGGCCAGCCGGATCGCGCCGAGCAGGCGTTCCGAGCGCGACGCGGCCGGTTCGGCAGCGATGGCGGCGAACAGATATTCGCGGGTCGGCAGCCCGGTGACGGGATGGCGGGCCAGCCAGCGATGCTCCATCTCTGCAAGCCGGGCGGCAATCCGCGGCAAGGTGAGCGCCAGCGGTCGGCGCGCCGGCCGTTGTTCGCCGGCGAGCTTCTCGGCGAACCGCTCGACCTGCGCGACGCCAAGAATGCGACCGATCAGCCATGCAAGGCCAAGCAGGCAGGCGACGATCGCGGGCGCGGGATTGGCCATCCCCAATGCCAGCGCGGCGGGCGGAAGCGCCACCAGCGCCACCGCAAGGACGGTCTTGGCACTCCCCGCCGGGAGGCAGGCGGCAAGCCGCGTCATCGGGTGGTTCAGGCGGCTCATCGCGCTTGCTGCTGTTCCATTCCGGCCGAACTATATCCCTGAAAGAGACGGCGTTACGCGCCTGAAGTTAAAGGATGGTGCGCGTGGCGGATAGTCTCGCCCTTGGCCGAAAGGCTGCGGAAGGTGATCGACCAGCGGCGCACGTCCATTTCCGCAATGCTGTGCTCCCACTGATGCCGTGCCTCGCCGCTAAGGTGATAGATGGAGCGTGGCGCGATCGGCAGCGCGGCCCGGACGAAGCCGGTGCCGGTGCGGCGCCGCAGCCGCAAGCTTGTTGCCACGCCGAGCGAGACCCCGACGACATGTTCGAACACGGGCCGGTCGCGGTGCCAGCCGATGCCCGCGCCGGGATCGTAGCGGATCACCAGCGCGTGGACGAGCGCGTCGGCATCGAGCCCGGCAAAGGCGGCGGCGCGGGTCCGTACGGGCTGCAGGAAATCGGGGATCGGATCGGTCCGGGCAAAGCGCGCGTCGTCAAAGTCATAGTGCCAGCCGAACGAGATGGTCTGTCGCTTGCCCTCCCACCCCTGGAAGCGGAACGGGGTGAGCGGCAGCTGCCCGATCCGCGCGATCAGGGTGGCTTCCTCGTCCGGCGAAATCAGCGCTTCGCCGTAGCGGAGGCCCGGCACGATCGGCGCATCGAACAGGCTGGGTTGGGTCGTCGGCATCGTTCCACGCGCAGTTGGGGCAACGCCGCCGATATGGGAACGCGCACCGGCGATCGCGAGCGGCCAGCCGATCGCTCGCACGGCTCAGCCCGTGCCGCGTTCCTGGAGGATACGCTCCCACGCGAGCGCGTCGGCGACGATCACGTCCAGATCGTCCCGCGCCGGGCGCCAGGGCAAGCGGGACAGGATCGCGCGATTGTCCGCGACGAGCGCGTCCGGGTCGCCGGGCCGGCGCGGCTCCATCCGTCGCTCGATCGTCATGTTGGTGGCGCGGTCGACCGCCTCGAGCACCTCGAGCACGGAAAAGCCCCGGCCATAGCCGCAATTGAGGATGTGGCTGGACATGGGATCGGCGATCAGCGCCTCCAGCGCGTGGATGTGCGCGGCGGCGAGGTCGCTGACATGGATATAATCGCGCACCCCGGTGCCGTCGGGCGTGGCATAATCGGTGCCGAAGACCGAGACATGGCTGCGCTTGCCGGTGGCGGCCTCCACCGCGACCTTGATGAGGTGGGTGGCGCCCGCGGTCGACTGGCCGGACCGACCCGCCGGATCGGCGCCCGCGACGTTGAAGTAGCGCAGGGCGCAATAGTTGATCGGGTGGGCGCAGGCGACGTCGGCGAGCATCGCCTCGGTCATCAGCTTCGACATGCCGTAGGGATTGATCGGCCGGGTCGGCGCGGCTTCCGCGACGGGCACCGATTCAGGCGTCCCGTAGGTTGCCGCGGTCGACGAGAAGATGAAGTGGCGCACGCCGCCCTTCACAGCGCTTTCGATCAGCGAGCGGCTTTTGGCGGTGTTGTTATGATAATATTTGAGCGGGTCGGCCACGGATTCGGGCA
>JAQGKS010000284.1 GCA_028289965.1 Sphingomonas bacterium
GCCCGGCGCAGATCGCCCTGGTCGCGGATTATCGCCGCAACACCTATTCGTTCGTACCCGACAGCGATTTGCAGACGCAGAACATCGAATCGGTGATCGCCTCGGCCCCCGCTGCCGGACGGATTTCAGTCCGGGAAATTGCGGCGCAGATCGATATCCCGCTCCTCGCCGACAAGCCGTTCATTCATGAATTCGGCATCGGCGGCGCGATCCGCTATTCCGATTATTCGGTGACCGGTTCGGTCACGAGCTATGAGGGCGATGCGCGCTGGCGGCCGGTGCCATCGCTGCTGGTGCGCGGCAGCTATCAGCGCGCGGTGCGCACGCCCAATATCGGCGAGCTGTTCACGCCCGCATCGGGCACGCAGCTGGTGATCGGCACGCCGCCGGGCGCACTCGGCGATCCGTGCGACGTCCGCTCGACGGCGCGGGCAGGGGGCAACGCCGCCCAGGTGTCGGCGCTGTGCGTCGCCCAGGGCATCCCGGGTGCGGCGATCAGCAGCTATACCTTTCCGACCACGGCGACCGGCCAGACGATCAGCGGCAATACCGACCTGACGCCTGAGAGCGCCAACACCTTCAACGTCGGCTTCGTGTTCGATACGCCGGCGACGAGCGGGCTGTTCGGCGACTTCACCCTTTCGGTCGATTATTACAGCATCAAGATCAAGAACGTGATCTCGAGCGTGCCGGGGCTGACCGTCCTGTCGAAATGCTTCAATCTGGACGGGACCAACCCGACTTACGATGTGGCGAACAGCTATTGCCGGCTGATCCAGCGCGACACCGCCGGTCAGCTCGTCACCGTCAACACGCCCTATCTCAACATCGGCGGGCTGCGGACCGACGGCGTCGAGGTGCAGACGAACTGGGCGGTTTCGGTGCCGTTCCTCGGCAGCTCGAGCAAGCTGTTCATCAATACGGCGGTTGCGTGGACGGCCAACTACAAGGTCCAGCTGCTGCCGAACACGCCGTTCCTCGATTATACCGGGGTCAGCAACGGCGGCGCACTACCGAGCAGCGTTCCGCCGCGCGCGACCCCGGAGTGGAAGACGCTTGCATCCTTCGGCTACCGCTCGAGCGGCGGGAACCTCGGGCTGCGCTGGCGCTACCAGAGCAAGCTCGACGACGTCAGCTCGGTGCTGACCCCGGCAACCACGCAGGTCGGCGTGGACGCCTACAGCCTGTGGGATCTGTTCGGCTCGATCAAGGTCACCGAGGATTTCGAGCTTCGCGGCGGCGTCAACAACCTGTTCGACAAGGGGCTGCCGTTCGTCGCCAGCTCGCAGAACGGCACCGATGTCGCGCTGTACGATCCGATCGGCCGGTCCTTCTACATGGGCGTTCGGTTGAATTTCTGACGCAGTCAGCCGGGTTCGCCCGGCTGCAGCACCCACCGCCTCGTCAAAGGTTCTGCGATGATATGTTCCGGGCTGCTGGGCCGTTCCATCCTGGCGTCGCGATCCCCCTGGCTTCACGAGCAGGAAGCCCGCGCCCAAGGGATGACGCTTCGCTACGAACTGTTCGACTTCGACGATCGCGGCTGGGATGACGCCGCGCTGGGGGAGGTGCTGACCGATCTCGCCGCGCGCGGCTTTGCCGGGCTCAACGTCACCTATCCGTTCAAGCAGGCGATCCTCCCCCTGCTCGATGAACTGGCCGAGGGCGCGCAGATGGTGGGTGCGGTGAACACCGTGGCCATGCGCGACAGCCGCCTGATCGGGCACAATACCGACATGAGCGGCTTTCGCGACAGCTTCCGGGCGGGATTGCCGGGCGCGGCGGTCGATCGGGTGCTGCAACTCGGCGCGGGCGGGGCGGGGGCGGCGGTGGCGAATGCGCTGCTGTCGCTCGGCACCGGATCGCTCGAGATCGCGGATATCGACCCCGGCCGGTCGGCGGCGCTGACGGCGGGGTTGCGCCAGCGTTACGGCGCGGACCGGGTCGGTGCCCGCGTTCCCGGGGATACAAGCACCGACGGTGTCGACGGGATCGTCAACACCACGCCACTGGGGATGGCGGCGCATCCCGAGCCTCCGGTCGAGACGGCAAAGCTTCGACCGGAGCAGTGGGTGGCCGACATCGTCTATTTCCCGCTGGAAACGCAGTTGCTGCGGGCGGCACGCGCCAAGGGCTGCCGGACGCTCGACGGGAGCGGCATGGTGATCGCGCAGGCTGCCGCGGCGTTCGAGATCATCACCGGGCTTGTGGCCGACCGCGAGCGGATGCAGCGCAGTTTCCTCGCCGCGCTGTCCTGAGGCGGGGAGCGGCGGAGCGCGCGCGCTCCGCGTCTTTTATGGTGCCGACGGTCGCTAGGCCAGTCTGGCGTGCGGCATCAGCGGCAGTTCGGTCGTCTCCTTGAACGCGTCGAGGATGAAGCTGGTCCGCAGATCGCGCACGCCGGGCAGCTTCAGCAGCGTCTCCTGGGTAAGCGCCGAATAGGCGTCCATGTCGGTCGCGACGACCTTCAGCAGGAAATCGAACTGCCCGGCCATCAGATAGCAGGCGGTGATCGCCGGCTCCCGGCGCACCGCCTCCTTGAAGCTCTCGACGATCGGCTCCCCCGCGACCTGCGGCACCTTGACCTCGACGAAGGCGGTGATGCCGAAGCCGAGCTTCCGCTGGTCTATCAGCGCGACGTAGCGACGGATCAGGCCGGCGGCTTCCAGCTGCTTCACCCGGCGCAGGCACGGGCTCGGCGACATTCCGACCCGTTCGGCGAGCGCGACGTTGGAGAGGCTTCCGTCTTCCTGCAAAGCCTGAAGGATGCGGTAATCCGTCCTGCTGAGGTCGGTCATCTTATGTCCTGTATCGGGTTCTTCGGGACTGTTAATGACCGTAGATCGCACATAGCGGTAGAAGATAAGCAGAAAATGACCCGGGGCTGACGCTATGATGCGTTTGGAGGGGATCACATGAAGCTAAGACGGACAACGCTGTTCATTCCCGGCACGCTGCCGCTGGAACGGGTGCGCGAGACGATCGCGACGTGCGGTGCGGACCTCATCTGCCTCGATCTCGAGGACACGGTTGCCCCCGCCCGCAAGGACGAGGCGCGTGCCGCGATCGTCGGCCTCCTTCGGGAAGACATATGGGGTCGCGCGGCGCGCGCGGTACGGATCAACGCGGTCTCGTCTCCGCATGCCGAGCAGGATGTCCGTTCGGTCGTGGGCGGGGCGGGCGATCGCCTCGACAGCCTGTTCCTGTCCAAGCCCGACAGCGTCGAGGAGATCCACGCCGTCGACCGCTGGATCGCGGACCTGCGGGCGGCGCACGGCTTCACCAACCCGATCGGCTATGTCGTCGCGATGGAATCGGCACGGGCGCTGACCAATATCGACCTGCTCGCCTCCTGCTCGCCCAATGTCGAGGCGCTGGGGTTCGCGATCGGGGATCTCAGCGCCTCGCTCGGCGTCCACATCGGCGCCTATGTCCAGGACCGCTCGCTTTACCCCGGCGACCTGTTCCATTTCCACCGCGCGAGGATCATCCTTGCCGCGCGCACCTACGGGCTGTGGGCGCTCGACGCGCCGTGGCCGGTCGTCAACGATCACGCGACGCTCGCCGAGGACGCCCGGTGGGGCGCGATGATGGGCTTCGACGGCAAGCTGGTGCTGGCGCCGGAGCAGGTGCGCACGGTGCATGAGGCCTATCGCCCGTCCGAGGCCGAACTGGTCCGCGCGCGCGATGTGCTGGCCAAGATGGAGCGGCTCGCCGCGGCGGGCGAAGGCTCGGGCGTGGAGGAGGGCGAATTTCTCGATGCGGTCGTGATCGAGCCCGCGCGGGCGACGATCGCCCGCGCCGAGGCGCCGCTGTGAACAGCGCGGGGGCGGGCGGGCTGATCGGCGCACCGGGCATCGCCACCGAGGAGCCGAGCCGCGCGCTGCGGACGCGCGTGATCGCGCTGTGCGCGCTCGCCATCTTCCTCGACGGGTACGACATCCAGACCCTCGGGCTCGCGGTTCCCGGGATGGCGCGCTCCTTCGGTGTCGCGCCGACCGCGTTCGCACCCGCGCTGTCGGGCTCTCTGGTCGGGATGGCGCTGGGCGCGATCCTGCTCAGCCCGCTGGCCGATCGATACGGCCGCCGGCGCATGATGATCGCCATGCTGCTGCTGATCGGCGTCACCACGCTCGGCGTGGCCACCGCGGCGAGCGTCGCCTTGCTCACCACCTGGCGGATCGCGTCGGGGCTCGGCATCGGCGCGCTGCTGCCGGTCGCGATCACGCTTGCGGCGGAATATGCGCCGGCGAGCAAGCGCTCGCTGCTCGTGACGCTGACGATCATCTGCTCGCCGCTCGGTTCGTTCGCTGCCGGCTTCACCGCGCCGATGCTGGAGGATGCGTTCGGCTGGCACGGGATATTCGGCGCCGGTGGGCTGCTGCCGATCGTCGTCGCCGCGGTGATGTGGGTCGCGCTGCCGGAATCGCCGAGCTTCGTCGCGGTCGCTCGGCGCAAGGCGCCGGCGCCTTCCGTCACGCGGCTGTTCGATCCCCGCTTCCGGCTGCGCACGACATTGTTGTGGGCGATCTTCGCGCTCAGCCTCTTTTCGATCTATTCGCTGATCAGCTGGCTGCCGACCCTGCTCGGCTCGGCCGGGTGGGAGCGCGCCGCGGCGCAGCGCGCCACCGGCCTGCTCGCGCTCGGCAGCATCGTCGGCGGCATGTTGCTGGCGTGGGCCGCGGATCGCGGCAAGGCGGTGCGGGCGCTGATGGTCGCCTATCTCGGTACGGCCGTGGTGTTCGGCCTGTTCCTGGTCGGGCCGGATAGCCGTGCCGTCTGGCTGATCCTGATCGCCCTGGTCGGCGCCGGGGCGATCGGCTCGCAGATGGCGCTCGGCTCGCTCTCCACCTCCTTCTATCCGGACGAATTGCGGAGCACCGGAATCGGCTGGTCCGGCGGGATTGGCCGGCTCGGCTCGATCTTCGGGCCGCTGGCGTTTGCCGGGCTGATGGCGCTGCGGCTTCCGGCGACCGCGATCATCGGGCTGCTGACGGTGCCGATGCTGCTCTGTGCAATCTGCGTGGCGATGCTGCCGCGCGCGCTTGCCGCGCGGCCGGACGCATGAGCCCCCGGCTCCGCCGGCTGGTGCCGGATCCGTTCATCGTCATTCTATTCGCCAGCGTCGCGCTGGCCAGCCTGGCGCCGGCACGGGGCGTCTTCTCGCAGATCGTGGATGGCGCGGCGACCGCGGCGATCGTGCTGCTTTTCTTCCTCCACGGCGTTCGCCTTTCTTGGCAGGCGGTGACCGACGGAGTCACCCATTGGCGGCTGCATCTGACGATCCTCGCCGCCACCTTCATCCTGTTCCCGCTGATCGGCCTGGCGCTGGCCAAGGCCTTCCCCGGATTGCTGCCGTCCCCGCTGTGGATCGGCATATTGTTCCTGTGCGCGCTGCCATCCACCGTGCAGTCGTCGATCGCGTTCACGTCGATCGGCGGCGGCAACGTGGCCGGGGCGGTGGTCGCGGCAACCGCCTCCAACCTGCTCGGCATCGCGCTGACGCCGCTCCTGATCGGGGCGCTGACCGAGGCGCATGGAAGCAGCGTGTCCTTCGCCGGGGTCTGGAAGATCGTGCTGGAGCTGCTGCTCCCGTTCCTCGCCGGGCATCTGATGCGGCCGTGGCTGCTCGGATGGGTGATGCGCCACAAGCCGCTGCTCGCGCTATCGGACCGGGGTACGATCATCCTGGCCGTCTACAGCGCCTTTTCCGCCGCGGTGCTCGGGGGGATCTGGAGCCAGGTTTCGGTGCAGACCTTGCTCGTCCTGTTCGGGCTTTGCGCGCTGGTGCTGACGGTGGTGCTTCTCGCCACCCGCTACGGCGCACGCCTGCTGGGGTTTTCGCGCGAGGACGAGGTTGCGATCGTGTTCTGCGGATCGAAGAAGACGCTGGCGAGCGGCGTGCCGATGGCCCGCGTCCTGTTCGCGGGCCCCGATATGGGCGCCGTGGTGCTGCCATTGATGATATTCCACCAGATGCAGTTGATGGTCTGTGCGTGGCTTGCCCGCCGCTATGCGGCAACGCAGGCCCCCGCACCGACCCCTTCCGAACCCATCCAACAAGGAGCGTGAGCATTGTGCGGTCCTGATCCCATTGATCGACCCTATCCGCAGGCCGGCCGGGAACGGCAGATCTTCCCCTCGCCGGTCGGGTGGAAGGGCACCGGCTGGCAGGAGAATGAGAAGGAGCTGCTCGCGCGGCTCGGACCCGACGTCGTGATGATGATGGGCGACAACCCGGCCTTGCCCCGCATGCCGGATCGCCCGAAGCTGCTCGACTTCTTCCGCTGCCGCTTCAACGACATCACCATTCGTCATCTGCTGACCAGCGGCAAGAAGGCGCTCGACGACGGGCTTGACGAGAAAGTGGTGCTCGCCTGCCTGCTGCACGACATCTCGAACGGGTGCCTGGTGCGGCCGGATCATGGCTATTGGGGCGCGCAGATGATCGCGCCCTATGTCGACGAGGAAGTCGCCTGGGCGGTGAAATATCATCAGCCGCTGCGCTACTTTGCAGACGAGACGGTCGGCTATCCCTATCCGACCAGCTATGACGCCTTCTTCGGCCCGGACTATCAGGCGCCCGAATATATCCGGCGTGACGCCGAACATGCCCGCAACCATCGCTGGTACATGACGTCGCGGCTGGTCACGAAGTACGACATCTACTTCTTCGACATGGACGAGCAGATCGATCCGGAGATCTTCACCGACATCATCGGTCGCCACTTCCGCGAACCGGAGGAGGGGCTCGGCCTGGACGATACGCCTAGTTCGCACATGTGGCGGACGATGATCTGGCCGAACAACTTCCTCTGAGGGGCGCTGCCGTGATGACCAAGCGGTCCCGCGCCTGGCTGGCGCTTCTGCCGATATTGCTGACCAGCTGCGTTCAACAGGGTCGCCCCGAGCCGCGATCCTCGGCCGCGACGGACGGCGAATGGCCCGCTTATGGGCGCGACGCGGCCGAGCAACGATTCAGCCCGCTGGGGCAGATCGGCCGCCAGAACGTCGCCCGGCTCGGCCTCGCCTGGAGCTATGACATGCGGGAGGGCCGGGGGGTCGAGGCGACGCCGCTGATGGTCGACGGCGTGCTCTATGTGACTTCGGCGTGGAGCATCGTCTACGCGCTCGACGCGAAGACCGGCCGCGAACTGTGGGTCCATGATCCCGAGGTCGACCGATCGGTGGGCGCGAAGACCTGCTGCGACGCGGTCAACCGCGGGGTCGCCTATGCCGATGGGAAGATCTTCGTCGCCGCGCTCGACGGCCGCCTGATCGCGCTGGATGCCAAGACCGGCACGGCGCTGTGGTCGACGCCGACGATCGACGACCCGGCCAAGCCCTATGTGATCACCGGCGCGCCGCGCGTGGCCAAGGGCCTCGTGCTGATCGGCAATAGCGGCGCCGATCTCGGCGTGCGCGGCTATGTCGGCGCCTATGACGTTGCCACCGGCAAGCGGGTCTGGCGCTTCTACACCGTCCCCGGCGATCCCGCGAAGGGCCCGGACGGTGCCGCGTCCGACGATATCATGCGCGAAGCGACCAGGAGCTGGACCGGCCAATGGTGGCGCGAGGGCGGCGGCGGCACCGTGTGGGATTCGATCACCTACGATCCCGAGCTGGACCGCATCTATATCGGCGTCGGCAATGGCGCGCCGTGGAACCGCCAGATCCGCTCGCCCGGCGGCGGCGACAACTGGTTCCTCGCCTCGATCGTCGCGCTCGACCGGCCGACCGGCCGCTACGTCTGGCATTATCAGGCGACCCCGGGCGACACATGGGATGCCACCGCCACCCAGTCGATGATCCTCGCCACGCTCGCCATCGGCGGCACGCGCCGCCGCGTCCTGATGCAGGCGCCCAAGAACGGGTTTTTCTACGTGATCGACCGCGACACCGGAAAGCTGCTCTCCGCCAGGAACATCGTGCCGATGGCGAAGGCCGCGGACACGCCGCCCGGCCAGCCGATCTCCTGGGCCTACGGCGTCGACATCAAGACCGGTCGTCCGCTCGAGAACCCCGAAGCGCGCTACGAGAACGGCGCCACCGCTTATGTCCATCCGGTCGGCATGGGGGCGCATAGCTGGCAGCCGATGGCGTTCAGCCCGCAGACGGGGTTCGCCTATATACCGGTCCAGGACTTTGCCAGCCGCTTCAAGACCGACCCCGCATACCGGCCGCGTCCTTATGCACGCGCCAGCGGGGTCGAGGGCGGGGGCGCCATTCCGCAGGACGCGAAGATCCGGGCGTCGCTGCCGCGCTCCGTCCAGGCGCGGCTCGTCGCCTGGGATCCGGTTACCCAGCGCGAGGCTTGGCGGGTGCCCTATGACTATGCCGGCAATGGCGGCATCCTCGCGACCGCAGGGGGCCTCGTCTTCCAGAGCAAGGCCGATGGCGAGTTCGCCGGCTATGACGCGGCCACCGGCGCCAGGCTGTGGGGGTTCGACGCGCAGGCGACCGCGCAGGGCGGGCCGATCTCCTATTCGATCGATGGCGAACAATATGTGGCGATCGCCGTCGGCAATGGCGGCTCGAGCTGGCTCGCCGGCGGCATGGCGGTGCCGCAGCGCAAGAGCCTGCCGACCGGCCGAATGCTGGTGTTCAAGCTCGGCGGTGCCGTGGATTATGCCAGGATCGACGCGACGCTCGATCCCGTGCCCGAGCCGCCGATCGTGCCGGCGACGCCCGCCAGGATCGCCAGCGGCGCGGTCACCTTTGGCACCTATTGCGCCGGCTGCCACGGCTTTGGCGCGATTTCCGGCCATGTCACCCCCGATCTGCGGCGCTCCGGCATGATCCAGGATGCGGAGGCATTCCGCGCCGTGGTGCAGGACGGCGCGTTGCTCGCGGCCGGGATGCCGAAGTTCGGCAAGGAGATCCCCGCGCAAGAGGTTGAAGCGATCCGTGCCTTCCTGGCGAGCGAAGCACGCTATGAGCGAGGTCGCGCGCCGCATTGAACGCCGCGCATTCGGGGCGGTGACGAGTGCGTGAACGATCGGGCCCGCCGCCGGCAATGCTGCGCGGTTCCATCCTCCCCCGCCTCTTGATAGGGGGACGCTTCACGCCTTTGGGAGGCTTCCGGTGCAGATTGCGGTTCTCACGTTCGACGGCTTCAACGAGCTGGACTCGTTCGTCGCCGCCGCGATCCTCAACCGGATGAAGGCGCAGGGGTGGGCCGCGCACATCACGTCGCCGACCGCCGAGGTCACCTCGATGAACGGCGTGACCGTCCGGCGCCAGAAGCCGCTGGAATTCGCCGCGGAGGCCGATGCCGTGCTGATTGGCAGCGGGATCAAGACGCGCGAGATCGCCGCCGATGCGGAGATGTTGTCGCGCCTGAAGCTCGATCCGGGGCGCCAGCTCATTGGTGCGCAATGCTCGGGCACGCTGTTGCTGGCCAAGCTCGGCCTTGTCGGCACCCTGCCGGCCTGTACCGACCTGACCAGCAAACTCTGGGTGATCGAGGCGGGCGTCGACGTGATCGACGCGCCGTTCGTGGCCCATGGCAATGTGGCGACCGCGGGCGGCTGCATGGCCTCGCAATATCTGGCGATGTGGATGATTGCGCGCGGCGGATCGCTGCGGGATGCCGAGGAGGCGATGCATTATGTCGCGCCGGTGGGCGAGAAGGAAGGCTACGTCGCGCATGCGCTCGGCGTGGTGCGGCCCTTCCTGCCCGCGATCGCGCAAATGGCAGCCTGATCCGCGCAGCCTGATTTGGGCAGAACCTCCGGCAGGGCAGGCCGCGAGAAGATCGGGGCGGGGCCGCGGCACGGCGGGCGTTGCACAAGCGCCAGCGTGACGCCGCAACCGTGCCCACTGGTCGGGCCCCGGAAAAGGCCGTAGATCACGCAAAACACGCAGGGAGAGGAACAAACCTAATGCGGCATCACGGTCTCGCATCACGCAGTGCCAGGGCAGTATCGGCGATCGCCGTCGCCGCGTCCTTCCTGATCGGCGCCACCAGCGCCGTCGCGCAGCAACCGCCCTCCGACCTCACCGTGCTGCCCCCGGTGCCGACCAGCTTCACGCCGAATAAGACGCCGTGGGGCGACTATGACTTCCGCGGCACCTGGCCGATGGAGAACATCAACGCCGGCCGCATCCTGTTCCAGCGCCCCAAGGTGTTCGGCAACCGCGTCTGGGTCAACGACGCCGAGTTGGCCAAGCGCCTCGCCGCCGCGCAGAAATCCGATTCGTCGTTTGGCGAGGGCGAGGGCGTGGCCGCGCGGGGCACCAAGGGTCTGGCCGGCTGGGTCCAGAATTCGTCCTTCGGCCACCGTACCTCGATGCTGGTCAGCCCCGCCGATGGCCAGTTGCCGGCGCTGACGCCACAGGCCCAGGCGCTCTACAAGGCCGGGCGCTCGAGCTGGGTGCCGGGCCAGCATTATGACTGGGTCGACGATTTCGACAGCTGGGATCGCTGCGTCTCGCGCGGGTTCCCGGCGTCGATGTACCCGTTCCGTTACAATAACGGCATCCGCATCTTCCAGTCGCCCGGTTACGTGGTGATCGCACTCGAGATGCTCGGCACGCGGGTCATCCCGATCGGCGGCAACAATCAGTGGCCCAAGAACGTCGAATCCTGGATGGGCAACAGCCGCGGCCATTGGGAAGGCAAGACGCTGGTCATCGAGACGACCAACATCAAGTCCGGCGACAGCGCGACGCGCGACCCGTTCAAGCGCGCCGCTTCGCCGCTCAACATGGCGACGCAGGGCGTGCCGCCGTTGAACACGATCCCGACGAGCACGCAGGCGAAGACGGTCGAGCGGCTGACGATGACCGACGAGAACACCATCGTCCACGAGCTGACCTACACCGATCCGGAGGTGTTCACCGCGCCGTGGACCACGCGGATCGAGTGGAATCGCGACGAAGGCTACCAGTTCTTCGAATATGCCTGCCACGAGGGCAACGTCCAGCTGCGCGGCTATATCAGCTCGTCGCGGGCGCAGCGGGCCAACGCCGCGGCCGGCAAGAATGCGGGCGTGAAGGAAGTCGATTCGCGCGAGCGCTTCGCACAGCCGTTCGACCGCGATCCGGCCGCGCAATGATCTTCGGCCGCCGGCGCGGGTCGAGTGCCCGCGGCGTCGGGCGGACGATCTGATCGGTTGAGCGGGTGAGGGCGGGGCCGGCTCCCCGCCCGAGCCGTCAGCACCCGTGATGCGACAGTGTGTTCGGCGCGGTGTCGCATGCAATATTGACCCAGCTCCATCGTCGACGCGGTGGCGCCGGGTTTTTTTCATCCGTCGCATCTGAGGCGCCGGCGTTCGACAATGTCGGTTTCACCGCCCCCGCCACGGACGGTCGCGGGCGGCCGGCTTGGCCCTCAGGCCAGAGCAGGCTTGCCGCGTCGCGTCGGCGGCACATGGCGGTCGACCACGAATGCCGCCGCCGAGATCAACGCCGCGCTCGTCGCCAGGACGGCGAAGAATGGCACGACGCTGCCCTCTCCCAGATCGAGCAGCGCACCGCCGAGCCCGCTCGCGGCGATCGCTCCCACCCGGCTCATGAAGATGCCGAAGCCGATCCCGGCCGAGCGGCAGGATTGCGGGTAGCCCAGCGCCATGATGACATACATCGTCGCGATCCCGGCGCTGAACACCGCTGCCGCCGCGCCGAGGAAGGTGACGACGAGCACGCGCTGGCCGGTGCTGGGCGCAGCGGGCAGGGTCTCGACGAAGAATGCGAGCGCGAGCAGCAGCAGCAGCAGCGACGCGCTGACGGTGGCCATCACGCGCCGCGATCCGAACCGCCGAGTGAACACGCCCGCCGCGATCGATCCGACGAGGGAGGTGATCCCGGCGACCGACACCGCATTGCCGGCCTGGTCGAGCGTGAACCCGGCGGCGGTGAGGAAGGTCGTCGACCAGTTGAGGATGCCGTAGGCGACCAAAGCCGTGGCGGCGAAGGCGGTGCCGACGCCGATATTGAGCCGCAGGTTGGTGCGGTGGAGCACGCCGATCGACGGGCCACCGGCGGTGTCGGTGTCGTGACGCTCGGCCACCAGCGTCACGTCTTCCTTGAGCACCCGCCGCGCCACGCGCGCGGCCTGTTCCGGCTTGCCGCGCGACAGCAGGAAGGAGGGGCTGTCGCGCATCACCGCCAGCACGATCAGCACCAGCAGCAGCGTCGCCACGCCGAAGATCACGAACGCGCCGCGCCAGCCATAGGCCTCGGCCAGGTCCGGCCCAAGCCAGCCGACCACCGTGCCTCCCAGCGGGGTGCCGACCGAAAGCGTGCTGACCGTCACCGGCCGCCACCGCTCGGGCAGCCACTCGCTCGCCATCGCCAGCGAGTTCGAATAGGCCGCGCCGAAGCCGAGCCCGCCGAGCACGCGCCACAGGGCCATGCTCCACACCCCGTCCGCGCGGCTGGCAACGATCGTGGCGACGGCGAATATAAGCGCGGCGAGTGCCAGCGCATAGCGGCGGCCGACCACATCGCCGAGCCAGCCTCCGCCCCAGGCGCCCAGGCCGAAACCGACCAGCGCCGCGCTCATCGCGATGCCGAAGGTGCCGCGGTCCACGCCGAAATCCTTGATTACCAGCGGCGAGACGATGCCGAGCAACTGCATGTCGATGCCGTCGCTCACCAGCACCAGCAGGCAGACCGCCAGCGTCACCCACTGAAAGGTGCGGATCGGCGTGCGGGCCAGCGCTTCGCTGAACGTCGTGGCTGCTAACGTCGCCATCGCGGCGTCCTCCCCTGATATATTGGTGCGGTGCCCGGGAACGGGCCCACCCTTGGCGGCCACGTTGCGCACACAACGGCCAGAGAGCAAGTCCGGCAGCGGCCCTCAGTTAAGTCGGGGGGATCGGGCGCCGGTTGATCGACAAGGCCGCGGTCGCCTTGGGGGGAGGGGATGCGCGCTGTCGGATCGATCGCGATCGATGGACGACGAGGCCAGGATCTGGAACGGGCGGTTTGTCAGCGCGCCAAAGCGGCCCTCAGAAAGGCCGCTCGCCTTCGACATTGCCGGCATCGGAGTAGCGGCAGACCAGGTAGTCGTCACTCTTGTTGCCGACCACCGCGCAGCCGACCTGGCCCGTGCTGCGCCACATCAGCTGGGTGTAATGGCCGACATCGCCGAGATTGCCGGTGCGGCTGTTGTGCGGAAAGACGCCCGGCTGGAAATATCGTTTCTCTTCGATCCAGGCACCGACCATCGCCTCGGGCCCGTAATAGCCCCTGGTGCCCATGAACAGATTTTCGCCCAAGGGTTCGTCATCGGGCGAGTCCGGCGAATGTTCGAATTGGCCGGTGCGGGCGAGCTGCGCGCCCCAGGCGGCCGCGCCGGCGGCAAGATCGTCACTCCACGCGAGCTGCGCGACCCCGGCGTGGGCGCGTTCGCGGTTGTGCGCGGCGAGCAGCCGTTGTTCGAGATTGTCGCGCAGGCCGAGGCTGCCCTGGAGCAGCGGCGTGGCGAGTGCGAGCACGAGCGCCGCGCCGAGCCTTGCCGATTTCGAAACAACGCCTGGTGCCGCCACTGCCGTCCCTCCCCCGAGATCGAGGACGGTGGGCGCATCCTGTTGCGTTTTCCTTTGGAAATCTCCCTAACGCCGCGCCCACCCTGATCGGCGGCACGGCAGGCCCGAGCCCGGTTGCTGCCTATTCGATCATTTCGCGGCAGCCTCATTCTTCCGCGCCAGGAAGAAGCGCATCATCTCGCGCGACGCGTCCGGGCCGGCGGGATCGGTGTGCGATCCGGCGCGATTGCCGCCCGACCAGCCATGGCCGCTCCCGTGGACGACCCAATCCTCGAGGAGAACGACGCCGTTCGCGCGCGCGTGCAGCGACCGGGTGAAGTCGCGCCCGCCGCTCGATCGGCCCCGCACGACCCGGCTGACGAGCGGCCGGGTGCTCGATCGCCGCAGGTGGCTGAGGAACCCGCCGGCGTTGGAGGGGTGGACCACGCCATCCTCGTCGCCGTGGAAGACGATGGTCGGCGGGGGAGGGCGCATCCGCGGGCCGCCGGCATGATCCGCGCCGTTGCGCATCGCCGCCATCGCGCCGGTGAGGGTGGAGACCTTGCCCGCCACCAGCCCGGAATGGACCCCCAGCGCGGCGTAAAGCTCGGGATAAGCGGAGGCGACGATCGCCGCGGCCGCGCCTCCGGCGGAGATGCCGGCGATATAGATGCGTGCGCGATTGGCCCGTCCAATTGCCGCCGCCTGGCGGGTGAGTTCGGCGATCAGCGCCGGCTCGCCGCCCCCGCGCTTCTGGTCGCCGGGCCGATGCCAGTTCCAGCAGCGGCCCAGATTGGCGGACATCGACTGCTCGGGATACAGCACGAGATAGCCCAGTTCATCGGCGAGCGCGTTCATCCCGGTGCCGCGGGCGATGTCGTCGGCGCTCTGCCCACAGCCGTGCAGCAGGACGAGGAGCGGCATGCGGCGGCGCGCCGAGCCGATCGGCGTATAGAGCTTGTACGCGATATCGCCGTGCGGTCCGCTGAACTGACCGCGGATGAAACTACCCGGCAGCGGGCGGGTGGAGCGCAATATCGGTTCCGCCCGCGTGGTAGCGCGCTTGGCAACGGCCTTCGCTCGCTTGGGCGGGGCCGGCGGCGAGAGCATCTTCTGGAGCGCGAGCGCGGCGGACAGTGGCCGGCCGCGGCGGGCCAGCCGCTGTGCGCGCGCCATCGCAGCGAAGGGGTTCTTCATCATCGCTGTCTCCGGCTGCGCGAAGGCGCTGACCGGCCAACGTATGGCATCCTTTTGCGATCCTTCTATAGCGCCGCTGACGTTCCAGGTCGGGAACTATGGCGGAAACGGCCGCATGCTCGCAGGTTGGCGCTTCGCCAACGCGGGCGTAGAAGATCGAGTTGTATGTTGCGTTGCTCGCGAAGAGGGAACAGTTATGACGATGGTCGAGGCAACGGGCGGAGATGAAGTTGCCAAGCTGCCGCCACCGCGGGGGCGGCAAAAGATCGCGCCCGCGCTGCAACGTTTGAGCGACGACCTGCGTCGCCACTGCCCGGCGGATGCGATCGTCTCGTTCCGGTTCGACGGCCGGCTCCACGTCGATATCGACGTGCGTACGCTGGAGCAGGTCGCGCTGGTCGAGCATATGCTGCCGACCGGGCTGAACGGCACGCTGGAAAATATCCGGCGGGGCAAGTCGCCGCTATCCTTCTTCCACCGGATCACCGCCGAAATCGATGCCTGACGAGCAGGTCGATTAGATCGCCTGGACGACGGCTTCGGCCTCGATCTCGACCTTCCATTCGGGGCGGTAGAGTGCGGACACCGCAACCAGCGTCCCCGTCGGCCGGGCGCATTTCAGGGCGCGCGAGAATGCGGCGCTTACGGTGTCGGCGTCGGCTATGTCGGTGACGAACATGCGCACTCGCACGACGTCGTCAGCACGGCCTCCAAGCTCCTCGATATACTGGATGATCTGCTCGAAACAGCGATCGGCCTGAACGCCCGCATCCACCGGCACCGAACCATCGGGCAGCACCGCCGTCATGCCCGATACCAGGATGCGATCGCCGACCCGCACCGCGCGGGTGAAGCCGATCTCCTCTTCGAAGGACGAAAGCGGCGGAATCCGGCGACGCTCGCTCATACGCTGCTCCTGTTGGGCCGGCAGCCGCGGCCGACTCCGGCGTGCCGGCGATCATCGGCGATGTCTACCCAATCGGAAAGGGCGCGTGCGGCCGATGTCACGAGATTCGGGATGCTCACGCGTATGTCGAAGGGATCTGGTCGTCGAAAACCCGGCAGGAAGGGAGACTGGCGACAGGACGCCGGATGATCCTCAACATCGTTCCGGATCCCTCCCAAACTATGGCCGCTACCTTCGGAGGGCAGCGCTCAGGCCCGGTTCTTGCGGCTGATCGCGATCAGGATGATGATGAATGCCGCCAGCCGGAGCAGGTAGACCCCGCTACGCTCGTCGACCGGGATGTCCGCCAGCGCGAGCAGCGCCTGGGCGGTGCCGAGCAGCCAGAAGGCGAACGCGAAGGCAAGGAACAGCCCGTCGCGCGTGCGCCGCCAGAAACTGAGGAAAAACAGTCCAGCCATGCAAAACCCCATGGTGACCGCGCCGGACAGGAAAGCGAACATCGTCATCGGCTCACTCGCGCTCCCGATCCCAGACGAAGCCGAACAGCAGCAGGCTGACACCGACCAGCGACAGCAACAGCCGGGGCACGCGAAAATCACTGTCGGGGATGATCAGAAGATCGACGATGACCAACAGGTTGTTCGCCGCGAGCAGGCCGAAGCACAAGGCGCTCCACAGCAGCAGGCGCGCGCCCGTCCGCCGATAGCTGCGCCCCAGCAGCCATGCGCACGCCGCGCTGGTGGCGAAGCACAGCAGATAGACGGTGGCGGGGAGTGCTTGGGTCAAGGCCTTGACCCCCGCAGTTTGAACGCGTTGGCAAAGGCATTCAGGTCGCCGCTGCCGACCGCGATGATGGTGCGGCGGACGGCATCGGGCATGCGGGCATAGAGCGCGGCGGTGGCCTCGACCAGCCGATCGAGCTCGGGCTTTGCCGGTTGGTAGCGGGCGGAACCGTCCGCCGCGCGGACGACCAGCCCGGCGGCGAGAAGCTCGTCGATCGAGCGGGAGACGACGAGATCGCTGCCTCGCAGATCGTCGACGAGCTCGCGCGGTTCCCACTCGCGCTCCGGCGACGCCTTCAGCAGCAGGAGCAATTCCAGCGTCCACACCGAGCGGAACGAGGAACGGACAAACTCGAAAACTTCACGGTCGGGAAGCATGCGGGTGGTCGATGCTGATGATGACTAGGCTCCCAATCCCTGCGTCGGCAGCTTGTTAACGGCGGGAGCCGATCGTGCAACCCTCGCGCGTCCCACCGCAGATTTTTAACGGGCCGGGGCGAAAATGCTTTGCTATGACGCCAAACGCCAAAATGGCGCCATGTGATCAGCCGGCCGGGAGTTGCCTTGTGAGCCCAGACACCATGCGCGAGTCCATCGATCGTCGTCAGCTGGTCCAGGCGCTCCGGAGCCTGCGGCGGGGCGACTTTTCCGTCCGCCTGTCGGAGGACGTGCCGGGCGTCGACGGTGAGATCGCGATGCTGTTCAACGAGGTCGTCTCGCTCAACCACGATATGACGCTGGAGTTCGAGCGGCTGTCGATGGTCGTCGGCAAGGAAGGCCGCATCACCCAGCGCGGTCATGTCAAGAATGCCACTGGCAGCTGGGAGACGGGGCTGCGCGCCGTCAACGAACTGATCGAGGACATGGTGCAGCCGACCGCCGAGGTCGCCCGCGTGATCGGCGCGGTGGCCAAGGGCGACCTGTCGCAATCGATGACCGTCGAGATCGACGGGCGCCCGCTGCGCGGCGAATTCCTGCGCATCGGCAAGGTCGTCAACACGATGGTCGAACAGCTCGCCTCGTTCGCGTCCGAAGTGACGCGCGTCGCGCGCGAGGTCGGCACCGAGGGCAAGCTTGGCGGCCAGGCGACGGTGAAGGGCGTCGCCGGCACGTGGAAGGATCTGACCGACAACGTCAACGCGATGGCGACCAACCTGACCGGCCAGGTGCGCAACATCGCGGAGGTGACCACCGCGGTGGCATCGGGCGATCTGTCGAAGAAGATCACGGTCGAGGTGAAGGGCGAGATCCTCGAGCTCAAGAACACGATCAACGTGATGGTCGATCAGCTCAACTCGTTCGCCTCCGAGGTGACGCGCGTCGCGCGCGAGGTCGGCACCGAGGGCAAGCTTGGCGGGCAGGCGCGGGTCGAGGGCGTCGGCGGCACGTGGAAGGACCTGACCGACAACGTCAACCTGATGGCCGACAATTTGACCGGTCAGGTTCGCAACATTGCCGAGGTGACCACGGCTGTCGCGTCGGGCGATCTGTCGAAGAAGATCACCGTCGACGTGAAGGGCGAGATCCTCGAGCTCAAGAACACGATCAACGTCATGGTTGACCAGCTCAACGGCTTCGCGTCGGAAGTGACGCGCGTGGCGCGCGAGGTCGGCACCGAGGGCAAGCTCGGCGGCCAGGCGCAGGTGCCGGGCGTCGCCGGGACGTGGAAGGACCTGACCGACAACGTCAACCTGATGGCGGACAATCTCACCGGACAGGTTCGCAACATCGCCGAGGTGACGACGGCCGTGGCATCGGGCGATCTGTCGAAGAAGATCACCGTCGACGTGAAGGGCGAGATCCTCGAGCTCAAGAACACGATCAACGTGATGGTCGATCAGCTCAACGGCTTCGCGTCGGAAGTGACCCGCGTCGCCCGCGAAGTGGGTTCCGAAGGCAAGCTCGGCGGCCAGGCGCAGGTGCCCGGCGTTGGCGGCACCTGGAAGGATCTCACCGACAACGTCAACGCGATGGCGGCCAACCTCACCGGCCAGGTCCGCAACATCGCCGAGGTGACGACCGCGGTGGCCTCGGGCGACCTTTCCAAGAAGATCACGGTCGAAGTGAAGGGCGAGATCCTGGAGC
>JAQGKS010000288.1 GCA_028289965.1 Sphingomonas bacterium
GGCACCGGGCTCGGCCTCGCCATCGTCAAGAAGATAGTCGAGGAACATTTCGCCACGATGGCGTTTGTCGACCGGCCCGGGGGCGGGACGATCGTGCGGCTGTCGTTCGATGTCACGGCGCTCGAGCCGCTCGCGATCGAAGACAACGATAACCCGCAAGACATTGATAGATCGCTCATTCCCGAACTTACTCGTATGAGAAATGGTTGACCCATGGCGTTGGAAGTATTGATTGTCGACGACGAGCAGGACATTCGGGAGCTTGTCGCGGGCGTTCTCGAGGATGAGGGCTATCAGGCCCGCGTCGCCGGCGACAGCGACACCGCGCTGGCGGCCCTGGCCGAGCGACGGCCGTCGCTCGTCCTGCTCGACGTCTGGCTGCAGGGCTCGCGGCTCGACGGCCTCGATCTGCTCGACGAGATCAAGCAGCGCGATCCCTCGCTGCCGGTGCTGGTGATTTCCGGCCACGGCAATATCGACACCGCCGTTGCCGCCGTCCGTCGCGGCGCGGCCGACTTCATCGAAAAGCCGTTCGAGGCCGAACGCCTGCTCCACCTCGTCGCCCGCGCGACCGAGACCGAGCGCCTCCGCCGCGAAAATGCGTCGTTGAAGGCCCAGATCGGCCAGGATGACGAGCTGACCGGCAATTCGGCCGCGATCAACTCGATCCGCGCCACGCTCAAGCGGGTGGCGGCGACGGGAAGCCGGGTGCTGATCAGCGGGCCGGCCGGGGTCGGCAAGGAAGTCGCCGCGCGGCTGCTCCATCTGTGGAGCCCGCGGGAACGCGCGCCGTTCATCGTCGTCAGCGCGGCGCGGATGACGCCCGAGCGGGTCGAGGAGGAATTGTTCGGCAGCGAGGAGGGCGGCACCGTTCGCCCCGGCATGCTCGAACAGGCGCATGGCGGCACCATCTTCCTCGACGAGATTGCGGACATGCCGCTGACCGCGCAGGCGAAGATCCTGCGGGTGCTGACCGATCAGAGCTTCAGCCGCGTCGGTGGCCAGCGCACCGTCAAGGTCGACGTCCGCGTCGTCTCGGCCAGTTCGAAGCCGCTGCCGGAGGAAATCGCCGCCGGCCGTTTCCGCGAGGATCTCTATTACCGGCTCAACGTCGTGCCGGTGCACCTGCCGGCACTGACCGAGCGGCGCGAGGATATTCCCGCGCTGGTCGACCATTTCGTCGCGCGCTACGCCGCCGAGCGCCGGGTCGCCACGCCGCGCGTCGCACCGGAAGCGATGGCCGCGCTCCAGGCCTATGACTGGCCGGGCAACGTCCGCCAGCTGCGCAACGTCGTCGAGCGCACGATCATCCTCGCGCCGGGCGATCGGCTCGGCACGATCGAGGTCGACATGCTGCCGCCCGAGGTGATGAGCGACCAGGAGCGGCTGAACCCCGGAAATGCCGCCAAGTCGATCATGGGCACCCCGCTGCGCGAAGCCCGCGAGACGTTCGAACGCGAATATCTGCGGGTCCAGATCCGCCGCTTTTCCGGCAACATCTCGCGCACCGCGACGTTCATCGGGATGGAGCGCTCTGCCCTCCACCGCAAGCTCAAGACCCTGGGGTTGGGGGAGGCCAAAAGTGACGAAGAATAAGGTGGCGCCGCACTGGGCAGTGGACCGGGGCAGGGGGCTGCGCTAAAGATGCTGCAATGCGGCGATACTGTCGCAGGACACGACGCCGTGACGATGGCGCGACAGCGGGCGTATGACCCGCCACGAATCCGGAGACCGGACATGGCCGACAAGGTCAATAACCTACAGGACATCTTCCTCAACTCGCTGCGCAAGTCGAAGACGCCGGTGACCATGTTCCTGGTCAAGGGCGTCAAGCTCCAGGGCATCATCACCTGGTTCGACAATTTCTCGGTGCTGCTGCGCCGGGACGGCCAGTCGCAGCTGATCTACAAGCATGCGATCTCGACGGTGATGCCGGCGCATGCACTCGACCTGTCGGACATCGACAAGACGTTTGCCGACGAACGCAAGCCGACTTTGCTGCAGGAAATCTTCCTCAGCGCGGTCCGCAAGGCGCGCGAGCCGGTGACGATGTTCCTCGTCAACGGCGTCATGCTCCAGGGCGAGATCGCCGCCTACGACCTGTTCTGCATGCTGCTGCGCCGCGATGGCCTGTCGCAGCTCGTCTACAAGCATGCCGTGTCGACCGTGCAGCCCAACAACCCGATCAATCTCGCCGGTGTCGATGGCGAGGCGGAGGCAGATTGAGCGTTTTCAACCGTTCCGAAGATGAGGGGCTGAGCCGCGGCGCGCGGGCGATCGTGGCTCTCCCCGACAAGGGTTCCGATGGCAGCCGCAGCGTCGAGGCACGGCTGGAGGAAGCCGCCGGTCTGGCCGAGGCGATCGGGGTCGATGTCGTCGACAAGCTGTCGTTCAAGCTGCGCCAGCCCAAGGCCGCGACCTTGTTCGGCTCGGGCCAGGTCGAAAGCATCGCCACCGCGGCGCGGATGGCCGATGCGTCGCTGGTCATCATCGATGCCGCGCTGACGCCGATCCAGCAGCGCAACCTGGAAAAGGCGCTCAATACCAAGGTGATCGACCGTACCGGGCTGATCCTGGAAATCTTCGGTGAACGCGCCGCGACCGCCGAAGGCCGTCTCCAGGTCGAGCTGGCCCATCTCGATTACCAGCAGGGCCGCCTGGTCCGCAGCTGGACCCACCTCGAGCGGCAACGCGGCGGCTTCGGCTTCCTCGGTGGCCC
>JAQGKS010000301.1 GCA_028289965.1 Sphingomonas bacterium
GCGCGACAGATCGCGCACTCCCCGCGCGGCCGCGTCGGGCAAGGTCCACGCCGCGGCGAGCATCGCCGCTGCCCCCAGCGCCGAGATCGCCGCCGTCGCGAGCACCGCGCCGACCGCGCCCTGCGCCGGCAGCCCGAAATGCCCGCCGACCCACGCCCAGGCGAGCAGCGCGTTGAGCGGCAGCATCGCCAGATTGACCACCGCGACACGCCGCGGCCGGCTGACCCCCTCGAGGAAGAAACTGGCCGCGGTCAGCACGAACTGGAACGGGTAAGACAGCGCCATCGCCCGCACCACGGCGGTGCCCCCGGCGACGAATTCGGGCGCGATTCCCGCCGCGCGGATCATCGTCTCCGCCCCGGCAATCAGCAGCACCATCGTCGGCGTGCCGATCAGCAGGGCAAAGAGCAGACCCCGGCGCAGATAATCGCCCGTCCCGCGCAGATCGCCCGCGCCGTCCGCGCGCGCGGTGAAGACGAGGATGCCCGACATGCCGGCCAGCCCCATGACGATGGTGATGAAGGTCAGCGTCCGCCCCGCCGCCAGCGCGCCCAGTTCGCCCGTCCCGGCATGGCCGACGACCGCGACGTCGATCAGGTGCATCAGCGTCCAGTTGAGGCTGGTCAGCATGACCGGCCATGCCAGCCGCAGGATGCGGCGCGCTTCGGCGGCGGTCTCTTGAGCGTTGAGGCGCATGGACCCCTCGGATAGAGGTTGGTCGCCCAAATACAATTGGCCGCCTTATTTCCAACGGAGACATACCCGCCATGCGCATCGGAATCATGACGGGCGGTGGCGACGTGCCCGGCCTCAACCCCTGCATCCGCTCGGTCACTTTGTCCGCGATCGATCTCGGCTGGGAGGTCGTCGGCTTCCGCCGCGGCTGGGCCGGTTTCCTCAAGATCGATCCGGACGAGCCGTCGACCGTCCTCGGCAACAGCTATCGGCTCGATCGCGACGCCGTGCGCGGCATCGACAAGATGGGCGGCACGGTGCTCCACACCTCCCGCGTCGATCCCCGCACCGTGCCGGGCGGCGACCAGACCGATCATGTACTTGCCGTTCTGAAGGCGCTCAAGATCGACGCGATGGTGACGCTGGGCGGCGATGGCACGCTGCGCTTCTCCGCCCATCTTGCCAGCCTGGGCTTTCCGATCGTGTCGATCCCCAAGACGATGGACAATGACGTCTACGGCACCGATTATTGCATCGGCTTCTCGACTGCCGTCAGCCGCTCGGTCGAGGCGATCAACGCGCTGCGCACCACGATCGAGAGCCATGAGCGGATCGGCGTGATCGAATTGTTCGGCCGCCGCAGCGGCGAGACCGCCTTGCTGTCCGGTTTCCTCGCCCAGGTCGATCGCACCGTGATCGCCGAAGTGCCCGCCGATCTCGACCGGCTGGTGCCACTGCTGATCGAGGACAAGAGATCGCGACCGACCAACTATTCGGTGTGCGTGATTTCCGAGGGCGCGAAGATTTCCGGCGGCGATCTGGGCGAGGGCGACATCGCCAAGCCCGCCACCCAGCGCGCCGACGTCAGCGTCGGCCACGTCCTCGCCCGCGCGATCGAGGAGCGCACCCGCCAGGGCACGGTGGTGCAGGAACTGGCCTATCTGATGCGCGCGGGCGAGCCCGACGCGATGGACCGGATGGTCGGCTTCGCCTTTGGCGGGCTGGCGGTGCAGCTGATCCAGTCGGGCCGGACGGGCCGGATGGTGACGCTGACCGACGGCAATTACAGCCATGTTCCCGCCGACACATTGCTCCACGGCAAGAAATCGGTCGACGTGTCGGGGCTTTACGACGCCGAAAACTACCGCGCGAAGCTGATGCGCGTCGAAGGTATGCCGATGTTCCTATATTGAGAGATTGCGGAGCCCAATCGGCTTTGCTAGAGGCTCGCGCCTACCAGCGCCCCGGCTCGATCGGGGCACTACTCGATGTGCGGTCGTGGCGGAACTGGTAGACGCGCAACGTTGAGGTCGTTGTGGCCGAAAGGCCGTGGAAGTTCGAGTCTTCTCGACCGCACCATCATCCCGTGCAAGATCCGGGGGCACCTGCCCCCCGGATCCGGCACGCCGGCTCCGGCCCGGCACTGCAATTTTTCAAAGCCGATCTCGAAGCGTCAGCGCTGGTCTGACAGCAAGGCGAACGCCGCGCCCTGCGGATCCAGGCAGTGCGCGATCCACCCGCCGCCAGGCACTTCGCTCGCCGCGTGGGCGATGCGGTCGCCGCGCCCGGTCACCCGCTTCGCCGCCGCGTCGAGGCTGGACCCCATGAAATAATAAAGCCAGCGCGGCGCGACGCTTGGCTCCAGCTTGGTCATCATCCCGCCATGTGCCCGTATCGCCGCGGGTCAGGCACAGGCGAGAGGCGCCCATCGCGCCGATGTCGTGGATCCCCGCCTCACGCCCCCCGAACTGGTCCGCATAGAAGCGCCACGTCGCCCCGTCATCGGCGGCATAGAGCTCGCACCAGCCGATTCGGCGGGGTGTACCCGGCGCCAGCGGCGGGAGGTCACCCTCGTCCGGTGGCCGCATCCGATGGAACAGCGCGCCCTGCGGTGATCGCCGGCGCCGCACCGGCGATTGCGGCGACGGTCTATGGCGGCGTGCCGCTCGGGGCGACGGAGGCCTAGGGGCGATGGCGGTGACCGGAGAGCGTGCCGCCGCGGAACGCTTCCTTGGCCTGTTCGTGCTGCCGCCCAAGATCGAAGCGCCGGCGAGCTGATCGCGGGCTCGGGGAGCGGCGCCTTATCGATCGGCGGACGCGCCAGCCGGAAGGCCGCTCCCCCACAGGACATAATCATCCGCACTCTGTTCCAGCCAGGAGGCGGCGGGCCGGCGTTCCGGCGCAGCGGGCGGAGCGGCACTCGCCAGCACCACGGGCGGTGGCGGCGCCGCCGGTCTTGGCGGTCGGGGCACCGGCTTTGGCGCGCTGGCCATCTGCACCTTCGGCCAGGCGGGGCCATCGTCGGTCACCTCGACGACCGCCCCGAGCGCGGTCGCCGCGAACAATCTCTGCGCGAACGTCCACGGCAGCCGGATGCAGCCATGGGATGCGGGATAACCGGGCAGCGGCCCCGCATGCAGGGCAATGCCGTCCCACGTCAGCCGCTGCATGAACGGCATCGGCGCGTTGCTGTAGAGGTTCGACCGGTGGCGAAGGCGTTTCTCCAAGATCGTGAAGGTGCCGAGCGGGGTGCTCTTGCCCGCCTTGCCGGTCGAGACGGTGGAAACGCCGATCAACCGGCCGGCGCGATAGACATAGGCCCGCTGGCGGGCGCGGTCGATCACGATCCGGACCGGCCCGCGCGCCGCACTATCATCCCAGAGATAGGTGTTGCCCCGCAGGCCCTGCGCCGCCGCTTCGCCGAGGACCGCAGCCGTTCCGGGAACGGGCCAGGCGGCGAGCAATAACGCCAGCGCCACCGATTTCGCCTGCGATAGTGCGCTGGACATCCGCACGGCCTCCGGCTCCACGGCTGACGCCAGCCGGGTTCGTTAATGATGGCTTAACCGGCGGCCGACGGGCCGTCCATCGCCCGCTGCCGCCGCCCGTCCTGACGCTGGGGGAACGCAGCCCCCGATTGCCGGTTGTGGGGGTCTGTGAAGGAGAGACCATGACGATCACGCTCAAGCCGCTGGCCGAACAGGTTATTCTCATCACCGGCGCGAGTTCGGGCATCGGGCTGGTCACCGCCCGAGCGGCCGCTGCCGCCGGCGCCCAGGTGATGCTGGTCGCCCGCAACGAGGCGGCGCTGGCCGACGCTGTCGCCGGGATCAGGCGCGACGGGGGCGATGCGGCCTATGCGGTTGCCGACGTCGGCGATGCGGGCCAGGTGCGCGCCGCGGCGGATGCCGCGATCGCGCGGTTCGGGCGCATCGATAGCTGGATCAACAATGCCGGCGTGGCGATCTATGCCAAGCTGGTCGACACCCCGATCGACGAGCATGCGCGCCTGTTCCAGACCAACTATTTCGGCGCGGTCAACGGGGCGATGGCGGCCATCCCTCATTTGCGCGCGCGGGGCGGCGCGCTGATCACCGTCGGGTCGATCGTGTCGGACATCCCCACCCCGATCATGGGCGCCTATGCCGCATCCAAGCATGCGGTGCGGGGCTATATCGAATCGCTGCGGATCGAGATCCGGGCCGATCAGCTGCCGATCTCCGTCACCCTGATCAAGCCCTCCGGTATCGACACGCCGATCGCCCGCCACGCCGCCAATCATGGCGACGGCGAAGCGATGATCCCGCCACCCGTATATGATCCGATGCTGGTGGCGGATGCGATCCTTTACGCCGCCGAACATCCGCGGCGCGAGATCACGGTCGGCGGCGGCGGGCGCGCCCAGGCGCTGTTCGGCACCCATTTTCCACGATTGCTGGAGAAATTCGCGCCGCGGGGCATCCCGGCGCTGTTCGACACGGCCAAGCCGAAGACCCCGGGCAACGCGCTGTTCGCCAGCGCGGGCGGCGGTGAGGAGCGGTCCGGCGACCACTCGGCGCGGCGAACGAGCCTCTACACCGCCGGCCAGCTTCATCCGGCAGCGGCGGCGACGATCGGCATCGCCGTGGCCGCCGGGATCGTCGCTTTGTTCGCCTGGAGAGCGGAATCCGGGTCCACCCCCGCGCCGGGCCAGGCATGAACTTGCATCCCTAATTATCACCTCCCCTGCCGCAGGTGGTAGGTGCACCCGCCGTTTGCGCGGTGTACATCGTCGCCCGCACAGGTCCGCAGTGAGGCCGTACGAATGGGAGCAGCTATGGCGGGTCAGCCGGTGGTCGATGTCAGCGAGGTCATCGAAAACCAGAAAAAGGGTCCGTTCGTGATCCGGCTGGTGATCGTTTCGTGGATCATCACCTTCTTCGACGGCTTCGACATGAACGTGATCTCCTATGTCGCGCCCTATCTGACGACCGAGTTCGAGCTGAGCCGCGTGGCGCTCGGCAACCTGTTCAGCGTCGGCATCTTCGGAACGATGATCGGCGGGCTGCTGTTCGGCTATATGGGCGACAGGATCGGCCGCCGGCCGACGATCCTGGCCGCCGCGTTCAGCTTTGCGGTTCTCACCTTCGCCTTCGCTTTCGCGCGCAGTTATGAACAGCTGCTGGTGATCCGCTTCGTCAACGGCATCGCCATCGGCGGGCTGCTGCCGCTCTGCTGGGCGCTCAACATCGAATATGTCCCCCGCCGGTTCCGCGCCACCGTCGTCACCGTGGTGATGCTCGGCTACACCTTCGGCAGTGCGATCGGCGCGCCGATCACGATCTGGCTGGCGCCGCGTTTTGGCTGGGGCGCGGTCTACCTCTTCGCGGGCGTCGGCACCCTCCTCGCGGCAATCCTGCTGCTGGCGACACTGCCCGAATCCGCGCGCTATCTGGCCGCCAAGGGGCGCCGTCCCGATCTCGTCGCGCGCTATCTGCGCAAGCTCGCCCCCGACCGGGACCTGCCCGACGACGCCCGCTACATCGTCGGCGACGAGGCGCGCCCTGCCGGCGCCAAGACGGGCATCGCCGCCTTGTTCGAGCGGGATCTGCGCTGGATCACCCCGCTGCTGTGGATCGCCTATATCGCCAGTTCGATGGCGATCTTCTTCAAGGCCAACTGGACGCCGTTGGTGCTGGAGATCCTCGGCTACACCCGGGCGCAGGCGGCCACTTTCTCCTCGGTCAGCGCGGTCGGCTCGGCGCTGGGCGGGCTGTTGCTGATGCGCTTTACCGATACCAAGGGGCCGATCAGCATCGCCGTGATGGGCGTCGTCGCCGTGCCGTTGCTGCTCTACGCCGGGCTTGGCGATCTCGGCTTCTGGAGCTTCCTGATCGTCAACTTCATGGTCAACATCGTGATGGGCGGCGCCCATGTCGGGATGCACAGCATCTCGGGGGTGTTCTACCCAAGCGCCTACCGCGCCAACGGCACCGGCTGGGCGACATCGGTCGCCAAGATCGGATCGGTCGCCGGGCCGATGATCGGCGGCTTCATCCTCGCCTCCGCTTTCCCGGTGCGGTACATCTATGCGCTGCTCGCCGTCAGCCCGGCGGTATTGGCGGTGGCGATCTTCCTGATGAGCCGGGTGAGACGGCACGGCGCCGAACCGGCGAAGCCGGTGGCGCTCGCGCCCGAAGCGACCTGAGCGGTCAGCCCTCGGCCGGAACGCGCCGCGCGCCGAACAGCGCGGCGCCGACGCGCACGTGGGTCGCGCCGAGCATCACCGCGGTTTCATAGTCGCTCGACATCCCCATGCTCAGCTTGGCCAGCCCGAGGTCGCGGGCAAGCTTGGCGAGCAAGGCGAAATAGGGCGCCGCCTCGGTCTCCAGCGGCGGAACCGCCATCAGGCCGATGATCGGCAGCCCCGCGGCCCGCGCCTGATCGAGCAGGCCGGGGAGCGCGGCGATGGCGCAGCCGCCCTTCTGCGGCTCCTCGCCGATATTGACCTGGAGGAAGCAATCCGGCCGCCGTCCGGTCCGCTCGACTGCGCGGGCGAGCGCCTCGACCAGCGACGGACGATCGATGGAGTGGATCGCGTCGAACAGCGCGACCGCCGCCTCCGCCTTGTTCGACTGGAGCTGGCCGACGAGGTGCAGCCGAATGTCGGCATCAGTGGCCTCAACGAGGGCGGGCCATTTGGCCTCCGCCTCCTGCACGCGGTTCTCGCCGAAGCTTGCCTGGCCCGCCGCGAGCAGCGGTGCGATCGCCTCGGCACGCTGGGTTTTCGATACCGCGATCAGCTCGATCCCACGCGGATCGCGCCCGGCGAGCGCGGCCGATCGGGCGATGCGGGCGCGGACGTCGTCGAGCGCGGGGTGGTTGGACGAGGCGGCGGGATCGCTGAACGGCATCGCCATGCTATAGGCAGCACCGTGCCCGCCCGCCAGCCTCTCCCCCGCCTGTGGCTGATGACCGACGAGCGCCAGGGCGGCGCACTCTGGGACGCGCTGGACGCTCTCCCGCGGGGACAGGCGGGGATCATCTTCCGCCATTATCACACCGCGGGTCCGGAGCGGCGCGCGCTGTTCGAGCGCGTCCGCGCCATCGCCCGCCGCCGCCGCCTGCTCCTCGTCCTCGCCGGATCGGACCGGCTGGCGCGCGCCTGGCGGGCAGACGGCGTTCACCGCGCCACGGTTGGATCCGCCGACCGGAAGTTGCTGCGCACCGCCCCGGCGCATGACCGGCGTGCAGCAATTACCGCGTTGCGCGACGGCGCGGACCTCGTGCTGCTGTCGCCGGTCTTCCCGACGCGTTCGCATCCCGGTGGCAAAACGCTCGGGCCCGTCCGGTTCGGACTGATGGCGCGCGGGCTAACCCGCGTCGTCGCGCTAGGTGGAATGGACCAACATCGCGCGCGTCGGCTGGCGCGATTGGGGAGCTATGGCTGGGCGGCGATCGATGCGCTCAGCGGCAAGCGCCGCGTAGCACGGCCTTAGAACTTGAAGGCGGTACCGATATAGACTGCCTGCGAGTCGCGACGTTCGTCGGCGATCCGCTCGAGCCGATCACGCTGCATCCGGTAGCGCACGCCGCCGGTCACCTCGAGGTTCCGGGTGAGCGCATAGGAACCCCCGAGATCGACCGAATAGCCCTGATCGTTGCCGACCAGCCGCGGCTGGTCGCCCAGGCTGCGATCGGCCGCGACCTGAAGCTTCGTGCTCCACTGGCGACCCGAATAGCTGACGCCGAGATCGACCGCCTCGCGTCCGCCCGGCATCACGCCGGGATCGACCTTGGCGATATCGCCCGAAAGCGCGAACCGCTTCCAGCCGACCGAGACGCCCAGATTATAGGCGGTCGGCGCAATCGTCGGGGTTGCAACCAGCGCGGACCGTTCGGCCTCCGCCTTCGTGTTCGCACGGGCGCGCACGGCCACCGTCACCGCGCGCCGGCCGCCGGGTGCGGAGGACGGCGTGAAGTGGAAGCCACCGCTGGCAAAGCCGCTACGGGCGAACGCCGCCGCGGTCTTCGGATCCGCCGCGGCGGGGGTGAACGAACCGAGGCTGCCGGGGGTGCTCAGCGAGATCGAATTGGATCCGCGCTTCTTGACGAGCGTGGTGGCGGCGTTGCCGGGCCCGAACGCGACGAAGGTCACGGCCAGAGCCGCGCCTGCAATCGCTATCTTTCCCCGACTCAAACCAGCCACGACGTCATTTCCCCTTGCCACTGCCATTAACACGCGAGCCGTGCCGAGCGCCAACATTGCTCGCCATATCGAACGATTCCGTCAGCCTGTTGCAGCATGTCCACAACCGGACTTCAGGCCGGCTGCAGTCCGTCTGCCGGCCGGCTGTTGGTTGCGCGCTTGCGGGCGGAGCGGTGCGGCTATAACGAAGCCGACACGTCTGAACCCCGAGGTTAGCAATATGCTCCGCCGCTCCCGTCTTGCGATCGCCATCGCGCTCGCCGCCACGCTCGCCGCCTGCGGCAGCAAAAGCGAGCGGCCGAAGGCCGACCTCGCCGCCTCCCGGGTGACGACGATCGGCGTCAACAGCTATTTGTGGCGCGCGACGCTCGACACGCTGTCGTTCATGCCGATGGCGCAGGTCGATTCGAACGGCGGCGTGATCGTCACCGACTGGTACGCCAACCCCGCCATCCCGACCGAGCGGATGAAGGTGACCGTCACCATTCTCGACCAGGATCTGCGCGCCGACGCCCTGCGCGTCGCGGCATCGCGCCAGCTGCTCCAGAACGGCCAGTGGAACGAGGCGCCCGTGCAGGCCGCGACCGTCCAGAAGCTGGAGGAGATCATCCTCGCCAAGGCGCGCGATCTGCGCCGCTCCGCTATCTCCGGCTGATCGCAAGCACCGATGGCGACGCGCTTCGATCCCGCTGCGGCGGACGCGCGCTGGCAGCAGCAGTGGGAGGAGCGCGGCAGCTTCCACGCCGACGATGCCAGCCCGCGCCCCAAGAGCTATGTGCTCGAAATGTTCCCCTATCCATCGGGGCGCATCCACATGGGCCATGTCCGCAACTATACGATGGGCGACGTGCTCGCCCGCTTCAAGCGGATGACCGGCCATGAAGTGCTGCATCCGATGGGCTGGGACGCCTTCGGAATGCCCGCCGAGAATGCGGCGATGGAAAAAGGCGTCCATCCCGGCGACTGGACCCGCGCCAATATCGCAGCGATGCGCGCCCAGCTGAAGCGGCTCGGCTTCGCGCTCGACTGGAGCCGCGAACTGGCGACGTGCGAGCCCGATTATTACGGCCACGAACAGGCGCTGTTCCTCGATCTTTATGCCGCCGGGCTGGTCTATCGCAAGGAAAGCGCGGTCAATTGGGATCCGGTCGACATGACCGTGCTCGCCAACGAACAGGTGATCGACGGCCGCGGCTGGCGATCCGGCGCATTGGTCGAGCGGCGCAAGCTGAGCCAGTGGTTCCTGCGCATCACCGATTTCGCCGACGAGCTGCTCGAGGGCCTCTCGACACTCGATCAGTGGCCGGACAAGGTTCGCACGATGCAGGAAAACTGGATCGGCAAGAGCCAGGGCCTGAAGTTCCGCTTCGCGGTCGAGCCCACGTCCGAAGGGATCGAGCAGCTCGAGGTGTTCACCACCCGGCCCGATACGATCTTCGGCGCGTCCTTCGCCGCGATCGCGGCGGATCATCCGATCGCCGCCGCGCTCGCCGCGACGATGCCGGCGCTGGCCGAGTTCATCGCCGAGTGCCGCACCACCGGCACTGCGGCGGCGGACATCGAGACGGCCGAGAAGAAGGGCTTCGACACCGGCCTGTCCGTGATCCACCCTCTGGACCCCGAATGGCGCCTGCCGCTGTTCGTCGCCAATTTCGTGCTGATGGAATATGGCACGGGCGCGGTGTTCGGCGTGCCCGGCCACGATCAGCGCGATCTCGATTTCGCCCGCAAATATATGCTCCCGGTCACCCGCGTGGTCGCGCCCTCGGCGGAGGAGGCGAACGCGCCGATCCACGACGAGGCGGATTCGAACCCCGGGATCATCGTCAACTCGCGCTTCCTCGACGGGATGAGCGTCGAAGCCGCCAAAGCAGCAGTCGTGGCGCGGGCGGAAGCCGAAGGCTGGGGCGAAGGAACGACGGTCTGGCGGCTGCGTGACTGGGGCGTATCGCGCCAGCGTTACTGGGGCACGCCGATCCCGATCATCCACTGCGAGACGTGCGGGGCGCAGCCGGTGCCGCGCGATCAGTTGCCGGTGGTGCTGCCCGAGGATGTCCGTTTCGACGTACCGGGCAATCCGATCGCCTTGCATCCGACGTGGAAGCATGTCGCCTGTCCGCGCTGCGCCGGCGCCGCGGTGCGCGAGACCGACACGCTCGACACCTTCGTCAATTCCTCCTGGTATTTCATACGCTTCGCCAGCCAGCCGAGCGATGCGCCGTTCGATCGCGCGGTGGCCGAACAATGGCTGCCAGTGGGCCAGTATATTGGCGGGGTCGAGCATGCGATCCTGCATCTGCTCTATGCCCGCTTCTGGACACGCGCGCTGGCGCGGATCGGGCGGCTGGGGGTGAGCGAGCCGTTCACCGGCCTGTTCACCCAGGGGATGGTGACCCACGCCAGCTTCTACCAGCCCGCCGAGGAAGGCGAGCGCCCGGTCTATTTCAGCCCCGAAGAAATCGAACGCAGCAGCGACGGCAGCGCCCGCCTGATCGCGACGGGTGCACCGGTAACCGTCGGCCGCATCGAGAAGATGTCCAAGTCGAAGAAAAACACGGTCGACCCCGCCGGCATCGTCGAGGAATATGGCGCCGACGCGGTCCGCTGGTTCATGCTGTCGGACAGCCCGCCCGAACGCGACCTCGAATGGAGCGTGTCGGGCATCGAGGGGGCGTGGCGCTTTGTCCAGCGCTTCTGGAGGCTGATCGATGCGGTCGCGCCGGGCGAGGGTGAACCCCCGCTGGCCGCCCCGGATGCGAGCGACCGCGAATTGGATCGCAAGCTCCACCGCACGATCGCCGGGGTCGCCCAGGATATCGAGGCGCTGTCCTTCAACAAGGCGGTGGCGAAGCTGTACGAACTGGTCGGGGCGATCGAGAAGGCCGCGCCGAGTGCCTCACGCGTGGAGGCGATCCGCACCCTGCCGTTGCTGGTCGCGCCGATGGTGCCGCACGTGGCGGAGGAAGCCTGGGCGCGCCTCGGCAATGATGGCCTGATCGCCGATGCCGGCTGGCCGCAAGCCGATGCCGCATTGCTGATCGACGACGAGGTGACCGTCGCGATCCAGGTGAATGGCAAGCTGCGCGATACGCTGGTCGTGGCCAAGGGCATTGCCCGCGACCAGATGGAGGCTCTGGCGCTGGCGTCCGACAAGATCGCCCGGCTGCTCGAGGGCAAGCCGCCGCGCAAGGTGATCGTCGTGCCCGACCGTCTCGTCAACATCGTCGCATGAGGGCCCCCGCCGCCCTCCTGATCGGCGCGCTGCTGCTCGGCGGCTGTGGCCTGCGCCCGCTTTATTCGGGCGGGCGGCAGGGCGTGGTCGCGCAAACCCTGTCGGGCGTGACGGTGGGGCCAATCGAGGGCCGCGCCGGCTGGCTCGTCCGCAACGCCCTCAACGATCGCCTCGCCGCCGCGGGCCAGTCCGACGCCGCGGCCCGGTTCCGGCTCGAAGTCGAGCTGGATGATCGGATCACCGGTTTCGGCGTGCGCTCCGACAATGCGGTGACGCGCGAGCGACGGACGTTGCGCGCGCGCTACCGCCTGGTCGAGGCGAGTGCCGGCACCGTCGTCGTCGATGCCACCGCCGGGTCCGATGCCGGGATCGACGTCGTCAGTTCCGAATATGCCACGATCGCCGCCGAAA
>JAQGKS010000021.1 GCA_028289965.1 Sphingomonas bacterium
GCGACGCGCCGATCGGCGGGAGCCACTGACCGGCGATGCGGCGCCCCGTTGGATTCGGCGGGCGATGACCCCGCTCGCTGCGGCGGGCGCGGGCGACCCGTCCGCATGCGCATTGCCAGGCGACGATGTCGATAGCGATCCGCCGTCGCCCGGAACCGTCCGAGCACCGGCCGAGCCGCGAGCGGCGACCCGAGTCGCCCGGATAACCTCCGCTGGGCTGACCCGCCTCTGGCGCAGCGGCATCCTGCCCGAGCCGACGCTCGACCCGGCCGCCTTGATCGAGCGCGCGGTGCGGGCGGAGCGCAAGGAGGATTTCGGTCCCGACCATTGGCGCGGGGCGCTCGAGGTGCTGACCGCGTCGCTCGCCGCCGAGGCCGATCTGAACCCGATCGGGCGCACGCTGGCGCATGGGCAATTGGTCAAGATCCTGCGCGAAAGGCTGCGCGCCCGCGCGCTGTGGCGGGCCCATCCGGAGATATTGGAGCGGCCGATCCCCGCGCCGATCATCGTGCTCGGCTCGATGCGATCGGGCACGACGCGGATCCAGCGGCTGCTCGCCTGCGACGATCGGCTGGCCCACACCCGCTTGTTCGAATCGCTGACCCCGGTGCCGGCGCGCTTGCGGCGCGGCAAGGCGGCGGCGGGGCTGGCGTTCCTGCGCGCGCTCAACCCGCCGTTCGCCGCGATCCACCCGACCGCCGCGAGCGCTCCGGACGAGGAATTCGGACTGTTCGGCTTTTCGGTCAACGGCGCGCAGCTGGAGACGCAGTGGCGCGTGCCGGGGTTCGCGCGCTGGTGGGAAGGGCAGGACCCGGCGCCGGTCTACCGCGAGTTCCGGCACCTGCTCCAGACCATCGCCTGGTCGCGCGGGGAAGCGCCGGGGCGGCCATGGATCCTCAAATCCCCCCAATATATGGAGGAACTCGATGCGATGATCGCGGCGTTTCCGGATGCGCGGCTGATCTGCCTGCACCGCGATCCGGCGGCGGTGGTGGCGTCCTCGGCCTCGCTCGTGTGGCACCAGCTGCGCGTCCAGTCCGACAGCGTCAGCGCGGCCTGGGTGGGTGGCGAGTGGCTGGGCAAGACGGCACGGCGGGTGGAACGCGCCGCCGCCGCGCGCAGACGCCACCCCGACGTGCCGCAGATCGACGTGCAGTTCGCCGATGTCGACCGTGACTGGCTGGCCGAGATGCGGCGGATCTACGCCTTCCTCGGCATGGCGCTGACCCCTGCGGTCGAGGCGCGGATGCGGCATTATCTGGGCGGCGCGCGCGCCCATCTGGGGCATCGCTACACGCTCGGCGCGTTCGGCCTGTCCGACGCCGACGTGGCGCGGGCGCTGCCGAACGGTGCCTGAGCGCGCGGCTTGCGTCGGCGAAAGGCATGGATCAAGATCGCCGAAAGCGGGCGGCCGCGCCCCTAACCCTTGGGAGCAATATGCAAAAATCACTCATGCGCCTGCTCGGCGGCGCAGCCCTGCTGACGCCCGCGGCGATCCTTGCGGCGGCGACCACGCCGCAGTTCGATCACGCCCGCGTGAGCCGGGACATCAAGACGCTGTCGAGCGACGCCTATGAGGGGCGCGCGCCGGCGACCCCGGCCGAACGCAAGACGGTCGATTATATCATCGCCCAGATGAAGGCCGCCGGGTTGCAGCCGGGCGGGCCGGCGAAGGGCGGATCGGAGAAGGGCGGACCGGAGAAGCGCGGGGCGCGCGGCTGGGTGCAGGACGTGCCGTTGCTCAAGTCCGACATCGTCGGCACGCCGTCGCTGTCGATCGCCACCGCGGGCAAGTCGCGCACGCTGACCCAGGGCAACGAGATCGCCGTGCGCGCCGCGCTGACCGGCCAATCCAGCGTCGACCTGCGCGATGCGCCATTGGTCTTCGTCGGCTACGGCGTGAAGGCGGCCGAGCGCAACTGGGACGACTTCAAGGGCGCGGACCTGAAGGGCAAGATCCTCGTCGTCCTCGTCAACGATCCCGATTTCGAGGGCGGCGAAGGCGATTTCGGCGGCAAGGCGATGACCTATTATGGCCGCTGGACGTATAAATATGAGGAAGCGGCGCGGCAGGGCGCGGCGGGCGTGCTCGTCGTCCACGAATATGCGCCGGCCTCCTATGGCTGGCCGACGGTCAAGAACTCGAACACCAACACGATGTTCGACATCGTCCGCAGCGATCCGACGGCGGCGCACAGCACGGTGGAGGGATGGATCCAGCGCGATTTGGCGGTGGAGCTGTTCCGGTCCGCAGGAATGGATTTCGACGCGATGAAGAAGGCCGCGCAGCGCCGCGACTTCAAGCCCGTCGCGCTCAACAGCACCTTTTCGGCGCGCTATGCGGTGAAGCCCGAGACGATCGTGTCGAAGAACGTGCTCGGGCGGCTGCCCGGCACCCGCCATCCGGACGAAACGGTGGTCTATTCGGCGCACTGGGATCATCTCGGCATCGGCCAGCCCGATGCGAAGGGCGACCGGATCTATAATGGCGCGCGCGACAATGCGTCGGGCACGGCGATGCTGATCGAGCTTGGCCGCGCCTTTGCCAAGGCGCCGCGGACCGACCGATCGATCGTCTTCCTGAGCGTGACGGCGGAGGAGAAGGGGCTGCTCGGCTCCGAATATTATGCGTCCAACCCGGTCTATCCGCTGGCGACGACGGCGGGCGTGATCAACATGGATTCGACGGTCGGCGCCGGCGCGGCGAAGGACTTCACCATCTCGGGCGTGGCCAAACTCGGCCTGCTCGACATGCTGGTGGCGGAGGGCAGGCGGCTCGGCCGCAGCTACACCCCCGATCCGGGGACCGAGGCGGGGAGCTTCTATCGCTCCGATCACTTCCCCTTCGCCAAACAGGGCGTGCCGGCGGTGTCGTTCGGCGCGGGCCGCGATCTGATCACCGGCGGGGTTGCCCGCGGCGAGCAGCTGGCCGAGGCCTATACCCGCGATCGCTATCACCAGCCCGCGGACGAGTGGAGCGCCGACATCGACCTGTCGAGCGTCAAGCCCGATCTCGGCCTGGTCTACGCGGTCGGCCGGACCTTGGCGGACTCGCGCGACTGGCCCGACTGGAGCGCGGACTCCGAGTTCCGCGCCGCACGGGCGGCGACGGCCAGCGAGCGCCGATAAGATGGGGGCAAGCCGAACGCGCGGCGGCCGGCTTGCCCCTTCGTGCATCGCTTTGCCATTTACCGGCCGATCGGCTATGATCGTGGCGCCGACGTCGCTCGCGACGGATATAGGGCCTGTACAGACCCCGTTTCCCTTACTTGCCTTACAGAAGCCGGGATGCGCTGCTATTGGCGCATGCCCGCCAACCATGGGCCCCAGAGCCCAGGAGACGACATCTAGCATGCCTTCATTCAAGGAACCGAGCTTTCAGGAGCGCAAGGCGCTCTCCGATCAGGCCCGCCAAAAGGCCCTCGGAAAGCTGCGCGAAAAGCCACCGGTCGACGAAGCCGTTCTCGCCGCCGCGCGCGAAGCCCATGCCGCGCGCGAAGCCGCGCTGGCCGAGGCGCGCGACGCCAAGCGCGCCGCGCGCGAGCAGGAAAAGGCCGAGAAGCTGGCCCGTGCCGCCGAGGCCGAGGCGCTCGCCAATGCCAAGCCGCCCGAGCTGACCGACGCCGAGAAAAAGGCCGCCCGCGACGCGCGTTATCTCGCCCGCAAGATCCGCAAGGGTTCCCGTTGATCCGCGCGTGGCGCGGTTGATGGTCCCGCGGATCCTGATCGACGAGGCCGAAACGCCCGGCGGCGGATCGCTGCGGCTGCTCAGCCGCGGCGACGATTTCTCGATCATGCTCGGCGCGAACGAGCTGACCAGCAGCCGGTTCAGCGCCTCGGAAGAGACGCTGGCGACCGCGAGTTGCGAGCGTATATCGGGCGTGCCTGCGCCCCATCTGCTGATCGGCGGGCTGGGCATGGGCTTCACCTTGCGCGCCGCGCTCGCCTGCCTGCCCGCGGGCGCTGCGATCACGGTCGCCGAGCTCGTGCCGCAGGTGGTCGCGTGGGCCGAAGGGCCGCTGGCACATCTGCACGGCGACAGCCTGGCCGATCCGCGCGTGACGGTGCTTGTCCGCGACGTCCGCGCCCTGATCGGCGAGGCGATCGGCCGCTACGATGCGATCCTGCTCGATGTCGACAATGGCCCGGATGGGATCACCCATTCGGCCAATGATCGGCTGTACGATGCCCACGGGCTGGCGGCGGCGCGCGTCGCGCTGCGTCCCGGCGGGATCCTGGCGGTGTGGTCGGCCGGGCCCGACGCGGCGTTCGCCGAACGCCTCCGCAAGGTCGGGTTCGAGGTCGAGGAGGTGCGCACCCGCGCCACCCGCGGCCGCAGCGGCGCCCACCATGTGATCTGGCTCGCGACCAAGCCGGGCGGTTCACCCGAAACAGCGTGACGGTGCGCGGCAACGCCACGATGCGGGTGACCGGCCGACCGGCCCGTGCCCCGGCTCCCAAGGTGCCGCTCGGGCTGATCGCGATATTGGGCGGGCTGTGCGCCTTCGCCCCGCTGTCGGTCGACATGTATCTGCCCGGTCTGCCGCAGATGACGCGCGACCTTGGCGCCCCGGCCTCGGCGGGGGCGCTGACGGTGGGCGCCTTCTATCTCGGCATGTGCCTCGGCCAGCTGTTGCACGGGCCGATTTCGGATCGGATCGGCCGGCGCATCCCGCTCCTTGGCGGGGTGACGCTCTATGTGCTGGCGAGCATCGGCTGCGCGCTGGCCGGATCGATCGAGATGCTGATCGCGTGCCGCTTCCTCCAGGCGCTCGGCGGCTGTGCCGGGCTGGTGGTGTCGCGCGCGGTGGTCCGCGATCGCTTCCCGCCGCAGCAAAGCGCGCATGTGCTGTCGACGTTGCTGCTGGTGATCAGCCTTGGGCCGATCATCGCGCCGCTGCTCGGCGGGTTCGTGCTGCTGGTGGCGGACTGGCGGGCGATCTTCTGGATATTGACGGCGTTCGCCTCGGTGATCGGCATCGCCACCTTCCTCCGGCTGGACGAATCGCGGTCGGGGGCGAGCGCGCGCGAGGCGCGGGGCGAATCGCCGTTCCGGAGTTATTGGATCCTGCTGCGTGAGCCGCAGGTGATGGCCTATGCGCTCGCCGCGGGCTGCTCGCATGCCGGGCTGCTGACCTATCTTGCGGTCTCGCCCGAAGTGCTGGTCGGCGGCTTCGGCATTTCGCCCCAGGCGCTTGGCTGGCTGATCGCGGTGAATGGGGTCGGGCTGCTCGCGGCCAATTATCTCAACCGGCTGCTGCTGGTGCGGTTCAGCTATGACTGGATCCTGCGCCGCGCGAACCTCGTCAGCGTTGCCGCCGCGGCGGGGCTGCTCGCCGCCGGGATCACCGGCTTCGGCGGGCTGTGGGGGCTGGCGGTTCCGCTGTTCGTGATCGTCGCCGCGATCGGCTTCACCCAGCCCAATGCGTTTGCCGGCGCGATGGCGCATGATCCGCAGCGGGCGGGCGCCGCCTCCGGGCTGGTCGGCACGCTCCAGTTCGGGTTCGGCGCGATCGGCGCGGCCATCGCCAGCGCGCTGCATGACGGCACTGCCCGGCCGCTCGGCGCCGTCATTCTGTGCGCTTATCTGGTGGCGACGGTTTCGCTGCGAATGTTGGGACGCGGCAAGCGGTAAGTCCCAAGCATTGCTTACTATAAGTCCACCAGCAACAGATTGAAACAAAGCGTAGGGACGCAATAACTCCGCCCCAACGCCCATCTATATTGTCGGGAGCGTGACAAAGCGTTTCCCCTCTCTGGATGTGTTTTCGTCCTAACCTATATTGTGCATTGCAGAAGAGACCGATGGGTTCGGTCTTCTGGTGCGAAGGATGACGATGCCAAGTTCTGCCAAACCTTTCTCGACCTGGAAGGCGGATCTTCCAGCGTCGATCGTTGTCGCGCTGGTGGCGCTGCCGCTCTGCCTCGGCGTCGCGCTCGCCTCCGGCGCGCCGCTCTTTTCCGGGATCATCGCCGGGATCGTCGGCGGTATCGTCGTCGGCGCGATCTCGAAATCGCCCTTGTCGGTCAGCGGCCCGGCCGCCGGCCTCACCGTCATCGTGCTGGGCGCGATCATGACGCTGCCGAGCTTCGAGGCGTTCCTGCTGGCGGTGGTGCTGGCGGGCATGTTCCAGTTGCTGTTCGGCGTCACCCGGGCCGGGATCCTGGGCGAGTTCGTGCCCTCCTCGGTGATCACCGGCATGCTGGCGGCGATCGGAATCATCCTGATCCTCAAGCAGTTTCCGCACGCGATCGGCTATGACGGCGACTATGAAGGAAGCTTCGAATTCCTTCAGACCGACGGCTTCAACACCTTTTCGACGATCTGGTATACGCTGCGCAGCAGTGTGCTGCCGGGCGCGATCCTGATCGCCGGCGTGAGCCTGGCCTTCCTGTTCTGGTGGGACAAGGCGCGGCCCAAGGATGGCCCGCTGCGCTTCCTGCCCGGCCCGCTGGTGGTCGTCGGCATCGGCATCGCGGGCAATGCCTTGCTCGGGCTGGTCTTGCCGGCGTGGCAGATCGCGCCGACCCACCTCGTCCAGGTGCCGGTGGCCGACGGCCTCGGCCAGTTCCTGTCCTTCTTCCGCTTCCCCGACTTTTCGGCGATCGGCAACACGGCGGTGTGGACGACGGCGCTGACCCTGGCGATCGTCGCCAGCCTCGAATCGATGCTCAGCGTGAAGGCGGTGGACGAGATCGATCCGCGCCGCCGCACGACCGACAAGAATCGCGAGATGTTCGCGCAAGGGGCGGGCAACATCGTCTCCGGCCTGATCGGCGGCATCCCGGTCACCTCGGTGATCGTCCGTTCCTCGGCGAACGTCGAGGCCAAGGCGGAAAGCAAGGCGTCGACGATGATGCACGGGCTGTGGCTGCTGCTGAGCGTGGCGCTGATCCCGACGATACTCAACCTGATCCCGCTGTCGGCGCTGGCCGCCGTCCTGATCGCGACCGGCTACAAGCTGACCAAGCCGGCCTTGTTCACCCACCGCTACAAGCAGGGCTGGACCCAGTTCATCCCGTTCGTGGCGACCGTGGTGGCGATCCTGCTGACCGATCTGCTGATCGGCATCGTCATCGGCCTGGTGATCGGCTTCGTGTTCGTCATCGGGCGCAATTTCCGCCCGGCGATCACCTTCGCCTGCGACGATGACGGCGACGATTGCCTGATCCGCGCCCGGCGCAACCTGTACTTCATCCACAAATATGAATTGCAGCGCGAGCTTGGCCGGGTGCCGGACAATTGCACGCTGCTGATCGACCTGTCGTCGACCAGCTATGTCGATCTCGACAATGTCGACATCATCAACGCCTTCATCAAGGGCGCGGAATATCGCGGCATCACCGTCGTCGTGCGGGGCGACATCGCCCGGCGCAGCGCGCCGCTCATCAACGCCCCCGCCACAGAGGTTCGTTTCGCATGAGGAAGTATAAGCAGCTGCTGCTCGCCAACAAGGCGTGGTCGGTCGAGCTTCTGGACGAGGCGCCGGACTTCTTTGCCCGCCAGGTCGGCGGGCAGAAACCGGATTTCCTGTGGATCGGCTGTTCGGACAGCCGCGTCAGCCCCGAGCAGATGACGATGACGCCGCCCGGCGGCATGTTCATCCACCGCAACATCGCCAACCTCGTCAACGCGGACGATCTGAACCTAATGTCGGTGCTGCAATATGCGGTCGCCGTGCTCGAGGTGAAGCACGTCATCGTCTGCGGCCATCATGGCTGCGGCGGGATCAAGGCGGCGATGGACGGGGGCACCGAAGGGCCGGTCGATCGCTGGCTCGGCAATGCCCGCGCGGTCCATCAGGCGCACGCCGCGGAGATCGCCGGCGCGGGCGACCAGGATCAGCGCATCAACCGGTTCGTCGAGGTCAACGTGCGCGATCAGCTCGTCCGGCTGGCGCGCACGTCGGTGGTGCAGGCGCGCTTTGCCGCGGATGAGCCGCTCGCGCTGCACGGCTGGGTCTATGATCTGCGCGACGGGCTGATCAAGCCGCTGCTGGAGATCGATTCGACCACCCGGCTCGACGACATCGGCGCGCCCGATCGCGTCCTCGTCTAGGCTCGGGTACGGGGCAGATCGCTCCCGAGGGTCTCCCCGTCGATCGGCGTACCCGCATCGCCGTATGTCCGGATCAGGAAATCGGCGATCGGGCCCTCTGCGGCGCGCTCCAGCTCGGACCGGGGGATGCCGTTCTCCGCGGCCTCTTCTTCCCAGCGCGCCGCGACCCGTGCCGCCTCCTCGCGGCTGATCGCCTCGCGATTTTCCCGCTTCAGGCACCATTGGGTGAGGAATTCTGCGGCGCGGTCACTCATGGCGAAAAATCCTCCAGGGCATCGGGCGAAGCGGCGGGGCGCACCGGCGGCCGCTTTGTTTCTGCACACGGGGAGGCGGCGCCGACATGGCTGTCGCCGCGCGCCGTCGCCAGCCGGACCTGGCGCTCGCGTTCGGCATAGCCGGCCCGCTGGCGATCGTCGCGGTCGGCATGGCAGGCGGGGCAGCTGATCCCCGCGACATAGAGGGGCGAGCCGAGTTCTTCGGCCGACACCGGCATGCGGCAGGCGTGGCACAGCGAATGGCTGCCCGGTTCGAGCCCGTGGGTGACGGCGACGCGCTGATCGAACACGAAGCATTCGCCTTCCCACAGGCTCTGATCGGGCGGGACGGTTTCGAGATATTTGAGGATGCCGCCCTGGAGGTGGAACACCTCGTCCAGCCCCTCGCGCTTCAGGAACGCGGTCGCCTTTTCGCAGCGTATCCCGCCGGTGCAGAACATCGCGACCTTCGGCGTCCGGCCGTCGCCGAGCAACGCGTCGCGGTGGGCGCGGAACCAGGCGGGGAAATCGCGGAACGTGCGCGTGCCGGGATCGATCGCCCCGGCAAAGCTGCCGATCGCGACCTCATAATCGTTGCGCGTATCGATCAGGATCGTGCCGGGTTCCCGGATCAGCGCGTTCCACGCGTCGGCGGCGACATAGTGGCCGGCATCCTCCAGCGGATCGATGCCGGGCTCCCCCATCGTCACGATCTCGCGCTTGATGCGCACCTTCATGCGGTGGAACGGCAGCGCGGCGGCGCGCGATTCCTTGACCTCGAGGTCGGCGCAGCCGGGCAGGGCGCGCAGGCATTCGACGATCTGCCCGACGCCCTCGTCGGTCCCGGCGATAGTCCCGTTGATCCCCTCGGGCGCGAGGATCAGCGTGCCGCGGACTCCTTGCGCGCGGCACGCCTCGGCCAGCGTGCGTTGCAGCGCCGCACAATCCGCGATCGCGGTGAAGCGGTAGAGCGCGACGACGCGGATCGGCAGGGGGGCATCGGGCACTCGGCGGGGTATCCATGTCAGGGTGGCGCGGCGCCTACCTAAGCTGCCGCCGCCGCTATCGCCAGTAGGCTCTGGCTCTGGCGCTGGCGATGAGGCCGTCGGATAGGCGCGCGCGCCTTCCGGAGCGGCGATCCGCGAGCTTCGCCGGCTGGCCGAGCGCGGCAATTGCAAGCAGGCCAATCTGCAGATCGCGGAGGCCGAGCCGCGGCTCCAAGACAAGAGGTGGGAGCCGATGTTCGACCTGCTGGAGGAAAGCGGGATCATCCTGTCGTTCCACGTCACCGTCTTCGCCAAGGCCGGCGCGGCGTTCGATCCGAACAAGGGCAGCCCGGACGCGACCTTCCTCCACGCCGATCCGTTCGTCGACCTGTTCGCCTGGGGCATCCTCGAGCGGCACCCGAAGATGAAGATCGTCATCGCCGTATCGGGCGTGGGAGGAATATCGGGCCGACAAGGGCGGCATCCCGCACAGGACCAAGCCGTCGGAATTGTTCAAGCGGCAGGTCAACGGCACGTTCCAGCAGAGCCCGACGGCGATGCGGCTGCTCGAATTCTGGGGGCCGGAAAGTCTGCTGTGGGCGACGGACTATCCCCATCCCGACAGCATCCAGCCCAATTCGCACAAGGTGGTCGAGGAGACGATGGGGCATTTGCCGCCGCAGGTCGTCCGCACGCTCACCCACGACAATGCCGCCAAGCTGTACGGCGTGGTGACGCACGAAGTCGGCCAGGAACTGGCCGCGGCGTGAACGCAGGCGCGCGCGCCCTGTGGCGCGCGCGTTCCGTGTCGCTCAGGCGGCCGGCGCCTCCCCCGATGCCGGGTCGGGCCCGGCGCGGGTGCCTTCGAGGATGCGGTGGAGCAGATCGGTGCAGAGCACCAGTTCCTCGTCGCTGAGACGGGACAGCGCCTTTTCGCGCGCCGGATCGAGGATCGGCTGGATCGTCGCGATCAGCGCCCGCCCGCTATCGGTCAGGTGGATCAGCCGCGAGCGCCCGTCGCCGGGATTATCGGTGCGGGTGACATAGCCGTCCTTCTCCAGCCCCTCGACCACGCGCACCAGCGTCGGCCATTGCACGCGCAGGCGGGCGCTGAGATCGCTCAGCGTGACCGGCATGCCCGAGAAGGACAGCGCGAACAGCATCTGCCAGCGCGCCCGCGTCTGCCCGGTCGCGCCGCGTAGCAGGCTGTCGATGCGGTTGATCCAGCCGCGGCTGGCGAGCACCAGCAGGCGCGACAGCCGGAACTCCAGATCCAGCCGCGAGCCGGCCGGATAATGTTCGTGATAGCGGTGACCCCAGCCGTCGAAATCGTCGGCGGACCCACGCCCGTTCTTCTCCAATGCCGTCACTCCCGTGGCGAGGCTGCGCAAACGCACGCGGCAGCAGCCCGTCGCCGGCCCGTTCTGCCCGAAACCGCGGCCGAAGCCTACCGGTGGCGCAGGCCGAAAGGTCGGGCAAGGCCGGTCGGGCAGGTTTAACGTGCCTTGGGCGCGCGATTGCTGCGATCCGGGCTTCGCGTCGGCGCGCCGGCGGGGCATGCAGGGCGCATCCAACGACGAGGAGAAAAACATGTCGGATCCCACGCCCCCGCAGCATCCATTCGCGCCGCGGTTCGAATTCGCCTTCACCGTCAGCATCGACCTGACCAAGCCGATCTACCTCAAGCCGTCGAGCATGGGATCGATGCGCGCGGCGGTATGGGCGGCGCAGGGCACGTTCGAGGGGCCGCGCATCCGCGGCATCGTCATCCCGATGAGCGGCGGCGATTTCCCGCTGGTGCGCCCGAACGGGGTGATCGACTTCGATGCGCGCTACATGCTCCAGGCCGACGACGGCACGCCGATCTATCTCCAGAGCCGCGGCTATCGCTGGGCCGAGCCGGAGATGATGGCGCGGATGGCGGCGAACGAGGAAGTCGGCCCCGACGATTATTATATGCGGGTCTCGCCCAAGTTCGACGTGCCGGAAGGCCCGCACGACTGGATGGCCAAGCACATCTTCGTCGGCGTCGCCGAGAAGGTCCCGAAGGCCAACCGCATCCATTATTTCATGCTGCTGTAAGGGGCGGCGGCATCGTGGCCGGGGTGGGGGCGGGACGTGCCCGCCGCCCCGGCCACCGCCCAGTTCGCGCTTGAGTGAACATGCGTAGCACTGTATGTATATCGGGTGATAAACGCCCGTGCGGCGGCGCGCGCCGACTGCCCGGGCCCCGAGTGGAGACCTGGGATGACCCTGACGATCAAGCCGATCCTGCCGCGTTTCGGCGCCGAGGTGTCGGGCGTGGACATCAGCAAGCCGCTCGACGAGGCGACCAGGGCGGCGATCGTCGCGGCGATGGATCGATGGGGTGTCTGCGTCTATCGCAACACCGGGCTCGACAATGACAGCCATGTCGAATTCAGCCGCATCTTCGGCTATCTCGAGCGCGCGCCGCTCCGCCCCGGCAAGGCACCGCGGCACGGCCACCGCGAGTTGTTCGACGCGGGCAATCTCGATCCGTCGGGCGCGATATTGCAGGACGAGGGGATGCTGCTGCACAAGCGCGGCGACCGGCTGTGGCATACCGATTCATCGTTCATGGAGCTGCGCTCCTCTTATTCCCTGTTGCTGGCGCACGAGGTTCCCAAGGAGGGCGGCGAGACCTGGTTCGCCGATACCCGCTCGGCCTATGAGGACCTGCCGCAGCCGATGAAGGACCGCATCGCCGGTCTCGAGGTGATCCACTCGCTGTGGTGGTCGCGCAAGCTCGCCGGCGTTCCGCTGACCGAGGAGGAGGTGGACGAGCGATCGTCGGCGCGCCACCCGCTGGTGCTGCGCCATATCGGGTCGGGCCGCGACGCGCTGTATATTGCGGCGCATGCGCGCGACATCGTCGGTATGGACCGGGACGAGGGGCGCGCGCTGATCCGCGAGCTGCTCGATTGGGCGACCCAGCCGCAATATATATTCTCGGTCAAATGGCAGCCGGGCGATCTGGTGATCTGGGACAACCTCGCCTCTATGCACCGCGGCGGCTACTTTGACGAGCGCAACGAACGGCGCTACATGCGCCGCACGACGGTGCGCGAGGGGGTGCCGCCGGAACAGCCCGACGATCCCTTCGCCGAACTGCTCAGCTTTCCGCTGAAGGCGACGGCCTGATCGCGGATCCGGACGCGGCGACCCGATAAGGGTGCGCCGCGTGCGGTCCGCCGGAGATCAGAAGGTGTAGCCGATCGTCGCGCCATAGGTGCGCGGCGGCAGATAGGTGACGCCGATCAGGCGGCCGGTGGCGAGCGCGAAGGTGCTGCTCGGCCGATCGGTGTCGAACAGGTTCTTGACCCACAGCTGGGCGCGGATCCGCGCATCGCCGCTGGTGAAGGCGAGCGAGCCATCGACCATGGTGTAGGCGCGGCTGCTCTCGACCGCGCGCCGGAACTCGCTGAAATAGGTCCGGCTCTTGTGCGATACGTCGCCCATCAGCGTGAATTTTCCGCCGCCGAACGCGTCGATCGGCACGTCGAGCTCGCCGTGCAGGTTCCACGCCCAGCGCGGGCTGTTGCGCGTCGGGTTGCCTGCCAGCTGGATGTTGAGTTCGGGGCATGTCGCCACCGGGCAATAGGCCGTGGCGGGATCGGTGCCGATGTTGCCGGGGGTGGCGATATTGCGCGGGTTGAGCGGATCGAGCGTCATATAATCGGTGAAGTGCGCATCGGTGTAGGACACCGCCGCATTGAGCCGCAGGATATCGGCGGGACGCGCCGCCAGCTCGATCTCGAACCCCTTGGCCGAGGTGCTCGCCGCGTTCTGGAAGATCGTGGTGTAGCCGGTCGGCCCGCCGGCGATCGTCTTGTTGAGCTGCGCGTCGTCGAGCTTGTAGCTGTAGACCGCGAGATTGGCGGTCAGCATGCGATCGAGCAGGGTAGCCTTGATGCCCGCTTCATGGTTCTTGAGCGTCTCGGGATCGACGATGGTCGTGCTGCCCGAAGCGTTCTCGCCCGAGCCGGCCTTGAAGCCCTCCGAATAGGTATAATAAAGCAGCAGATTGTCGGTCGGCTCCCAGCTCAGGCCGACCTCGGGGGTGAAATCGTTGAACTTGCGTTCGCGACGGGTCTGCGCCGTGGTGAAGCGCAGCACCGGGCCGAGACCGCCGCGGGTGATCACGATCGACGGGTTTTCCGAACTCACCTTTTCATGGCTGTAGCGACCGCCCAGCTTGAGCGAGACGCCCGCCAGCCCATCCGACAGCAGCCCGAAATCGAGGTTGATCTGGCCGAAGCCGGCAAGCGCCGTGGTGCCGAGATTGGAACGGGTGCAGACCCGCTTCGGGGCGATGACCGTGCCGCCGGCGGTGCCCGGGCCGTAGCCGCAAAGCTGATAGGCTTCCGCCAGGTCGATGCCCGCGGCCTGCAGCACCGGGATGTTGCTCGCCTGCCCGTTGCGGCGGGCAAGACCGACGCTATCGATCGGCCGCTGGCGTTCGTGGAAGTAGAACAGCCCGAACACGCCGTTCACGAAGTCGCTATTATAGTTGAACTGGAGCTCGTTGCTATATTGCTTGCTGTCGATCCGCCGTTCCTGGACCGTCGTCGGCTGGCCGTTGGTGGCGAGGCTTTCGAGCACGCTCGAGAGATCCAGATCCTGGAACAGCGAGCTCTTGAAATTGCGGTAGTTGGCGATGTTGGTGACGCTGACCGCGTCGCTCAGTTCGGCGCGCAGCGTGCCGGTGAAGGCATAGGTCTCGCTATCCGTGCCGGGTTCGGATTCGGTGGCGAGATCACGCGGCCGGGTCGCATAGCCGCCGACGCCGAGCGAGGCGAGCCGGGCCACGCCGGGGAAGGACGCGCCGAGATAGTGGACCGCGCCCGAGGCGTCGTCCTGCCGGAAATATTCGCCGGTCAGCAGCAGATCGACGGTATCCGAAAAGTCGAACATCAGGTGGGCGCGCGCCATGCGGCGCTTGAGATCGTCGACGTCGCGGCCGCTGAACGGGTTCTTGCCGTAGCCGTCGCGATCCTCGGTCTTGCCCGCGATGCGGAAGGTGATCATGTCGCTGATCGGGCCGGTGATCGCGGCCTCGCCGACCAGCGAGTTGTAATTGCCGTAGCTGACCCGGGCGTAGCCGCCCATGTCGCGCTTCGGCTTGGCGGTGATCAGGTTGATCGATCCGCCGGTGGCGTTGCGGCCGTAGAGCGAGCCCTGCGGCCCGCGCAGCACCTCGACCCGCTCCAGATCGAACAGCGAGGTGAGCTGCGCCTCGGCGCGCGAGACGACCGCGCCATCGACGTGCAGCGCGACGCCGGTGGCGTTGCCGGTGGTCGACGTGTTCGCGCCGACGCCGCGGATGAAGATCTTGGCCTGGTTGAAATCATTGCCGAAATTGACGGCAGGGACGATCGTCTGGAGATCCGACAGATTGTTGATCTGGTTGGAGGTCAGCCGGTCCGCGCCGACGGCGGTGACGGCGAGGCTGACGTCCTGCAGCGATTGCTCGCGCTTCTGTGCGGTGACGACGATGTCGTTCGCGCCGTCGTCGGTGGCCGGATCGACGACCGGGGCTTGCGCCGCCGCCGACACGCTGAACAGCCCGAGGGCCGCGCCCAAGATCATCCGCATCTTACTCTCCCGCAGCTACCGATTACGCGGCATCCCAGCGCCGCCGCCCGCTCGCGTCAAGCGACGCTTCCGCAGAAACGGGGCGAGACGTGGATATGCGGTGCGCTGTGTATGTTTGAACACACCCTGCCGCGGGAGTAAGCCGGGACGGGATCATTCGAAGAACGCGACCGATCGGCATTCGATGCTGGCGCGGACCTTCCGGTCTGCAAAGCTCGGGTCCCAGAAAGCGGTGTGCGGGGTGCGCCATGCGACCGAATGATCCGAATCGTGAAACTTGAGCAAGATCGCCTCATCCCGCGTCATGTTCGAAAAATACCACCAGCGATGATCCGGATTATGGCGGAAGACCGCCGCCGCGGGCCGGTCGGCATCGGGCATCGCCGCGAAGCGCGCGTCGCCCTCCGGGATCTCGTCGACGATGTAGAGCACGTTGGGCGTGCCTTCGTCGTCGCCGACGCTGCGATGGTCGCACACCGCGAGCGGGCAATCCTGCGGCGGATCGGTGAACGTGCGCCAGAAGCTCGAATAGATGAAGCGGTGATAGCCGGGGCCGTCGGGGCGCACCCGATCGTAGAGCGCGCGCGCGGCGCGGTCGGCGCGGCTGGGTTCGGTATCGATATGCACCTCGCCGGCCGGGGGCTGCACGCCGCCGGCGTGGACATAGGGGCCGTCCTGTTTCTGATAGCCGGCGATGTCGCCCGAATTGCGGATCATCCAGCCCATCGGCGCGACGAAGCTGGCGCCGGTTTCGGCCTTGACCGCCTCGGCGACCTCGGCGGGATAGATCCGGTCGACCTCGGCCTTGTCGTAGAAGTCGCGCACCGCGCTCGGCCGGTTGGCGAGCACGAAGCCCTGCCGGTCGAGCGTGAAATGATCGCGGATATCGCGGCCGTCGCGGATCGTGACGGGGTAGGGGCCGTAGCTTCCGGTATTCACCTCCACCCCGGCGGAGACGAAGCGGCGATTGATGTCCGGCCCGGGCAGCAGATAGTTGAGCTCGGTCGAGACGCAGCGCGCCTGCTGTTCGATGTCGGCTTCGGCCACTGTCACGATGATCCTCTCCTTGATCCGCCGCCATTGCGGTCGGTCGATGCACGATGCCGGCGTTGGCGCGCCGCTTTCCAAACGATCCTAGCGGGTGCCGCCCGCCCGGCACAATACAAGCGTGCGCGATGGCGGCGACCCTTGTTCGCGCTACCGGCGGAGCCGACGAAACCGGGCCTTGATCCGCCGCCACATCCGGGGGCATCACTGCGCCCCTTCACCGATCCGGAGCATCGAGAGGAACAGCATGACCGGCGCGCCGATCACGATCTATCATTGGGAGCCCAACGCCAATTCCGGCAAGCCGATGTTGGCGGCGGAGGAAAAGGGCGTCGCCTATGACAGCGTCTATCTCGACATGCTGTCGTTCGATCATCACAAGCCGGACTATCTGGCGGTCAATCCCAGCGGCACGATCCCGGCGCTGAAACATGGGCAGGTGGTGCTGACCGAATCGACGCCGATGATGGAATATATCGACGAGATGTTCGACGGGCCGCCGCTGCGCCCGGCCGACCCGGCGGGGCGCTGGCGGATGCGGATGTGGATGCGCTTCCTCGACAGCTATATGGGCCCGTCGCTCAGCATGATCGGCTGGAACATCGGCGTCGGCCCGTCGGTCCGCCAGAAGGATCCCAAGGAACTTGCCGCCGCGATCGACCGGATCCCGCTCGAATCGCGTCGGATCGCGTGGCGCAAGGCGATCTACAACGAGTTTTCGGCCGAGGAACTGGCGGAATCGCGGCGGCGGCTGGTCTATTCGGTGCGGCTGATGGAGGAGCATCTGTCACGCACCCCCTATCTTGCCGGCGACAGCTACAGCCTCGCCGACGTGGACGCCTTCAACAGCTGCTACGGCCTGCCGTTCATGCTGCCCGAGGCGGTCGACGACGAGCAGACGCCGGCCCTGATGGAGTGGCTGCGCACGATCCGCGAGCGGCCGGCGGTCGCCATCACCTGGGCCAAGTCGCGCACCGATCGTGGCGCGCGCCTCAGCCTTCTCGATCGCCCGGCCAAGGGAGCGGCGCTGTGATCCTGTACCATGGTGAACCCAACCTCTATTCGCTCAAGCCACTGATCGCGCTGGAGGAAAAGGGCGCGAGCTATGAGCGGCGACCGATCGGCGCGGTGCCGCTGGAACGGGCCGTGCCTGACTATCCCGCGGCGATGGAACAGCGGATCAACCTCGAGCGCGAAGGGCCGGTGCTGATCGACGGGGAGACCCGCATCGTCAGCTCCTTCTTCATGCTCGAATATATCGCCGAGGCGGTCGACGGGCCGGCGTTGATCCCCGACGGC
>JAQGKS010000029.1 GCA_028289965.1 Sphingomonas bacterium
GCAGCATCAGGATGATCGTCAGTCCGTTGTCCTTGAGCAGCTTGGGCAATGTACGGCTCCTGATTTCGGCAACGGAATGTTCGGCGCTATCGCTCGGTTCCCGCGCCAATGGGGGCGGCCGCGCGGCGACCGAGCATCATCGCCACAGCGCGGCATGCCCGCCGGACCCATCGCATCTATGGCCATGCTCTCGATGATCGTTGCGTCGGGCTTCCAGCCTTATGGGTACCAGGCGGGCGCCGTCTGCCTTGCCTGCCGGGCCTCAGCGCGACGCGGCGGCAACCGGGGCCGCGGCCTCGATCTGCTTCACCAGCGCCTTCTGCTCGGGATACCAATATTCCAGGTGGCAGCTCTCGCACACCCCATCCATCTCGTTGACCAGTCGACCCACGGTCGCCGCGTCGCGGGCACGGGCGGCATCTGCCAATCCGTCGGCATGGGTCGCGAGGGTTCCAGCGAGCGCCCGGAAGGTGTCGTGATCCCGCGCGATGTGGCCCTGGATGTCGGCGGGGGACGGCGCGCCGGCCGTGCCCTCGTCCGCAATCTTCACACCGGGCCGGGTGACGACGACGGGATCGAGCGCGGCGAGCGCGCGCGCGTCGACCGCCATCCGCTCCGCCGCTTGGGAGATGCCGGTCCAGCCCTTCTCGTCCATCTTCGCCGGATCGATCGACGCCGTGTCGTCGATCGCCGCATTGCCGATCGCCCAGATCGCGTCCGCATGGACATCGATCTTCTGCGTCATGAACTCTTGGAGCGTGAGGGCCGCCTTGGCGGCGGGCTCCGGCGCTTTCTCGGACGAACATCCGCCGATCAGGGCGAGAGGCATTATCAGCCAGCGAAAATTCTTCGGGACCATCTTTGCGCAATCCTTCAACAAACGTCTGCTGCGCCCGCGCGCCACCACTTCCGCCATCAATTCCGGTTCTCGCGCGTCGCCTGAGCGAACCCGTGAAATGGCGCAGCCTACCAGGTTATGCGCGACGCCGCGGCGATTGTCGCGCTGCCTGCTGCCCAGGGCACTGTGCGACACGCGGCCGATCCACGGACGAGATTCTGGCGGAAGAGGTGGGATTCGAACCCACGGACGGCTTGCACCGTCGCCGGTTTTCAAGACCGGTTCCTTAAACCACTCGGACACTCTTCCAGCAGGCGATGCCGCGCTTATCGCGGGCGCGCCCTCACGTGCAAGGGGCGCGATGAGCCGTGGTGGAGGGATTCACGGCCGCGCTGCGTTGTGGCACGTAGGATCGGTAAAAGGGGCTGCAATGCGTTCGATGTTCAAGGCTACCATGCTTCTCGCGGCGATGATGGCCTCCGCCTACGGGTTCACGCCCTCGATCGCGCAGGAGGCGGCGGGCGGCGGCGAGGATGCCCGTTACCAGGCGTTCCTCAACGGGCTTCGGCCGCGGGCGATGGCGGCCGGGGTCAGCCGGGCGACGCTGGATGCGGTGCTGCCGACCCTGACCGTCAATCCGCGCGTGATCGCGCTGGATCGGGACCAGCCGGGCGGCAACCCCAACGCCCCGGCCGCGGCGATCCCGCGCTTCGCCCCCTATCAGGCGCGCCATGTCGATGCCGACCGGATCGGCCGGGGCCAGCGTAAATATCAGTCGCTGCGGCCCAAGCTCGCCCAGATCGAACGGCAGACCGGGGTGCCGGAAGCGATCATGCTGGCGATCTACGGCCACGAGACCGGCTATGGCGGCTATACCGGCGACTTCGATCTGCTCCGCTCGCTCGGCACGCTGGCGTTCGAGGGGCGGCGGCGGGAATTGTTCACCGCCGAGTTCATCGCCACGCTCCAGCTGATGAGCCGGGGCATTCCGCGCGAGCAATTGAAGGGCAGCTGGGCCGGCGCGACCGGCTACCCGCAATTCCTGCCGAGCGTCTATCTGCGCGTCGCCCGCGACGGGGACGGGGATGGCAAGGCGGACATCTGGCGCAGCGAGGCCGATGCGCTCGCCTCGATCGGTGGCTATCTGCTCGATGCCGGGTGGAAGCCGCGTGTGCCGTGGGGGGTGGCGGTGCGCGTGCCCGTCGGCTTCGATCGTGCGACGGTCAAGTCGCGCCTGACCTCCCCGCGCTGCCCACGGGTGCATGATCGCCACAGCCGCTGGCTGAGCATCGCCGAATGGCGCCGGCTGGGCATCCAGCCGGTCGGCTACCCGGTCCCCGCCGACACGGAAATGGCGGCGTTGATCGAGCCCGACGGGCCTGACGCGACCGCCTATCTGCTCAGCGGCAACTATAAGGTGATCCTCGATTATAATTGCTCGAACTTCTACGCGCTGTCGGTCGGCCTGCTCGCCGATGCCGTCGCGCGCTGAGCGCGCCACCGCCGTCGCGGCACTCGCGCTGACGCTGGCGTCGTGCGCGGGGTCGGATCGGCCACGCGGCGGCGGGGCATCGCGGGCGCGGCCGGTCTCCGACGCGGTGGTCAAGATCGGGCCGCCGTACCGGATCAACGGCGTCACTTATTATCCGCGCGACGATCGCAGCTATGACGAGGTCGGCATCGCCTCCTGGTATGGCAGCGAATCGGGCAATCGCACCGCCAATGGCGAAGCATTCCGCCCAAAGGGGATCAGCGCGGCGCATCGCACGCTGCCGCTGCCGAGCTATGTCGAGGTGACGCGGATCGATACCGGCCGGACGGTCCTGCTCCGCGTCAATGATCGTGGGCCCTTCCACGGCAACCGCATCATCGATCTGTCACGCGGCGCGGCCGACGCGCTGGGCGTATTGCGCGACGGGTCGGCGCAGGTGCGCGTGCGCCGCGTCGATCCGCCGGAACGGGACCGGGCCGCGTTGCGGAACGGCAAGATGGCCTCGGCGCGGCCGGATGCGCGACCGGGAGGCTATCCGACGCGGCTGGCGCGCACACCGCAGCCGATGACGCCCATGTGGACGGCCCCGGCGGCGGCACCGGCGATGCGCCCCCCGCTTCAGCTCGACCTGCCGCCCCCCGAGGTCGAAACCCTGGGATCGATGGCGAGCCCATCGGCGCCGCTGGCCGGGTGGTACGTCCAGGTCGGCGCGTTCGGGGACGCAGCACGGGGCGCTGCGATGCTGCCGGCGCTGGCGCAGATCGGGCCAACCCGGCTCGATCCGCTCGGCGGCGTCTGGCGTCTGCGGATCGGTCCTTATGATGAAATCACGGCACGCGCCGCGCTGGCGCAAGCGCTGGCACGCGGTTATCAGGACGCCATGCTCGTCCGCCCAGAATTGACAGCCCGAGGGAACGCCCCCGAATGAAGCCGCTTCGTCACGCCCTTGCCTTCCTCCTCGCCACCGTGGCGCTGCCCGGCCATGCCGCCGCCCCGCCGTTCGAGACGCCCGCCCCGGTCGCCTTCATGAAGGATCTTTCGTCCGGCGCGATCCTGTATGCCAAGGATGCGGACCGGCGGATGCCGCCTGCCTCGATGGCCAAGATGATGACCGTCTATGTCGCGTTCGACCTGATCAGGAAGGGCGAACTGAAGCTCGACCAGACCTTCGCCGTCCGGCCCGAGACCTGGCAGCGCTGGCACGGGCCGGCGGCGGGATCGACCATGTTCCTGTCGGTCAACGAGCAGGTCAGCGTCGCCAACCTGCTGCACGGTATCGTCACCCTGTCCGGCAACGATGCCTGCGTCGTGCTGGCGGAAGGGATTGCCGGGACCGAGCCGGCGTTCGTCAACCTGATGAACCAGCAGGCCAAGAAGATCGGCCTGACCAATTCGCGCTTCGGCAATTCGAACGGCTGGCCCGACGGCGGCGTCACCTATGTCACGGCGCGCGACCTGGCCAACCTCGCCGAGGCGACCGTCCGCGAGCATCCGAAGCTCTACAAGACCTTCTACAGCCAGCGCAGCTTCACCTGGGGCAAGACGCTGGGTGAGGGCGCCGACATCACCCAGGCCAATCGCGATCCGCTGCTCGGCCGGGTGGAGGGCGCGGACGGGCTCAAGACCGGCCACACCGACGAGGCCGGCTATGGCTTCACCGGTTCGGCCGTGCAGGGCAATCGCCGGCTGGTGATGGTGCTCGCCGGATTGACCTCGGCCAACCAGCGCATTTCCGAATCCGTCGGCTTCATGAACTGGGGGTTCCGCGCCTGGAAATCGGTGCCGATCGTGGCCCGGGGCAAGCGCGTGCAGACCGCCGAAGTCCAGCTGGGCGACACGACCGAGGTCGGGCTCGTCGCGCCGGGGGACCTGGCAGTGACGGTGCCGAGCGGTCTGGGCAGCGAGATGAAGACCCGCATCGTCTATCAGGGGCCGATCAAGGCACCGATCAAGGCGGGCCAGCATATCGCCGATCTGGTCGTCACCACCCCCGACATGCCGGCACAGCGGCTGCCGCTGGTGGCCGAGAGCGCGGTGGGTGAGGCTGGCTTCTTCGACCGGTTGAGCGCCGGGTTCCGCTGGCTGTTGGGCATGGCCTGACAGCGAGCGTGACGGGCCGCTTCATCAGCCTCGAGGGCGGCGAGGGCGTCGGCAAGTCCACCCAGCTCGGCCGGCTCGCCGCCGCGCTGCGGGCGCGCGGGCACGACGTGGTGGAAACGCGCGAGCCCGGCGGCAGCCCTGGGGCGGAGGCGATCCGTGCCTTGCTGCTGGAGGGCGAGGGGGCACGCTGGACCGCACCGGCCGAGGCGCTGCTGTTCGCCGCGGCGCGCGCCGATCATGTCGCGCGCACCATCCGCCCGGCGCTCGATGCCGGGCGCTGGGTGCTGTGTGACCGCTTCCTCGACAGCTCGCTCGCTTATCAGGGCGGCGCCGATGGCTTGGGCAACGAGGCGGTCCGCGCGCTGCACCGGATCGGCAGCGGCGGCCTGCTGCCCGACCGTACGCTTGTGTTAGAGATGGAGGCGGACACCGCCGCGTTCCGGGAAAAAGCGCGCGATGGTGGGCAGCTCGACCGGTTCGGCGGGCGGGGCAGCACCTATCACGAGCGCGTCGCCGCGGCGTTCGCGGCGCTCGCCGAGGCCGAGCCTGCCCGGCTGCGCCGGGTCGATGCATCTGGCACGCCCGAACAAGTGACCGAGCGGCTGCTCGACGCGCTGGCGGATCTCGCCTGATGCCCTTGTTCGGCCACGACGCCCAGATCGGCGCCCTGCGCGCGGCGATGGCGGACAAGAAGGTGCACCATGCCTGGCTGCTCACCGGGCCGCAGGGCGTGGGCAAGGCGAGCTTCGCCCTCGCTGCTGCCCGCCGGCTGCTCGCCGAAGCGGCCGGCCCGGCGGTGGACGACCCCGGCCTCGACGTGCCGGAAGAACATCCGGTCGCGCGCTATATGGCCGCCGGCAGCCACCCCGACTTCCGGCTGATGGAGCGGCTGCGGCGCGAGACCACCGGCGATCTGGCCCGCAACATCACGATCGCGCAGGTCCGCGGACTGCAGGCGCTGTTCGCGACCACCACATCGCTTGGGCCCCGCCGCGTCGTGCTGATCGATTCGGTCGACGATCTCGAGGCCGATGCCGCCAACGCGCTGCTCAAGAGCCTGGAGGAGCCGCCGGCGGACAGCCTGTTCCTGCTCGTCAGCCACGCGCCGGCGCGGCTGTTGCCGACGATCCGTTCGCGCTGCCGCACGCTCCGCTTCGGCCCGCTGGGTCGCAGTGACATGGCGGCGGCGCTGCGTGCGGCGATGCCCGAGGCGAGCGAAAGCGAGATCGCGGCGCTCGTCGTCGCCGGGGCGGGCGCGCCGGGGCGGGCGATCCGCTTCGCCGGGCTCGACATCGACGCGCTGGAACAGGCGATGGACGGGCTGATCGCGCGCGGCGACCCGACCAATGCGGTCCGCGTCGGGCTGTCGCGCAAGCTCGCGCTCAAGTCGGCCCAGCCGCGCTACGAGGCGTTTCTGGAACGCGCGCCGACTCGCATCGCCGAACATGCGCGCGGGCTGCGCGGGGCGCCGCTGGAGGCCGCGATCGACACGTGGAGCCGGGCGCGCGACCTTGCCGGCGGCGCGGTTCGCCTCTCGCTCGACGCGCAGAGCGTGGTGTTTGAACTGGCCGGGCTGCTCGCCGGCCTTGCCCCGGAGCGCACGGCCGCTAAAGCCTGAGCCATGGGCCAGCCTTTCTATATCACCACCGCGATCAGCTACCCCAATGGACGGCCGCATATCGGCCACGCCTATGAGGTGATCGCGACCGACGCGATCGCGCGCTATCACCGCCTCGTCGGGCGTGACGTGTTCTTCCTCACCGGCACCGACGAACATGGGTTGAAGATGGCGCAGGCCGCGCGCGGCCGCGAGATCGAGCCGATCGTGCTTGCCGACGAAATGTCGTCTTATTTCCGCGAGATGGACGACGTCCTCAACATCTCGTTCGATCGCTTCATCCGCACCACCGAGGCCGGCCATCATGCCGCCAGCCAGGCGCTGTGGCAGGCGATGGCCGATGCCGGCGACCTCTATCTCGGCCGCTACGAGGGCTGGTATTCGGTCCGCGACGAAGCCTTTTACGACGAGAAGGAACTGATCGACGGGGAAGGGGGGCAGCGCCTGTCGCCGCAGGGCACACCGGTCGAGTGGACCGTCGAGGAAAGCTGGTTCTTCCGCCTGTCAGCCTTCGCCGACCGGCTGATCGCCCATTACGAAGCCAATCCCGATTTCATCCGGCCCGAGAGCCGCCGCAACGAAGTGCTGAACTTCGTCCGGGGCGGGCTGTCCGACCTGTCGGTTTCGCGCACCAGCTTCGACTGGGGCGTGCCCGTTCCGGGAAGCCCCGGCCACGTCATGTACGTCTGGGTGGACGCGCTGACCAACTATCTGACCGGGATCGGGTTTCCCGACGATACAGAGACTTGCGCGCGGTTTTGGCCGGCCGATCTTCACATCATCGGCAAGGATATCGTCCGTTTCCACACGGTCTATTGGCCGGCCTTCCTGATGTCCGCTGGGATCGCCTTGCCCAAGCAGGTGTTCGGCCACGGCTTCGTCCTCAACCGCGGCGAGAAGATGTCGAAATCGGTCGGCAACGTCGTCGATCCGGTCGGCATGGCGCAGACCTATGGCGTCGACCAGCTGCGCTATTTCCTGCTCCGCGAGGTCAGCTTCGGCCATGACGGCAGCTACAGCCACGAGGCGATCGTCACCCGATCGAATGCGGACCTTGCCAACGGCCTCGGCAATCTGGCGCAGCGCTGCCTGTCGATGATCGCCAAGAATTGCGGCGGCGTGGTGCCGACGCCGGGGATGCTGGCCGAGGCGGACGAGGCGGTGCTCGCGCTGGCCGAGGCCGGGCGCGCGACGATCGACCTCCACATGGGTACGCTGGAGCTGCACCGGGCGCTCGAAGCGATCTGGACCATCGTCGCGGCGGCTAACGAATATTTCGCGCATCAGGCGCCCTGGGCGGTGCGCAAGACCGATCCGGCGCGCGCCGACACGATCCTGTACGTCACCGCCGAGCTGATCCGCCGGCTGGCGATCCTGGTACGCTGGGCGATACCGACGAGCGCCGATGCCTTGCTCGACCAGCTCGGGCAGGTCGGCGAGGCGCGCGACTTCGCCGCACTTTCGACCGCGCTCGCCGCGGGAAGCAGCCTGCCGCCGCCGCAGGGGGTATTCCCGCGCTGGGTCGAGCCGACGGCATAGGGCGCGGGCGATGCTGATCGATAGCCACTGCCACCTCAATTATGCCGGGCTGATCGAGCAGCAGGCCGCCGTGCTGGAGCGTGCGCGCGCCGCCGGCGTTACCGCGATGCTCAACATCTCGACCCGCGAGCGCGAATGGGATGCGGTGATCGCGACGGCGGAGCGTGAGCCCGACGTGTGGGCGACGGTCGGCATCCACCCCCATGAGGCGGACGATCATCCCGAGATCGATACCGCCCGGCTGGTTGAGGCGGCGGCGCATCTGCGGGTCGTCGGGATCGGCGAAACCGGGCTCGATTATCATTATGATCACAGCGACCGCGAACGGCAGCGGGTCAGCTTCCGATCGCATGTCGTCGCGGCGCGGGAGACCGGCCTGCCGCTGATCGTCCACACCCGCGACGCTGAGCACGACACCGCCGAGATCCTGGCGGACGAGATGGGGAAGGGTGCCTATTCGGGGGTGATCCACTGCTTTACCGCCAGCGCCGACTTTGCCGCCAAGGCACTGGATCTGGGGCTGTTCATCTCAATCTCCGGGATCGTCACCTTCAAGAGCGCGAGGGATCTTCAGGCGACTGCGGCGACCCTGCCGGCGGACCGGCTGCTGATCGAAACCGACTCGCCTTTTCTCGCACCGGTGCCGCATCGGGGCAAAAGCTGCGAGCCGGCGTTTGTGGCGGAAACCGCGCGGTTCCTGGCGGCGCTCCGCGGCGAAAGCTATGAGGAGCTGGCGGCAACGACGGCGCGCAACTTCTTGAGACTGTTTGGCAAGGTGGCCGCATGAGGGCGATCATCCTCGGCTGCGGTACATCCTCGGGGGTGCCGCGCATCGGCAACGACTGGGGCGATTGCGATCGCGACGAGCCGCGCAACCGCCGCCGCCGCGCCTCGATCCTGATCGAGAGCGAGACCACCCGCATCCTCGTCGATACCTCGCCGGACCTGCGCGAGCAGTTGCTCGACGTGCGGGTCAGCGCGGTCGATGGGGTGATCTGGACCCACGACCATGCCGATCATTGCCACGGCATCGACGATCTGCGGCAGCTGTTCCACGCCCGTGGCGCGCCGGTGGAAGGCTATGCGCGCGCCGATACCCTGGCCACGCTCGACGCGCGCTTCACCTATGCGTTCCGCGGCCGCGACGGCTATCCGGCGGTGACGCGGGGCAATTTGCTCGCCGATGCGCTGACGATCGGCGACATCCAGGTGCGCTGCGTCGATCAGCCGCACGGATTGATCACCTCGGTCGGGCTGCGCTTCGAATGCGGCGGTCGATCGATCGCCTACGCCACCGATTTCCACGAACTGACCGAGGCGATGGCGACGCTCTATGCCGGCGTCGATCTGTGGATCGTCGATGCGCTGCGCTACCGTCCGCATCCGACGCACCCGCATCTCGCGCAGACGCTCGGCTGGATCGATCGGCTCAAGCCCGGCCGTGCGGTGCTGACCCACATGGACCAGTCGATGGATTACGCCCGGCTCGTGGCGGAACTGCCGCACGGCGTGGTGCCGGGGCATGACGGGATGGAGATCGTCCTGCCATGAGCGGCGACCAATGGGCCGGGCTGTTGGCGGGCGCCGCGGCGCTGACGCTGGTCGGCAGCGCGCTGCTCGCCCGAAGGCTGCCGGCCAAGCGGATCGTGGTGATGGCGGCGGCATGGGCGGCAATCTTCGGCGGCGCCGTGCTGATCGCCCGGCTGCTCGCCTGAACATGGCCGAGTTTTACATAATGTCTATTATCAGACTGGCAGATGCGGTGGAGGAGGCCCCCGAACGTGCTTGAACCGCTCCGCGCGATCATGGCCCGGCTGCGCGATCCGCAGGCCGGTTGCGAATGGGACCGGGCGCAGAGTTTCGCGACGATCGCGCCGTACACGATCGAGGAAGCCTATGAAGTGGCCGACGCGATCGCGCGCGACGACGTGGCCGCGCTCAAGGACGAATTGGGCGATCTCCAGCTCCAGGTGGTATTCCACGCGCGGATCGCCGAAGAGCTTGGCGCCTTCACGCTCGACGATGTGATCGCGTCGATCTGCGCCAAGATGATCCGGCGCCACCCGCACATTTTCGGCGACGGCGTCAGCCCCGGCTGGGAAACGCTGAAGGCCGCCGAGCGCGCCGGCGCGGACGATCGGAGTGCGCTCGCCGGGGTCGCGCTTGCGCTGCCGGCATTGTTGCGCGCGGAGAAGATCCAGCGCCGTGCCGCGCGCACCGGGTTCGACTGGCCCGATGCCCACGGCCCCCGCGCCAAGATCGTCGAGGAGAGCGCCGAGATCGACCGCGCCGAGAGCGACGCCGAACGGCATGACGAAATTGGCGACCTGCTGTTCGCGGCGGTCAATTGGGCGCGCCATTTGGGCGTCGATCCGGAGGCGGCTCTCCGCGATGCGACCCGCAAGTTCGAGACGCGCTTTCGCACGATGGAAGCGATCGCCGGCGATGCGTTTGCCGCCCTCCCCCTCGACGACAAGGAAGCGCTGTGGGCGGAGGCCAAGAAGGTCGTCCGGCAAAGCGGGGGAAGCTCCCCAACCTCGCTCGCTGAAGAGGGTAAGTCGACTAAGTAGCTGACCCTGCACGCTTTCTCAGATCGGCGAGGCATCGCTCGGCCGTGTGACCATCCCACAGCTCCGGTCTCCGCCGCGCCGTCCGCGGCACAGCCAGTGCGGCATCGAGTTCCGCGACCAGCCGGTCGATCTTGACCAGCCTGCTCGTGCCCTCGCTGATCGTGATCGGCCGCTCGGTATTGTCGCGCAAGGTGAGGCAGGGAATGCCGAGATAGGTCGTCTCCTCCTGGATACCGCCGGAATCGGTGATCACCGCCTGGGCGCCGAGAACCAGGCTCATGAAGCGGATATACGGCACCGGATCGATCAGGCAGACCCCTGCCTCTTCGAGCCGGTCGGCCAGCCCGGCGGCGGCAAGGCGGGCGGCGGTGCGCGGATGAACCGGGAAGACGAGCGGGAGACGCTTCTGTGCCTCGCATAGCGCGTCGACCAGCCGGCTGAGCTGGACCGGATCATCGACGTTCGACGGACGATGCAGGGTCACGACGGCATAGCCCCCCGCCCGCAGCCCAAGCGCGCCGGAAAAGTCGGCGGCTTCGATCGCCGGGCGCGCCAGCTCGAAACTGTCCATCATGATATTGCCGACGCGGCTGACCCGATCGGGCGTGATCCCCTCCGCCGCCAGATTGGCGTCCGCATCCGGCGAGGGCGTCCACAGCACGTCCGCCAGCACATCGGTCACCAGCCGGTTCAGTTCCTCGGGCATCCCCCGGTCGCGGCTGCGCAGGCCCGCCTCGAGGTGGACCGTGGGAATGCCAAGCTTGGTGCCGACGATCGCGCAGGCCGCGGTTGAGTTCACATCACCGACGACGATCAGCCAGTCTGGCCGGTGATTTAGCGCGATCTGTTCGTAGGCGATCATCACCCGCCCGGTCTGCTCGGCATGGCTGCCCGAGCCGACGCCGAGGTGATGGTCGGGCGCGGGAAGCCGCAGATCGGCGAAGATTGCATCCGACATGTTGGCATCATAATGTTGGCCGGTGTGGATCAGCACCGGTGTAAAGTCGGGCGCGGCGGCGAGGGCGTGCCAGAGCGGCGCCACCTTCATGAAATTGGGCCGGGCGGCGGCGATGAGGTGGACGACGGCGGGCGGGATGGACATTGGCGGCGGCGGACCCGGTGGTTGGCGACCCTGCCGGCATAGCGAGCAGACGTTTCGCGCAGGTTTCGAAGCGGCATGCGTGCCGTGGTTGCGCCGGTCTACTTTGCTGTGGCAAGCGCTGCATAGAGGAGAACAGCCGATGGACGAAGACCGCAAGCCTTTCATCGTCGGGATCGGCGGCACCGCCGCACAAGGATCCTCGACGGAACAGGCCCTCGCCGTGGCGCTCGCCTCGGCCGAACGCGCCGGCGCGCGGGTCCAGATGTTCGGCGGAAAGATCCTCGCCAGCCTGCCGCATTACCTGACCGACGGGACCGCCACATCGGAGGAAGCGCGCCAGCTGGTAGAGGCGGTTCGTGCCGCCAACGGGCTGATCATCGCCAGCCCCGGCTACCACGGCTCGATCTCCGGGATGGTCAAGAACGCCATCGATTATCTTGAGGAGACGGCGAAGGATGGCCGCGTCTATCTGGACGGCGTGCCGGTCGGCCTGATCGCGACGGCCTATGGCTGGCAGGCGACGGGTAGCACGCTGGCGACGCTGCGATCGATCGTCCATGCCTTGCGCGGCTGGCCAACGCCGCTCGGCGCTGCGATCAACACCTCCGGCGGCATCTTCAAGGATGGCGTGTGCAGCGATGCCGGGGCTGCGGGGCAGCTCGACCTGGTCGGCCGCCAGGTGGCCGAGTTCGCCCGCATCCACCTTGCCGATCCATCGGTTACGGAAACCGGCCCCGGCTGACCTCAGCCGATCGCGTCAGCCGATCGCGTCCAGGATCCGATCGCGCCACGCGGGATGGCAGATCAGCAGGTCGGGCATATAGGGGTTGGCGCCATTGTAGCGCAGCGGCGACCCATCGAGCCGCGAGACGTGCAGCCCGGCCGCGGCGCACACCGCAACCGGGGCGGCGGAATCCCATTCGTGCTGGCCGCCCGAATGGACATAGGCCACCGCCTCGCCGCGGAGAACCGCCATCGCCTTCGCACCCGCCGAACCCATCCCGATCAGCGGCACGCCCAAGGCGGCAGCGACCCGTTCCGCCTCGACCGGGGGTCGGCTGCGGCTGACGATGATCGCGTGTGCCGGCTCGGGCATCGCACGCACGGCATCGGAACGGTAAAGCCCGAGGCCGGGCTGCGCGACCGCGCCGATCGTCGCCACACAGTCCACCGCGAGCGCGACATGGACCGCCCAATCGTCCCTGCCCTCGCTATATTCGCGCGTGCCGTCGAGCGGATCGACGATCCACACCCGGGACTTGGCCAACCGTGCGTCGCTATCGGCGCTCTCTTCGGAGAGGACGCCATCGGCGGGGCGGTTCGCCGCGAGCGCCGCGAGGATGAAGGCGTTGGCGGTGAGGTCGCCCGCCGCGCCGAGCGCCTTGCCATGCAGAGTGTCGCTCTGCCGGATCGCGACCAGCAGCCGCCCTGCCGCCTCGGCGATCGCCGAGGCGAGATCCGCGTCGGTCACAGATCGGGGAACCACGGGCCGATCAGCTGCTCGACGATCAATTCGGCCGCTTGCTCGGGGGTCATCGCAGTCGTGTCGATGCGGATCTCCGGCCGCGTCGGCGCTTCATAGGGGCTGTCGATGCCCGTAAAGTTCTTGAGCTCGCCCGCACGCGCCTTCTTGTAGAGCCCCTTGACGTCGCGCCGCTCGGCCTCGGCCAAAGGCGTGTCGATGTGGATCTCGATGAAGTCGCCCTTCCCGAGCAGCCCGCGCACCATCTCGCGTTCGGCACGGAACGGGGAGATGAACGCGCTCAGCACGATCAGGCCGGCATCCATCATCAGCTTGGCGACTTCGCCGACGCGGCGGACATTCTCGACCCGGTCGGCATCCGAGAAGCCGAGATCGCGGTTGAGCCCGTGGCGGACATTGTCGCCGTCGAGCAGGAAGCTGTGGCGTCCGAGCGCGTGGAGCTTCTTTTCGACGAGGTTGGCGATGGTCGACTTGCCCGCGCCCGACAGGCCGGTGAACCAGAGCAGCTTGGGCTCCTGCCCCTTCAGCGCCGCCCGCGCCTCCCGCGTCACGTCGAGCGCCTGCCAATGGAGATTCTGGCTGCGGCGGAGCGCGAACTGGATCAGCCCGGCGGCGACGGTGGCGTTGGTGACCCGATCGACGAGGATGAAGCCGCCGAGATCGCGCGATGTGGCATAGGGCTCGAAGGTGATCGGTTTATCGGTGGCGAGTTCGACCACGCCGATCCCGTTGAGCGTCAACGTTTTGGCAGCAACATGCTCCATCGTGTTGACATTGACCTGATATTTAGGCTGGCGCAGCGTCGCCATCACGGTCTGGCTGGCGAGCTTGAGCAAATAGGGGCGCCCGGGCAGCATCGCCTCGTCCGCCATCCACACGATCGTCGTCTCGAACTGATCGGCGACCTGCGGCGGCCCCTTGGCCGCGGCGATGACGTCGCCGCGCGAGCAATCGACCTCGTCCGCCAAGGTCAGCGTGATCGACTGGCCGGCAACCGCTTCATCGAGATCGCCGTCGAAGGTGACGATGCGCGAGACGGTCGAGGTGCGCCCCGACGGCAGGATCCGCACCGCATCGCCGGGACGGACCGAGCCCTCGGCAACCAGCCCGGAAAAGCCGCGAAAGTCGAGGTTGGGGCGGTTGACCCACTGCACCGGCAGCCGGAACGGCGTGACCGGCGCGGCGGAGACGACGGGCGCGCCGATCTCGACCGTTTCGAGATGCTCCATCAGCGTCGGGCCGTCATACCAGGGCGTCGCATCGGACTTGCTGGCGATATTGTCGCCGGCGAGCCCGGAGAGCGGGATGGCGAGGAAATCGGTGATGCCGATGTCGCTGGCGAAGGCGCGATAAGCGAGCCGGATGCGATCGAACACCGTCTCGTCATAGCCGACGAGATCCATCTTGTTGATCGCCAGCACGATGTTGCGGATGCCGAGCAGGTGGGCGAGATAGCTGTGCCGGCGGGTCTGCTCGAGCACGCCCTTGCGCGCATCGATCAGGATCACGGCAAGGTCGGCGGTCGACGCGCCGGTGACCATGTTGCGGGTATATTGTTCGTGACCGGGCGTGTCGGCGACGATGAACTTGCGCCGGTCGGTCGAGAAGAAACGGTAGGCGACATCGATG
>JAQGKS010000030.1 GCA_028289965.1 Sphingomonas bacterium
TTGCGATCGCGCATGTAGGTGATCGTCGTGGTGAAGGGCTCGGCCAGTGCCTCGGGGTCGATCACCGTAATCTCGTTGAGCAGGGTGTTGGGATCGCCCGGCTTCAGGTGGATCCGTTCGGTCACGCGCAATTTGTCCGAATGGGCCATGCCGTTGCCGAGCGGCACGCTATCCTTGATCCCGATCGACTCCGCGACCAGCGTGTCGCCTTCCCAATGGCCGATCGAATGGCCGAAATAATTGGGATCGGGATCCTCCGGGTGGGTCCGTCCGTCGGTCCAGATGTGGCGCGTCTGCATCCACGCTTCCTGGTTGATCGTGACCCGGCCAGGCGTGAACAGGAACTCGTACGGATATTGCGGCAATTGCATGATGCCGGGCAGCCCCGGCGGCGCGCAGTTGGAGGTGGTGCGCTTCACCTGGCCGTCATTCTTGACCATCGCCTGCTGCCAGGCCTCGAAATCCGTTTTGTACTTGCCCTTCAGCTTGGGCTGGCCGGGCGTCCGCGCGCCGGGTGGGAAGGTGCGGAACCAGATCCCGCCCCAATCCGGCAGCGAATCCAGCTTGGCATATTGCCCCTTGGGGAACGGCGCGCCGGTGCCTTCCTTCAACCCGGCCGGAACCGGCGACTGCACCGGCGGCTGGCCGACCTGCGCCGAAGCGGGCACCATCGCCGCACCCGCCAGGAGGGTCGCGGCGAGGGCGGCGCGCATTGCCCCTTTGTTGATCATCGAAAATCCTCCGCTAACATGGCTCGGCGATCGGCCGGTCCCTTTGGCGAAACCGGCCACGCCCACGATCAGAAATTATACTGGAGCGTCACGCCCGCTTCGCGCGGCCGGCCACGGACTTCGGCCAGGCCGTTGCGCGTCGGCGCCGAAAGCGGGGTCGGCGGGCCGCCGGCATCCCAGAAGCCGCCGCCGAAGCGCTGCGCATAGGTCGAGAAGGTGTTGTCGAGCACGTTGTTGACGAACAGCGCCAGCGTCACCTTCTTGTTCTCCGGAATGAACTGGAGCCGGGCGTTGAGCAGGCCGTAGGCGGGCAGGTCGTAGGCCGAATCGCCGACGTCGGTCGGATGGGTCGCCTGCTTGCCGATATACGCATAGTTGAGGTTGAACGTGCCCGTGCCGCCGGCAATCTGGGTGGTGTAGGTGGTGCCCAGCGTGAAGGTCGGCGAGGGCGCGTCCGGGTAGAGGTTGGGTCCGCTATTCGCCACCGGATCCTTCAGCTTGTAATCGATCACCGCCGCCGACGCATCGAAGCTCAGATGCTCGTTGACGACGATCTGCATGTCGAGCTCGCCGCCGTAAATGTCGACGTCGCCCGAATTGACGATCAGGATGTTGAACCCGACCGGGCACAGGGCGGTGCCGAGCGCGGCGCAGCTGACCTGCCGCGCGGCTTGGCGATTGGTGTATTGCATGTAGAAAGCGGTCGGGTTGAACCGGACGTGCCGATCGAACAGTTCGAGGCGGGAGCCGATTTCGTAGTTCACCACCTTTTCCGGCGGCACCGGGGCGATGAAGTCGCCGCTCTGCTGGGGCCCGGGAATGCCGGCGATCACGGTGTAGCTGAACTGGCCGGCCTTATACGCCTTGGACGTCGTCGCGTAGACCATCGCATCGCGCGAGAAATGATAGTCGATGGTGGCGCGGTAATCGAGCTGGCTGAACCCCGCGTCGGAGCTGACGCTGGTCGAGTTGGTGCCGGGGGCCGGCGTGAAATCCGCCGCGCGGAAGCGGGTCTGCCGGTAATCCTTCTTGTCGTGCGAATAGCGCAGGCCGCCGGTCAGGTTCAGCTTGTCGGTGGCGTGCCAGGTGGCGTTGAGGAAGATGCCGTAGGATGTCGCTTTCTGATCCGTCACCGTATCGGCAAGGCGGAACAGGCCGGCATCGTTGTCGCCGAACGCGAAATTGTTGATGTTGAAGTTCCGCGCCGCCTGCTGCGGGCCGGACGGGAAGACGCTCGTGCCGCGACGATTGAGGATGTAGCCGGGGCTGTCGACCTTCTCCTGGAAATAGTTGACGCCGGTGACGAGATCGATCGCCTTGTCGAACAAAGCGGCGTTCAGCTGCAGCTCCTGGTAGAGCGTTTCGGAGTTCTGGACGTCGGCGCGGAACTCGGTGCCGAGCAGCTGGAAATCGCTCACTGCGTTGTGGTTGAGCTTGGAATAGCCCGACAGCGAGGTCAGCTTGACCGCTTCGCTCAGGTCATATTCGAGCGACAGATCGAGCTGCCGATATTTGTTGTCGTTGAACTGGTCGCACGCGCGATCATAATCCGGGTTGAAATCGTCGAGCAGGCAGATGTCCGGCGCGTCGAACCGGCCCTTGACGATCCGCGGGTCGTTATAGGCGGCGAGCGGCGGCTGGCCGGCGCGCTTGAAGCTGTCGTTGATCCAGTCGGCGAAGTTGCCCTGGATCACCCCTTCCACGCCCGGCCGCATGTCGAATTCGCGGAACACCAGCGGCGTGCCGTCCTGCTTGGAGTCGCTGTAGAGGAAGGCCAGCGTGGCGCGGAACGAATCCGACGGCGTCCAGCGCGCCGCGGCACGACCGATATAGTCCTTCTGCCCGCCCAGCATCTGCCCGCCGCGGCGGACATATCCGTCCTGGTTGAGATAGGCGCCCTGCAACCGCACGGAGAAGGTCTCGCCCAGCGGCAGGTTGATCATCCCGGTGATGTCCGACCGGTCGAAGCTGCCCGCGGTGACCCGGACATAGGCATCGAAATCCGGCGCCGGCTGCTTGGTGAAGATGCGGATCGCGCCGCCGGTCGAGTTGCGGCCGAACAATGTGCCCTGCGGCCCGCGCAGCACCTCGACCCGGTCGACGTCCAGCACGCGCAGCACCGATCCGCTGGTCCGCGGCACGTAGATGCCGTCGATGTAGAGGCCGACGCCGCGCTCGCTGGTGGCGGTGTTGCCGCCGGAAATCCCGCGAATTGAGAAGTTGGGCTGGCCGTTGCCGTTGCCGCGGACCGGCGAGATCGTCAGGTTGGGGGTGAAGTTGGAGAGATCCTGAAGATCCTCGATCCCGCGCTCTGCCAGCGCTTCTTCGGTCAGCGCGACGATCGAGATCGGCGTATCCTGGAGCGAGGTCGCGCGCCGCTCGGCGGTGACGACGATGTCGGCGAGTTGGCTGCTGGTGGTCGCCTCGGCTGGATCGCCGGCGACCTGGGCATGTCCGACGCCGGTGCCGGAGACGATCGCCCCCACGGCGCAGGCCGACAGGAATTTTGCACGCGGCACGCCTCGAAGAGCGAACGCCCCCATTTTTCTCTCCCCCGGCCCTTGTTTGATTTGCACGGCCGAGCCGCTTTCCTGCCGCAGGCCACCGGCAGACCGGAGGGTGCTAACATCGCAATTTGATCGAATCAATTTCCTTAGTTGAGAAACTCCACTGAAACCCGTTACAGTGGTTTCCAGAATCGCGTTACTCGACGGCATCTGCCCAGTTCGAACGACTTGAACGAAGCACGGTCGGGGAAAACGCTCGCCGTTTCGCGCAGCAGCGGAAGAAGTTGGGGGAGAGGATGGCAGTGACCTATTTCATCGGCGGAGCCGCGCGCGGATTGAAGCGCCGTGCCATGCTGGGCGCGATCGGCGCCTCGTGCATGCTGGCGCTGGTCGCCGCCCCCGCGGCCGCCCAGAACCGGCCCGATCGCAAACTCACGCCGCAGGAGCTCGACCAGCTTCAGCACAAGCATGAAGGCTATTACGGCGCGCTCGCCCCCCAGAACCTCGCCAAGCCGCGGCCCAAGCCGCCGTTCGACCTGACCGGAACCTGGTTCGTCGATCTGAGCGAGGGCTTTTCCAAGTTCATGTTCGGCCCGCCTTACCCCGAGTTCCTCGCCCCCGGGCAGGAGGCGATGAAGGGCGCCGCCGAAGCGCGCGCCGCGGGCAAGACCTACCGCGACGCGATCGGCCAATGCTATCCGGCCGGGCTGCCGATGATCATGACGCGGGTGTGGCCGATCGCCTTCATCCAGTTGCCGACCGCGATCTACATGGTCGCCGGTTTCACCAACAGCCTGCGGATCATCTATCTCGACGGCCGCGACTATAGCGATCCGGACACCGTCATCTCCTCCTACAACGGCGAATCGATCGGCCATTGGGAAGGCGACACGCTGGTCGTGAAGAGCAAATATTTCGAGACCGATCACCATTATATCGATCAGGGCATCCCGATCTCCGACAAGTTCGAGGTGACCGAGCGGATCAAGATGATCAACGGCGGCAAGACGCTGGAGATCGAATATATCATGACCGATCCGGAAGTCTGGAAGGGCGAGTGGCGCAACACCAAGCGCTGGGATCGCCAGGATTACAGCGACATCAACGAAGTCGAGTGCATCGCCGCCAACAACGCGCACCTGCCCGGCACCGATCGGGGTGAGGCCGCGGCCGAGCCCGCCAAGAAATAGCCACCTCCTCGATCCAGATAAGCATAGGGATTTTCGAGTATGTCTTTGCGCAAATCCATGGCCGCCGGCGTGCTGCTGCTGATGGCGGTGGCGGGCACCGCGGACGCCCACCATTCCTTCGCGATGTTCGACCAGACCAAGAAGGTCTCGCTGGTCGGCACGATCGTCGAGTTCCAGTGGACCAATCCGCATGCCTGGATCGAGATCATGGTGCCGGACGAGGCGGGCAAGCCGGTCCGCTGGAGCGTCGAGCTCAACAGCCCGAACAACCTCTCGCGCCAGGGCTTCAAGCGGAGTTCGCTCAAGCCGGGCGACAAGGCGACGGTGGTGATCAATCCGCTGCGCAACGGGAAGAAGGGTGGCCTGTTCAACGCCGTGACCCTGCCCAACGGCACGGTGCTCGGTGAGAAGGCGATCACCGGCAAGCCGATCAATGTTCCCGGCGCGTAAGACAGGCGGAGGATAGGATGAGCAGAATGCGAGCAGCGATCGCGCTGGCGGTGGCCGTGGTGGCCGTCCCCGCGCTGGCGCACCACTCCTACGCGATGTTCGACCTGACCAAGAAGGTCACGCTGAAGGGCACGGTGTCGACGTTCAAATGGTCGAACCCCCATGCCTGGCTGGAAATCCAGGTGCCCGGGCCGGGCGGCAGCATGGAACGGTGGGCGGTCGAGATGACCAGCCCGAACAACCTCGTTCGCCAGGGCTGGAAACGGACGACATTCAAGCCGGGCGACAAGGCGACGATCGTCGCCCATCCGCTGCGCGACGGCAAGAAGGGCGGATCGCTGTTCACCGCGACGACTGCGGACGGCACCGTGCTCGGTTCGGCCAGCGGCCAGGGCAGCGAAGCGCCCAAATAAGCCCCCGACCCAAGCGGCGGCCGCCACTGGACCCTCCCCCGGTGTGGCCGCTGCCTCCCCTTGACGATTCGCGGCCTTGCGTCGGCTGCGTCCGGTGCGGCAAGGGCAGCGCGTGACGGTGAGCATTGACATGGGGAGCGACGCCGCCGGAGCCGTCGCCACGCTGGACCTCGAGGAGCTGCTTGCGACGCGGCTGCTCGTCCAGGGCAATTCGGGCTCGGGCAAGTCGCATCTGCTGCGCCGGCTGATCGAGGGCAGCGCCCAATGGGTGCAACAGGTGATCCTCGATCCGGAGGGCGATTTCGTCACCCTCGCCGATCGCTTCGGCCATGTCGCGATCCAGGCCGCGGATTATAGCGAAAGCGAGATTGCGAGCATCGCGACGCGGGTGCGCACCCACCGCATCTCCGTCGTCCTCAACCTCGAGAGCCTCGATGCCGACGCGCAATTGCGCTGTGCCGGCGCCTTCCTCAACGCTTTGTTCGATGCTCCCCGCGAGCATTGGTATCCGGTGCTGGTGGTGGTGGACGAGGCGCAGCTGTTCGCCCCCGCGATCGCCGGCGAAGTGGCCGAGGATGCCCGCAAATCCTCGCTCGGCGCGATGACCAACCTGATGTGCCGCGGCCGCAAGCGCGGGCTGGCCGGGGTGATCGCGACGCAGCGGCTGGCCAAGCTCGCCAAGAATGTCGCCGCCGAGGCGTCCAACTTCCTGATGGGCCGCACCTTCCTCGACATCGACATGATCCGCGCCGCCGATCTGCTGGGGATGGAGCGGCGCCAGGCCGAACAGATTCGCGATCTGGAGCGCGGCCACTTCCTCGCGCTCGGGCCCGCTCTGTCGCGCCGGCCGCGGATGATCCGCATCGGCGATGTCACGACCAGCGGGCGCACCGGCGTGTTCAAGCTGGCGCCGTTGCCGGCGATGTCGGGCGAGGACGCCCACAGCCTGCTGTTGGAGCGAGGGGCCGCCGAGGAGGCGCCGCCGCCGCCCGCGCCCGTCGATCCGCCACCGGTGCCCGCCGACGAACTGATCCGCCGCTTGGTCCGCCCCGATCTGGGCGTCGCCCAGCAGCGGCCGGAAAAGGCGCGGCCCGATGCCGACGAGACCGCGACGATCGTCGAGGCGGTGCTGCGCGACATCGTCGCGGATGCCGACGCCGCCTTCCGTACCGCCGGCGTGCTCTATCAGGACTTTTCCGTCCGCTGCCGGATGAAGGGCGTCGGCGA
>JAQGKS010000011.1 GCA_028289965.1 Sphingomonas bacterium
TCGCACAGCATCTCGGTAACGCCGTGACGGTGCGGCCGCGCACCGAATTTGCAGGCGCGCTGCGCGATCTTGCCGGCCGGCGCGTCGTCGCCGATCCGGATCGCGCCGTCTCCGCCATCTTCACCGAGCTCGGCGAAGGCGGCGCGGCAATCATCGAGGCGCGCGATCCCGCCGTCCTGCCCAAGGCGATCAAGAACCCGGCCGAGATTGGCGGCCACCGCGCGGCGCAGATCCGCGACGGCGCGGCGCTGACGCGCTTCCTCCACTGGCTGTCGATCGAGGCACCGAAGGGTGGGCTGACCGAAATGTCGGCGGCGGCCAGGCTCCATGCCCTGCGCGCCGAAACCGGGCTGCTGCGCGACCTGTCGTTCGACACCATCTCCGGGGCCGGGCCGAACGGCGCGGTCGTCCATTACCGGGTGAGCGAGGAGACCGATCGGCGGATCGAGACCAATGCGCTCTATCTGGTCGATTCCGGCGGGCAATATCAGGACGGCACGACCGACGTCACCCGCACGGTGGCGATCGGCACGCCCACCGCGGAGATGAAGGACCGCTTCACCCGCGTCCTCAAGGGCCATGTCGCGCTGGCCTGCGCGATATTCCCGCAGGGCACGCGCGGCGGGCAGCTCGATACGCTGGCGCGCCAATATCTGTGGGCGGCGGGCCTCGATTACGCCCACGGCACCGGCCACGGCGTCGGCGCCTATCTGTCGGTCCATGAGGGGCCGCAGCGGATCGCCAGCGGCGCGGCCTTCTCCGGCGGGGACGAGCCGCTGCAGGCAGGCATGATCCTGTCCAACGAGCCCGGCTATTACAAGACCGGCGAGTATGGCATCAGGATCGAGAATCTGGTGCTGGTCGAGCCGCGCGAGATCGCCGGGGCGGAGAAGGCGATGCTCGGCTTCGAGACGCTGACCTTCGCGCCGATCGACCGCGAGCTGATCGACGCCGGCCTGCTCGATGCGGGCGAGCGCGACTGGATCGACCGCTACCATGCGGAAGTGGCGCGACGGATCGGGCCCGAATTGCCCGCGGACGTTCGGACGTGGCTGGAGCAGGCGACCGCGCCGCTCCCACAGGGAGAGACGGCATGAAGATGCGGACCGGAATACTCCTCGGCGTTGCCGCGCTGGCGGTGACGGGCGCGGTCGTCGCCGCACCCAAGTTCATGGTGCCGACGACCCCGCCGCTCGCCGGTGCCGCCCAGCATCGCGCGACCGACTTCAACCTCGTCGCGATCGATGGCGAGCCGCTGCCGATGAAGAAGTTCGCCGGTAAGGTCGTGCTGCTCGTCAACACCGCCAGCTTCTGCGGCTATACGCCGCAATATGACGGGCTGCAGAAGCTCCAGACCAGCTATGCGGCCAAGGGGTTCACCGTCATCGGCGTGCCCTCGGGCGATTTCCTCGGCCAGGAATATGGCTCGAACAAGGAAATCTCCACCTTTTGCCAGGCCAAGTTCGGCATCAAATTCCCGCTGGCTGAAAAGGGCGATGTCGTCGGCCCCAAGGCGCTGCCCATCTATCGCTGGGCCGCCGCCGTGCTCGGGCCGGACAAGACGCCCAAATGGAACTTTCACAAATATCTGATCGGGCGCGACGGCAAGCTGATCGCCGCCTTCGGCACCAAGATCACGCCCAACGACCCCTCGGTCACCAGCGCGATCGAAAGCGCGCTCAGGGCTGCTCCGACGAAGGCGTGAGCGGCGCGACGGTGGCAGGCGAGGGGGTGGCAGGCGAGGGGGTGGCGGGCGCATCGTCGGCCGTCTCCCGCGCCTGCGCCTTGCGGCGCTTGAGATTGGACCGCAACGCCTCGGCAAGGCGCGCGGCGCGTTCATCGTCGGTGCGGCTCATCCTTTTGCCGTAGGCCGAGTAAGGCGATAGCGGCAAGCCGCCTTGACGCACGCCCCAGCATTCTCCATAGCGCCGCCTCGCCCGCAAGGGCGTTGCCTGGTCATGCTGCCGTAGCTCAGTGGTAGAGCGCATCCTTGGTAAGGCTGAGGTCGTGAGTTCAATCCTCACCGGCAGCACCAGCATCCTTTAGCTTCGCACGAAACATCCCCTCAAAGGGCACCCGGTTTCCGGGCGGTCTTTTGCTCGCACCAGTCGTCAGCTGCGGGCGTCGATCGGCTGCGTGAAATGCCCCCGGCGGCACATAGTGGCTCCGGCGTTTCGCCTGCGCCTGTGCCTGTGCGTGGCGCGCCGATGATGCTGCCGCCCATTGCTGACATCGCCCCACGGAGCACCAGACGCTATTTGGCAGGGGAAGGTGGCTCGTCCCCCCGCGCCCGCTCTGCGGCCGTATACGCTCAGCGCGCGAAGCGGGGGACGGCGCACGCAAAAAAGAGGGTCGAGCGATGCCCGACCCTCCGTTTGTCATGTTCGTCCGCCGGCTCCCGAGGGCGACCAGCTGGCCCTTATCAGAATACCCGAATTGGGATTTCCGCCGGTGCCGCGAGCAGATCCTCGAGTTCGCCGTCGAGGCGAAGCAAGGTGAGCGAGGCGCCTGCCATTTCGATCGACGTGCAATATTCACCGACATAGTTGCGCACGATCGTGAACCCGGCTTCCTTGCAGCGCTCAGCGGCGCGGCGGTACAGGATGTAGAGCTCGCTGATCGGGGTTCCGCCGAGGCCGTTGATCATCAGCGCCACCCGGTCGCCCGACTGGAACGGCAGGTCGCGGACGACCGCGTCGAAGATCTCGTCGACGATCGCGTCGGCCGGCTTGATCTTGTCGCGGCGACGGCCGGGCTCGCCATGGATGCCGACCCCGACCTCCATCTCGTCGTCGCCGATCTCGAAGATCGGCTTGCCCTTGATCGGCGGGGTGCATGAGGTGAGCGCGACGCCCATCGTGCGGACCTGGCCGTTGACCTTCTCGCAAAGCGCCAGCAGCTCGTCGAGGCTGGCGCCACGCTCGGCGGCGGCCCCGCAGGCCTTGATCACGAAGAAATTGCCCGCGACGCCACGCCGGCCGACGGTGTGCGTGCTGTCCTGCACGGCTACGTCGTCGTCGATGATGAACTGCTTGACGTTGATGCCCTCGGCCTGGGCCATCTCGATCGCCATGTCCCAGTTCATGCGATCGCCCTGGTAGTTGTTGACCAGTGCGAGCACGCCCTTGTCCGAGTTCATCGCCTTGATGCACTCGTAGCAGGCGTCGACCGGCGGCGCGGCGAACACCTGGCCCGGCGCCGAGGCGTCGAGCATGCCCGGGCCGACCGCCATGACGTGCGCCGGCTCATGCCCGCTGCCGGAACCCTGGATGATCGAAACCTTGCCGTTCGCCGGGCGATCGACGCGCTGGATCATGTTGAACTCGGGGACGTATTTGAGCGTGTCCGGATTGGCGAGAACCAGACCCTCGAGCATTTCGGAAACGAAGTTGATCGGCGCGTTGACGAACTTTTTCATGCGATGGCCTCTCCTGGGAGATCGTTTATCGGTTTTTGCGGTCCGGAAGGATCAGGCGGCCTTGGCGGCGCGGCTGACGCCGAATTCCGTGCAGAGATCCTGAAGGATCGTCGCGATCGCGACGATGCCCGGATCGAGCGAGCCGATGCTGCGATCGCCGGTGAAGGACTGGCGGCCGCGCCGGGCGACCATATCCTTGGTATGTTCGATCGCTTCCTCGGCCGCGGCGGTCGCATCGCTCAGCACGATCGCGGTGTCGGCGGTGCCGCTGGCGGCATGCTCCTTGACCGTGTCGCGGACCGGGATCAGCGCGTCGAGCAGCGTCTTGTCGCCAAGCTTGGCCCCGCCGCGCTGCTGGATGCCGTCGATCGCCGCGGTCAGCATCTCTTCGAGCTCGGCCAGCGTGACCGAGGTCTTCTCCTTGGAGAGCATCGCCGCGCGCATGAAGCCGGTGCCCCAGATCGGGCCCGAGCATCCGCCGACGTTGCGGGTGATGATCATGCTGATCTTGAGCAGGAGCGCGCCGATCGAGCTCTTGTCGAGTTCGGCGAAGTCCTTGTCGACGACGCGGAACCCGGCGGACAGGGACGCCCCGAAGTCGCCGTCGCCGGCGACGCCGTCGAGGTCGGAGAAATATTGCTCGTTGCGCAATACGGTGGTGGTGGTGGCCCGGACGGCGCGTTCGACGGCGCCAATCGTGATCTCACTCATCGTCGATTCACTCCCAAGTGACGCGGAAAACCGCGTTACGCTTTTGTCGATGCCAGGCGGGCCAGGTCGTCGAGCGTGATCCGCACGTTCGGCGCATCGCCGAGTTCGGGCACGATCTGGACGGCTTCGCTGAAGTCCTCCTCGGCGGTATAGGTGCTCGTCGTGATCAGGCAGGGCAGGCCCGCGCCGGTCGCCGCGAGCAGGCCGTTGCGGCTGTCCTCGATCACGATGCATTCGTGCACGGGCAGGCCGAGCGACTTCTTGGCCAGCTCGTAGATTTCCGGATTGGGCTTCTTCTTGCTGACGACGTCGCCGGCATGGACGAAGTCGAACTTCGCCTTGCGCTCCGGACCGAGCAGATCGAGCACCGCGTCGATCGATTTCTGCGCCGAGGTGGTGCAGACGCCGAGCTTGACCCCGGCGGCGATCGCCTCGTCGACGATCCGCTGGATGCCGGGTCGCAGCGCCAGGTCGCCGCTGCTGATCAGATCGGCGAAAATGTCGGTCTTCTGCTTGTGGAGCGCGGCGATCAGCGCGTCCTTCGGCTCGCTGCGGCCTTCCGGCCAGCCGAATTCGTCGAAATAGGCGCGCATCCGCTCCTTGCCGCCGGCGATGAGCAGCAGCTTGGCGTAGAGCGGAACGTCCCACTCCGCATCGATGCCCATCGCCGCGAACGCGCGGTTGAACGCGACGCGGTGGCCATCGCGCTCGGTATCCACGAGCACGCCGTCACAATCGAAAATTATTGCCTTCATGAGCGCGTCAAGCCGCCTTGGCGAGAAGTTCGGCGGCGCGGTTCGTGCCGCCAAATTCCGCGATCTTCGATTTGAACAGCGCCTTGCACGCCTGATACTGCGCGTCGATGTAACGCAGCGGCTCGAAATCGTTCGGCTTGGCCTTGTTATAGTCGAGGAAGCTCTCGATGAAGACGTGCTTGAGGTTGGTCGAGATGTTGATCTTGGCGCAACCATTGGCGATGCACTGAGCGATCGTCGCTTCGTCGAGGCCGGTGCCGCCATGCAGCGCCATCGGCGTCTTGGTGCGGCCGTTAATCTCCTTGATCAGATCGAAGGCGATCTTGGGCACGCCCTTATAATAACCATGCGCCGAGCCGATTGCGGCGGCGAAGGCGGCGAGATCGAGTTCCTTGCAGAAACGCTCGGCTTCGGCCGGGTCGGTCAGGTGGGATTCGTCCTCGGCGACGACCATGTCGTCCTCGACGCCCATGATCTGGCCGATCTCGGCCTCGACATGGACGCCCTTCTTGGCAGCCATCTCGACCACCTGGCGCGACAGCGCGAGATTCTCTTCGAACGGCAGCTCGGAGGCGTCGACCATCACCGACGTCCAGCCGGTATCGAGGCACTTGCGGATGACCTCGAGGTCCTTGCAGTGATCGAGATGCAGCACGACCGGGACGGGCGAATCCTCGGCCAGCGTCGCCACCCAGCTATAGACTTCCTTGTGGCTGAAATATTTGATCGTCTTGGTCGATGCCTGGATGATCACCGGCGCGTTCAGCTCTTCCGCGGCGCGGATCATCGCCTTGGTGGTCCCGAAGTCGAGGAGGTTGAACGCGGCCACCGCGTAACCCTGCTCCATCGCTTCGCGGAGCACCGGTTTCATACTGACCAACGGCATAGCTTCTCTCTCCAAATTTTGACGCGCCAACGCGCTCGAATCGCCACTGGCGCTTGCTATACGGACACGCGTTGCGGTTGTCCCGCCTGGAACGCGGGGCATCGCATTGCCAAGCGGACACTCGCTGAGCCCGTGAATCGGACGCGATCGGCCGGCCAGCCGGAAACTCCTCATAGCACCGATCGGCGAACGCGGCCATCCGCCGCTTGGAGCCTGCGAGCCCGCCGGGTGGCGCTGTGAGCCGGGGGGGGGGGCGTAGCAGAAAGGCGGTGCAGCGGTCGCTTGCCGGAGCTCGTCGACGGGCTGGTGCCGGATGCGGGAAACGGGATGTCTTCAGGCCGCTGCCGGGGTTGCTTCGCCGGCTTGCGGGATCCCGGCTGCCCCGGCCCGAAAGGCAATGCACGCGTGCCTGGGAGGACACGCGTGCATTGTTTCCGGCGTGGGTGCCGGGGGACGGGTTTAGTTGCGCTTGGCGCGGCTTGCGGCGGCGGCGGCGGCTTCGGTCGTCGGGTTGCCGAGCGAGAGCTCGCGGCCGTCGGGGAAGCTGATCTCCGATGCGCTGGCGCGGGTATCGCCGTCGCGCGCACCGAACGCCTGGACCATGATCTTGGTGCCGGCGGGCAGCGAGTTCCTGTTCCAGCCGCGGCGCAGCAGCGCGCTCGGCGCGCCGCCCTCGACGCGCCATTTCTCGACCTTGCGGGTGGTCGGGTTGACGACGTCGATGTGGATCCACGAATGCGGATTGACCCACTCGAACTTGGTCACGCTGCCCTG
>JAQGKS010000119.1 GCA_028289965.1 Sphingomonas bacterium
CGTCGAGCAGCGTTTCAGGCACCTGCGATCATCATCCCCTCGACGCGGATCGTCGGCGCGTCGACCGCCCGGCGGAAGCGAAGATCGCTCGCCGGGGTAAGGTTGAGGAACATGTCCTTGAGATTGCCGGCGATCGTGATCTCCGCGACCGCCTCCGCCAGCACGCCGTCGCGAATGACGAAGCCGGACGCGCCCCGGCTATAATCCCCGGTCACGCCATTGACGCCCTGACCAATCAATTCCGTCACATAGAGACCAAGCTTGATATCGGCCATCAACTCTTCCGGCGACAAGGGCCCCGCCGCCATGAACAAATTGGTCGTGCTGGCACCCGGCGCGCCGCTGATCCCGCGCGTCGCATGGCCGGTCGGCGCCAGGCCGAGCTGCCGCCCCGAGGCGCTCTCGATCAGCCAGGTCGACAGCACGCCATCGGCGATGATGTCGCACGGCGCGGTCGGCAGCCCTTCGCCATCGAACGGCTTGGAGCGTAGCCCGCGCGGGCGGTGGGGATCGTCGCGCACGGTGATGCCGCGGGCGAACACCTGCTGGCCCATCGATTCGAGCAGGAAGCTGGTGCGCCGCGCGACCGACGATCCGGTGATCGCCCCGGCGAGGTGGCCGATCAGGCTGGACCCGACGCGGGGATCGAACAGCACCGGCATCGCCCCGCTGCCGAGCTTGCCGGGGTTGAGGCGGGCCACCGCGCGCGCGCCGGCACGCCGCCCGATCGCCTCGGCATCTTCGAGGTCCGCCTGGTAACGCGCCGAATGATAAGCGTAATCGCGCTGCATGCCGCCGCCCTCGCCGGCAATGACGCTGGCCGAGCAGCCATAGCCCGAACTGGTATAGCCGCGGGTGAAGCCGTGGCTGGTGGCAAGCGCGGTGACGGTGCGGCTGGCGCTGGCGCTGCCGCCCTCGCTGTTGGTGATCCCGCCGATCGACCGTGCCGCATCCTCCGCCAGGGTGGCGCGGGCGCGCAGTTCGGCCGGTGCCGGATCGGCATGATCGTCGCTGTCGAGTTGCGGCGTCGGCCCGCGCAACAGCAATTCTTCGGGCGCGAGCCCGGCATAGGGATCCTCCGGCGCCTCGCGCGCCATCGCCGCCGCCCGCTCGACCAGCGCCGACAGCGCCTCGGCCGACAGATCGGACGAGGATACGCTGGCGGATCGCGTGCCGAAGAATAGCCGCAGGCCGATCTCCTCGCCCTCCGATCGCTCGACATCCTCGAGCGCGCCGAGCCGGACCTGGACCTGGGTGGAGGCATCGCCGAAATAGAGCGCGTCCGCCGCGTCCGCGCCGGCCGCCCTGGCGGCGGCGACGAGATCGGAGACGCGGGTTTCGGCTTCGGTTACGGTCAGCATGTCCGGGACTTAGGGATGCGTGGCCCCGCCGTCTAGCCGGCCGTGCCGACCACCGCGCATGCCAGGAACATCAGGAACCCCGCAAACCGGTTGGCGCGGAACTTGGCCAGCGCATCGGCGCCGTCGCGGGGCCGAAGCATCGCCACCTGCCAGGCGAAATGCAGCGCGACCGGGCCAAGCGCCGCCAGCGCCAGCATGTCGGGCCGTATTTGCCACAGGGCCGCACCCCACAGCAGCACGGCCAGCGCATAGAAGAACGCGACTCCGGCGCGGGCATGGCGGCCGAGCGCACGCGCGGAGGATTTCACCCCGGCCAACGCATCATCCTCGACGTCCTGCAGCGCATAGATGGTGTCATAGCCGATCACCCAGCCGAGCGACCCGGCGTAGAGCAGCAGCCCGGCCCCATCGAACCGCCCCGTCACCGCCGGCCAGCCGACCAGCGCCGCCCACGAAAAGACGATGCCCAGCCACGCCTGCGGCCACCACGTGATCCGCTTCATGAACGGATAGGCCGCCACCGGCGCGAGGCTGGCCAGCGCGACGATCCGGGCAAAGCCGTTGAGCTGGAACAGCACGATCAGCCCGACCAGGCACAGCAGCAGCAGGAACGCCCACGCCGCCTTGAGCGAGACCCGCCCGCTCGCCAGCGGCCGGTCGCGCGTCCGCGCCACCCGCGCGTCGAGATCGCGATCGACGATGTCGTTATAGACGCAGCCTGCGCCGCGCATCGCCGCCGCACCCAGCGCGAACCAGGCGATCAGCGACGGGCGCGTCGCCAGCCCTCCCGCCAAAGCGATCGCCCAGGCGCCGGGCCAGAATAGCAGCCACGCGCCGATCGGCCGATCGAACCGGGCGAGCATGACGAACTCGCGCAGCCGCGCCGGCAGCGCGGCGACGACGTCCTTGCCCTCGCTGTCGGGCACGATGGGCGATCGATCGTTCATCGGCGTTCGTTCCTGTCTCGACTTCGCTCGACACGAACGGCAGGGAAAAGGCAACAACAGGGATAGCCGACATGACCGCAACCCCCGCCTGGCCCCCGGCCAGCCTGCCCCGCTTGTTCGTCGCGCAGCCGCTCGGCCCCGGCGCCACGATCGAGCTCGATGGCGCGGCCGCCAACTATCTCGGCAACGTGATGCGGCTGAAGCCCGGCGGGCAGGTGCGGCTGTTCGACGATGTCAGCGGCGAATGGCTGGCCGAGGCGGTGGAGGTCGGCAAGCGCCGGGTGAACCTGGCGATCACCGATCATCTCGGCCCGCGCGAAGCGGTGCCCGACCTGTGGCTGCTGACCGCGCCGATCAAGAAGGGCCGGATTGACTGGATCGCGGAGAAGGCGTGCGAGCTGGGTGTGGCCCGGCTGGTGCCGGTGCTGACGCGACGCACGATCGTCGACCGGCTCAACCTCGATCGGCTGCGCGCGCACATGATCGAGGCAGCCGAGCAATGCGGCCGCACCGCGCTGCCCGGGCTCGACGAGCCGATCAAGCTGGAGGCGCTGCTCAAGACGTGGCCGGCAGACCGCCAGCTGCTGTTCGCCGACGAGGAGGGCGGCGCGGCGCTCGCCTCGGTCGCCCGGCCCGGCCGGGCGGCGATCCTGATCGGCCCGGAAGGCGGCTTCACCGCGGAGGAACGCAGCGCGATCCGCGCCCTCCCCCAAGCCAGCGCGATCGCGCTCGGCCCGCGCATCCTGCGCGCCGATACCGCCGTTGCCGCCGCCGTCAGCCTGTGGATGGCGGCGGTGGGCGATTGGGTTGTCGATTGATCGCCGGACGTTACGCAACATAGCGGCTGGCGGTGGCGCAGGGCCGCAGCTATGGGCGCAAAGCATGAGCACGAGAAAAGCCGATGCCGGCGAGGACCCCGCGATCGAATCGCGCGCCGACCTGATCTCCCTGTTCGCGGACGGCGAAAAACCGCGCGAGCGCTGGCGCATCGGCACCGAGCACGAAAAGTTCGTCTATGCCACCTCCGATCACCATGCGCCGTCCTATGACGAGCCGGGCGGCATCCACGCTTTGCTGATGGGCCTCACCCGTTATGGGTGGGAGCCGGTGTTCGAAGGCGACAAGATCATCGCCCTCGAGGGGCCGGACGGCAATGTCAGCCTCGAGCCCGCCGGGCAGCTCGAATTGTCGGGCGCGCCGCTCGAAAACCTCCACCAGACCTGCGCCGAGACCGGCCGCCACCTCGAACAGGTCAAGGCGGTCGGCGACCAGCTGGGGATCGGCTTCCTCGGCGTCGGCATGTGGCCGGACAAGACCCGCGCCGAGCTGCCCATCATGCCCAAGGGCCGATACCGCATCATGCTCGATCACATGCCGCGTGTCGGCACGATGGGGCTGGACATGATGCTGCGCACCTGCACCATCCAGACCAACCTCGACTATCGGTCCGAGGCGGACATGGTGAAGAAGTTCCGCGTCGGGCTGGCGCTCCAGCCGCTGGCGACCGCGCTGTTCGCCAACTCGCCCTTCACGGAGGGCAAGCCGAACGGGTTCCTGTCCTATCGCAGCCACATCTGGACCGATACCGATCCGCACCGCACCGGCATGCTGCCGTTCGTGTTCGAGGATGGCTTCGGCTACGAACGCTATGCCGATTACATGCTGAACGTGCCGATGTATTTCGTCTTCCGGGACGGCAAATATATCGACGCCGCCGGGCTCGACTTCCGGGATTTCCTCGCCGGCGACCTTTCGGTGCTGCCGGGCGAAAAGCCCCGGCTGGGGGACTGGTCCGACCATCTGTCGACCGCTTTCCCCGAAGTGCGCCTCAAGAGCTTCCTCGAAATGCGCGGCGCCGATGGCGGCCCATGGAACACGATCTGCGCGCTCCCCGCCTTCTGGGTCGGCCTGCTCTATGACGACAATGCGCTCGATGCCGCGTGGGACGAGGTCAAGCATTGGACGATCGAGGATCACCAGCGGATCCGCGACGAGGTGCCGCGCCTGGCGCTGGGCGCCAAGGGCCCGCGCGGCCGCACGCTCCAGACGCTGGGCAAGCAGATCCTCGAGATCGCCGGCGCCGGGCTGTCCGCACGGGCCCGCCTCAACGGCGCGGGCGACAACGAGACCGGCTTCCTCGATCCGCTGCGGGAAATCGTGGCGAGCGGCAAGGTGCCGGCCCAGCGCCTGCTCGATCGCTATCACGGCGAATGGGCCGGCGATCTCGCCCGCGTCTATGACGAGATGAGCTTCTGACCGGCCTTATTCGGCGGGCAGCGGCGCGGCGGCCGATCCGCCCCTGATCCGGCGGAGGAAGCGGGGGATCGGCGCGTTGCGCTCCATCCACTCGGCATAGGCCCGGTAGGCGGGATCGGCGCCGAGATGCTTCTCCTCGGTGCGCGCCCGCCAATAATAGACGCCACTGACCAAGGCGAGCGTGACGGTGTTGCGCACGATGTCGACCAGGCTGCCGGTGGTCGTCACCAGCGGGGTGGTCGCGATCCACCAGAAGGCGTTCTTCGACAGATAGGCCGGGTGCTTGGACCAGCGATAGGGCCCGTGGGTCAATATCCCGCGGTGGGTGAGGTTGGAGAAGCGCAGCCCGAACGCCACCGTCGCCCAGGCGTAGATACCGGTCAGCACGACCAGCACCGCCCCCGTCACCGCCAGCAGCAACGGCTGCCCGTCGAGCCAGTAGCTCCACTCCCGCGTGCCATAATGATAATCGAGCGGCCCTCCCGAACTCATCAGGATGAACGGCGGATAGCAGATCAGCGCCGCCGCCCACCCCGCCACGAACGGGTTGGCCGAGCGGATATGCGCATCGAGCGGACGCAAGGTCAGCACGTAGCCGACCGTCGCAAAGGCGACGTCGACCAGGAACATCAGCGCGATCAGCCAGCGCGCCAGCGCCACCGGGCCGCTGACGATGTCCGTCGCCAAAGGCTGGATCACCTCGCGGAAATTGCCCGGGACGATCGAGATCATGAAGGCGAGGAAGAAGCCCTTCACCGTCCAGCTGCGGAAATGCTCGATCAGCGCCGGCCGGTCGACATCGCCCTGGCCGATCAGGAACTGGCCGAACGCAAAAGCGCCGTCGCGCGGCTCGACCAGCCGCCGATCGATCCACAGGACATAGGGCACCGACAGCACCAGCAGCAGCAGCGCCGCGACCTGGAGCACGTGCATCGCGAACAGATAGCCGCCATCCCAATACCAGCGGCCAATGCAGTAAGCGGCAGCGATCAGCCCCCATGTCGCCCACAGCCCGGTCAGCTTGACCAGGGTGATGTCGACCGTGTCGCGCAGCGGCCGCGGCGGACCGGACCAGTCGAGCCCGGTCGACGCATGGCGGTGGACGCGATCGATCGCCAGCGACCACCACACCATCGGTAGCCCGCAGGCGAGCACCGCGACGAGCCCGGCATAGGGGCCATCCAGCTGGAAGTAGCGCGCGACGAGCACCCACGAGGCCAGGCCGATCAGCCCGGCAATGCCGACCCCCGTCGTGACCGCGGAACGCGGCCGTTGCTCGTTCGCCTGCACCCACATCCCCGCGCCTGTCCGGAGGCCGGACTATACCCCAAACCGGTAAGGAATGGATAAAGGCTTGTGGTCGCCCTCGGCAGGCCGTCCAGACGGCGCTATCGCCTCCCGGAGGGTCCGCGATTGTCGCTCGGAAGGACCCGCGGCCGCAGGGCATCCGTGGCCGGCTCCTGCGACAGCTCGAGCAGCAGCCGGGTGATATCGGTGCCCAGCGTCTCGTGATTTTCCGCAGTGAAGGTCGACCGGAGCGCGCGGCCGACGCCGTACAGCCCATCGGGCTGCCGGGTTCGCAGCATATGTTCGTCCGGGTCGGTCACGGATAGTCTCCGGTGTCTGATCCCGGACTAAACGACTGATTCTCGCCAAGGTTTCGGCACCCGGCGCATTCCTGGAACGCGTGGCCGCGGGGTCACAGTTTAACCACCCCGGCACACCAGGCCGGGACGGGCCAGAGCGGCGGGCCACAGCGGAGGGCGACAGCGGCGGGCCAGTCGATCGACCGACCCGCCGCCGTCGCGATCAATAGCCGACGGTGAAGCGTTCGCGGCTGTGCTTGGGGCTTTCGATCTCGTCGGCGACGGCGACTGCAAAATCCTCATAGCTGATCGAGCTCTTGCCATCCTCGGCGACGAGCAGCTCTTCCTTGCCGAGCCGGAACTTGCCGGTGCGCTCGCCCGGGCCGAAGAACATCGATGGCGAGACGAACGTCCAGTCGAGGCCCTCGGGCTCCTGCTTGAGCCGGTCGAGGAACTTCGCGCCGCCGCCGACCTCCGGCATCCACGCCTCGGGGATCTGGCCGCTGTCGATGATCCGCTGGTCGCTGCCCGGCGCCTTCAGCGAGGCCGCGCCACCGACGATGATGTAGCGGCCGACGCCCGACTTGCGCGCGGCGGCGATCAGCTTCTCCGGATCGCTCTCGGCGAACTTGAGCGCGCTGATCGCGACGTCATGGCCCTTGATCGCCTCGGCCAATCCGTCCGCGTCGCTCGCGTCCGCCTTGACCGGCGAAACGCCGGCCTGCGCCTCGATCTTGTCGGTGTTGCGCGCGATCGCGGTCACCTCATGCCCGCGCGAGGCGAGCTCCTTCAGGATCCGCGAACCGGCATTGCCCGACGCACCAACCAGAGCGATCTTCATCAGCCATCCTCCCCATGTTTATCGGTACGAAGATTCAGCAGCCGCCGGCGCCGGCAACGCAAAAGACGTAGCGCGCGGCCAAGCCGCCATTTATCAGAAGGGAAGCTTGAACCCGGGCGGCAGCGGCAGGCCGGCGGTCATCTTGCCCATTTCGGCGTTGCTGGCGGCATCGGCCTTGGCCCGCGCATCGTTCAGCGCCGCGGCGATCAGATCCTCCAGCATCTGCTTTTCGGACGGGCTGAGCAGCGAATCGTCGATGTTGACCGCGATGATGCGGCCCTTGGCGCTGGCGCGGATCGTCACCAGCCCGCCGCCCGAGACGCCCTCGACCTCGATCGTGTCGAGGGTCGACTGCGCCTTTTGCATTTCATCCTGGACGTTCTTCGCCATCGCCAGGATCTCGTCGAGATTCTTCATTGGGCCGCGCTCCTCTGTTCGGTCGTGTAGCGGATCAGCTCCGCCTCGGGAAAGGCTTCGAACGCCGCGCGGACGACAGGGGACGCGAGGATCGCCTCGCGTGCCGTGGCCTCGACGGCCTTCTCCTGGTCGAGCAGGCTCGGCTCGCCCGGACCGTCGGCGATCGTCACTTCCCACGTCGCCCCGGTCGACGATTTGAGCGCGGCGGACAGGTCGCGGGCGAATTCGGCGGGCAGCGGCCCGGTGCGGCGGATCACCAGATCGGGCGGCGCATAGCGGACCAGCCCGACAAAATCGTGCAGCCGCTGCGCCAGCAGATGGTGGTTCGAATGGACCAGAAGATCGTGCATCGCCCGGAAATCGACCGGCAGCGCGAGCATCGTCGCCTGCGTCTCCGCGGCCGGTGCGGGCGACGCCGTCGCGGCGGGCAGCACCTCGCCGCTGGTGATCCGGCGCATCAGATCGGCGGGATCGGGCAGCTGGCTGGCATAGACGACGCGCAGCAGCGCCATTTCCGCCGCCTCGCGGGGCAGCGATGCGGACAGCACCTCGCCATGCCCCTTCAACAGCAATTGCCACAGCCGGTGGAGCGCGGCGAAGCCGAGCCGGCTTGCCCAATCGGCATAGGCCTCCCGCTCCTCGGCCGACATCGCCGGATCGGCCGCGCCGCCGACCTTGGCGCGGGTAATGCCGTGGGTCGCCTCGAGCAGCCCGTGGAACAGCGCCGCGGGATCGACGCCCAGATCATGCTGTCCGGCCATCGCATCGAGCACCGCCGCTGCGTCGCCGGCGAGGAGGTGGCCGAGCAGGCTGCGCACCGCGCCGCGATCGCTCAGCCCGAGCATCTCGCGCACCTGATCGGCGGTGACCCCGCCGGGGCCGTGGGCGATCGCCTGATCGAGGATCGACAGGCCGTCGCGCGACGAGCCCTCGGCCGCGCGCGCGATCAGCGCCAGCGCCTCGGCCTCCGCCGTCACGCCCTCCGCCGCACAGATCGCGGCGAACTGGGCGGCGAGCTTTTCGGCCGGGATGCGGCGCAGATCGAACCGCTGGCAGCGCGACAATACGGTCACCGGCACCTTGTTCACCTCGGTCGTGGCGAACAGGAATTTCACATGCGCCGGCGGCTCCTCCAGCGTCTTCAGGAGCGCGTTGAACGCGTTCTTGGAGAGCATGTGGACTTCGTCGATGATGTAGATCTTGTAGCGCGCGGAAACGGCGGAATAACGCACCGCCTCGATGATCTCGCGCACGTCGTCGACGCCGGTGTGGCTGGCGGCGTCCATCTCGACCACGTCGATGTGGCGCCCTTCGGCAATCGCGACGCACGGCTCGCACAGGCCGCACGGATCGATCGTCGGACCGCCCTGGCCGTCGGGGCCGATGCAGTTGAGCGCCTTGGCGATCAGCCGGGCGGTCGACGTCTTGCCGACGCCGCGCACCCCGGTCATCAGGAAGGCATGGGCCAGCCGATCGCGCCGGATCGCATTGCCCAGCGTCGTCACCATCGCGTCCTGCCCGATCAGCTCGGAAAAACGCTGCGGCCGGTATTTGCGCGCGAGGACGCGGTAGGGTTGAGCGGATTCGGCCATGTCAGCAAGTTACCCGTTGGTCGGGACCGAAGTCGAGGGGAGGTCGCCTCACGGATCCGCCCGCGCATCCGACATCGCCGCGCGCCCGGCGCATTTCGATGATGGAGGGTGGGAGCCGGAACGACCCGACACGAAATCGTTGCGGCTGCTTCCTTCCGGACCTGACCGGGTTGGCGACGGTACCGTCCGCCCGACTCCCGCGGCGCATATGGGCGAAGCCGGCGACCGAGGCAAGGTGTCGCGCAAGGCAAGCGCCGCGCGTTCGTCAATGCCCCTGCATGTTGCGCGCCTCCGCCGGGATCCGGACGGTCAGGCTGTCGAAACCCTCGAGCCAGATCTGACAGGCAAGCCGCGAGGTGCGGGTGACGTGGGAGGCGAGATCGAGCAGATCCTCCTCCTCCTCGCTCGCCGGCGGCAGCTTGGCGAAATCGTCGGCATCGACGATCACATGGCAGGTCGAGCAGGCCATCTGCCCCTCGCACGTCCCCTCCAGCGGCTGCCCGTCGGCCTGCGCGACATCGAGCAACCGCTCGCCCTCCGGCGCCTCGATCTCGTGCGCCGGGCCGCCCCCGGCCGGGAGGAAACGCACCTTCACGCTCATGCCCATTCCTTCTGTCGCGCGGCGGCGGCCTCGATCCGGGCCACTGCCGCATCCACCTCATCGACCGTGGTATAGCGCCCGAAACCGATGCGGATGCTGGACCGCGCCTGATGGTCGCCCAGTCCGATCGCCTTCAACACATGGCTCGGCCGCCCCGATCCGCTGGCGCAGGCCGAGCCGGCCGAAAAGGCCAGATCGCGCAGTTCGGAAATCAGCCGGTTGGCGTCGACGCCGTCCTGCCGAAGGTTGAGGTTGCCGCGATACCGCGCCTCGGCCGAACCGTTGAGCATCCACTCCGCCAGCCCGGCGCGCGCCCTGCGCCAGAGCGCCGCGACATGGGCCGCGTCTTCCGCCATCCGCGCGCCTGCCAGCGCCGCCGCCGCGCCGAAACCGGCGCATAATGCCGGCGACAGCGTCCCCGATCGGATCCCGCCCTCCTGCCCGCCGCCGTGCATCAGCGGCACGATCGTCACCCCGTCGCGCAGCCACAGCGCGCCGATTCCCTTGGGACCGTGGATCTTGTGCGCCGAGATCGCGACCATGTCGCAATCGCCGAGCGGCAGCGGCACCCGGCCATAGCCCTGCACCGCATCGCAGAACATCCGCGCACCCCGGTCGCGGGCGAGCCGGGCCAGTTCGGCGATCGGCTGGACCACCCCGATCTCATTATTGACCAGCATCGCCGCGACCAGCGCGGTGCTGTCGTCGATCGCAGTGGCCGCCGCATCCAGATCGACGATCCCGTCGGCGCCGACCGGCAGCACGACCAAGTCGACGCCCTGGCTGGCCAGCCACCCGGCACTATCGAGCACGCAGGCATGTTCGGTGGCGATGGTGACCAGCCGACGCCGCCCGGCCGGCGCCACAGCGAGCGCGCCCTTCAGGGCCCAGTTCGCCGCCTCCGTGGCGCCCGACGTGAACAGCAGCCGGCCGGGATCACCCGCGAACCACCCGGCGACCTGCCCCCGGGCGACATCCACCGCCGCCGCCGCCGCGCGGCCCATCCGGTGCGGCGAATGGGGGTTGCCATAACCCTCCTCCAGCCATGGCAGCATCGCCGCGCGCGCTTCGGGCGCGAGCGGCGTCGTCGCCTGATAATCGAGGTAGATCATGCCGCCCGCGCCCGCGCGTCGCCGGCAATCGCGGTCCACGCGCCGAGGAACGCCTCCACCTCCGCCTCGCCGGTGTCCGGCCCGAAGCTGACCCGAATCACCTCGCGCGCGGAGGCCTCGTCCCAGCCCATCGCCGCCAGCACATGGCTCGGCCGGACGCTGCCCGACGAACAGGCGCTGCCGGCGGATACCGCGATCCCGGCCATATCGAGCCGGATCAGCTGCGATGCCGCGGGCACGCCGGGAAGCCGGTACGACCCGATCGTCGCCAGCCGCGGCGCATCTCCGGCGACCACCTGCCCCCCGGCGGCGATCACGCCCTGCTCCAGCCGGGCACGCAGCGCGCTTGCGCGCTCCAGCCACGGCGGATTGGCATTGCGGTCGAGCGCTGCGGCGAAGCCGAGGATCGCCGGCACATTCTCGGTCCCCGGCCGATAGCCTTGCTCCTGCCCGCCGACCGCCGCGATCGTCGCCAGATCGCGCACCAGCAGCGCGCCGATGCCGGGCGGCCCGCCGAGCTTGTGCGCGGAAATGGCGATCAGGTCGGCGTCCGGCAGCGCCAGCTTGCACGCGCTCTGCGCGCAATCCGCGAACAGCACGCCCCCGGCACCGCGCACGGACGCGGCGATCCGGTCGAGCGGCTGGATCACCCCGGTTTCGTTATTGACCGCCTGCACCGCGACCAGCGCACCGGCCGGCACCGCGTTCAGCGCGACACGACCCTGCGGATCGACCGGCACGATCGCCGCCGCGCCGCCCGCGCGCAGCACCGCATCATGCTCGACCGCCGACACCAGCATGGTCGCCGCCCTGACACGGCCGAGGGCAATGGCGATCGCCTCGGTCGCGCCGCTGGTGAAGATCAGCTGATGGGGCCAGCCCAGCGCGGCCTTGATTCGCCGGCGCGCACCCTCGACCGCGGCCCGCGCCGCGCGCCCTTCGGCATGGGGCGACGACGGATTGGCCCAGCGCGTCAGGCCCTCCGCCATCGCCGCGCGCGCCGCCGGAACGACCGGCGTGGTCGCCGCATGATCCAGGTAAATGCGCACGGGCAAGCAGCAACATCCGTTTTGTTGCGAAGAATCAGCAGCAGCCTATATAGGCGCCACTATCCGCGCGCACCCTCCGCGCGCCTCAAATCGTTTGCAGGTGCGATGCCCGAAGTCATTTTCCCCGGCCCCGAAGGCCGCCTCGAAGGTCGGTTCCAGCCTGGTCCGCGCCCGCGCGCGCCGGTCGCGATGATCCTCCACCCCCATCCCCAGGGCGGGGGCACGATGAACAATCGAATCGTCCAGCAGCTCTACCAGTCGTTCGTCCGGCGCGGCTTCGCCACCTTGCGGTTCAACTTTCGCGGCGTCGGCAAATCGCAGGGCGTGTTCGACAATGGTGTCGGCGAACTGTCCGATGCCGCCTCCGCGCTCGATTGGGTCCAGTCGATCCACCCGGAAGCGCAGACGACGTGGATCGCGGGTTTCTCGTTCGGGGCCTGGATCGGCATGCAGCTGCTGATGCGCCGTCCGGAGATCAAGGGTTTCATCTCGATCGCGCCCCCCGCCAACATGTATGACTTCACCTTCCTCGCGCCCTGCCCCTCGTCCGGGATCATCATCCAGGGCGACAGCGACGAGGTGGTGACGCCCGGCGCGGTGCAGAAGCTGGTCGACAAGCTGCGCACCCAGCGCCACATCACCATCCATCACGATACCATCCCCGGCGCGAACCATTTCTTCGAACATGAAATGCCGCAGCTGATGAAGTCGGTGGACGATTATTTGGACATGCGGCTGGCCGATTCGCGGCCCTGATCGGGGACGATCAGGCAGCCGGTGCGAAAGCCAAGGCGCGCATGGCGTGGCTGATCCTGATCGTCGCCGGGCTGCTGGAGGTGGTGTGGGCGTTTGCGATGAAGCAGTCGCACGGCTTCACCCGCCTTGCCCCCAGCATCGTCACGATCGTCGCGATGATCTTCAGCTTCGGGCTGCTGTCGATGTCGATGCGCAGCCTGCCGCTGGGCACCGCCTACACGATCTGGACCGGCATCGGCGCGGTCGGATCCTTTGCCGTGGGCGCGGCGCTGCTCGGCGAGCCGCTGAGCGCGGGAAGGCTTGCCGCCGCCACCCTGATCGTCGCCGGTCTTATCCTGATGAAGCTCACCTCCTGATCGAACGGTGACTTACCCGCGCGCGCCGCTGCGGCGGTCAGCGCGCCGCCGGCCAGGCGAGGATCAGCACGTTGCCCAGCAGCACCACCGCCATCACCAGCATCAGCACGCCGCGCTTGCGATCGGCCTTCTTCGCGATCAGCCAGATGCCGCCCGCGACCAGCGCGAACACCGCCAGCATCGCGATCGACAGGACCGCCCCGATCGTTCCGCTTCCCAAGGATCGCCGCCTTTCATTTGGTTTTGCGGGGCAATCCGCCCCAAGCGCGGCACCTATAACCAACGCGGCGAGCGCGCGAAAATAAATCTCGCCGGCTTCAACTCGCCGCTCCTGCGCCTCGGCAGGGACCGGGCCGGGGAACGCGTTCAGGAATGTCGCTTTACAGGGGGGTCACCCCTTCCTATATCGCGCCTCCGCTGCCCCATGGGACTTCCACCGCAAGGCAGTGTTTTCAACTGAAGACCGCGGGCTAAGCCCGCGGCACTGGAGGTCCCTTGATTTGCACAAGCACAATAGCGCGCTGGGGCTAGCAACCGCCCTTCGTCCGGTTCTGCCGGTCACGCTCCTTCGTCCGCACGCGGCAACGCGCGCAGCCCGATTCTTCGTCGAGAAGTTTCCGGGCCGGTCGATCTATGCGGTCAAAGCCAACCCGTCGCCGGATCTGCTGCGCCTGTTGTGGGACAGCGGGATCACGCATTACGACGTCGCCTCGATCGCCGAGGTGCGGCTCGTTTCGCGCACGCTTCCGGACGCGGTGATGTGTTTCATGCACCCGGTGAAGGCCGAGGAAGCGATCCACTCGGCGTATTTCCAGCACGGCGTCCGCACCTTCTCGCTCGACACGATCGAGGAGCTGGAGAAGATCCAGCGCGCCACCAACGATGCCGAGGATCTCACCCTCTGCGTCCGGCTGCGCGTGTCGTCGGATCATTCGAAGCTCAGCCTCGCGTCGAAGTTCGGCGTCGATGCGCGCGATGCGGCACCCTTGCTGATGGCCGCCCGCCAGGCCGCCGACGCGCTCGGCATCTGCTTCCATGTCGGCAGCCAGGCGATGAGTCCGGCCGCCTACATCCAGGCGATGGCGCGCGTTCGCGCGGCGATCGTCGAGGCGGGCGTCACGGTCGACGTGGTCGATGTCGGCGGGGGCTTCCCGTCCATCTACCCGGGGATGGAGCCGCCGCCGCTGGAGGCCTATTTCGGGGCGATCCACGATGCGTTCGAAAGCCTGCCGGTGAGCTATTCGGCGGAGCTGTGGTGCGAACCCGGCCGGGCGCTTTCCGCGGAATATGCCAGCGTTCTGGTCCGCGTCGAAAAGCGCCGCGGCGACGAGCTCTACATCAACGACGGCGCTTATGGCGCGCTGTTCGATGCGGCGCATGTCGGCTGGCGCTTCCCGGTCGAACTGGTGCGCGAGACGGCGAGCGAGGCGCGCGACGTGGCGTTCAGCTTCTACGGGCCGACCTGCGACGATCTCGACCATATGGCCGGGCCGTTCCTGTTGCCGGCGGACGTGGCGGCGGGCGACTATATCGAGATCGGCATGCTCGGCGCCTACGGCTCGGCGATGCGTACCGGCTTCAACGGTTTCCACTCCGATGAAACCGCCGTGGTGGATGACGAACCGATGGCCAGCACCTATCTGGGCGATGAAGTCGAGACGCCGTCGAACGTCGTCACGCTGTAACCGCAGCGCTTCACAACCGCCCGGCCGATGGCCGGGCCCCTTTCCGACTTTGAAGCGGCCCCGGCGCACGCCGGGGTTACGCGCGATGCGATTGGAGTTCCAAGAATGACCGACGTTCTCGCCAACGACACCCGCAAGGCCGAACTGCTTTCGACCAAGGTCGAGCATATCGACATCACATCGTTCGACGCACGGCCAATCGTCGATGCGATGAAGAAGATGAGCTTCACCAGCCGCGATCTCGGCCGCGCGACCGACATCTACAACCAGATGCTGGCCGACAAGGATTGCACGATCTTCCTGGTGATCGCCGGCTCGACCTCGGCCGGCGGCTGCATGGATCTTTATGCCGAGCTGGTGCGCAACAACATGGTCGACGGCATCGTCGCGACCGGCGCGACCATCGTCGACATGGATTTCTTCGAAGGGCTTGGCCACAAGCATTATCAGGCGCTGGAAGTGCCCGATGACGATACGCTGCGCTCGCTGCTGATCGATCGGATCTACGACACGTACATCGACGAGGAGCAGCTCCAGCACGTCGACCACACGATCTTCGAGATCGCCGAGACGCTCGAGCCCAAGGCCTATTCGAGCCGCGCGTTCATCCGCGAGATGGGCAAATATCTGGTCGAGCACGGCAAGAAGGAGAACAGCCTCGTCAAGCTCGCCTACGAGCATGACGTGCCGATCTTCTGCCCGGCGTTCGTCGATTCCTCGGCCGGGTTCGGGCTGGTCAAGCACCAGGTCGA
>JAQGKS010000145.1 GCA_028289965.1 Sphingomonas bacterium
GACGCCTGCTCCTCCTCCGCCACCGGCGGCCCAGGCCGCAGCGCCCGCTGCTCCGCGTGCGTCCGGCGAGCGCCGCGAGGAGCGGGTGCGGATGACGCGCCTGCGCAAGACCGTCGCCAGCCGCCTCAAGGAAGCGCAGAATACGGCGGCGATGCTGACCACCTTCAACGACGTCGACATGACGGCGGTGATGGAGACGCGGGCCAAGTATAAGGATCTGTTCGAGAAGAAGCATGGCGTCCGCCTGGGCTTCATGGGCTTCTTCGTGAAGGCCGCCTGCATGGCGCTGAAGGACGTGCCCGCGGTCAACGGCGCGATCGACGGCGAGGACATCGTCTATCGCGACTATGCCGACATCTCGGTCGCCGTCTCCGCCCCCAATGGCCTGGTCGTGCCCGTGATCCGCAATGCCGAGACGTTGAGCGTCGCCGGGATCGAGCGCACGATCGGCGACTTCGGCAAGCGCGCCAAGGACGGCACGCTGAAGATGGACGAGATGCGCGGCGGCACCTTCACCATCTCGAACGGCGGGGTGTTCGGATCGCTGATGTCGACGCCGATCATCAATCCGCCGCAGTCGGCGGTGCTCGGCCTGCACCGGATCGAGGAGCGTCCCGTGGTCCGCGACGGCCAGATCGTGGCGCGGCCGATGATGTATCTGGCGCTCAGCTACGATCATCGCCTGATCGACGGGCGCGAGGCGGTGACCTTCCTGGTCGCGCTGAAGAACGCGATCGAGGATCCGACGCGGCTGCTGATCGATCTATAGGCTCAGGTGCATGTCCGCGCAGGCGGTGAAGACGACGCGAGGCAATGATGGCTGATTACGATTACGACGTGCTGGTGATCGGGGCAGGGCCCGGCGGCTATGTCGCGGCGATCCGCGCGGCCCAGCTGGGCCTGCGTACCGCCTGCGCGGAAAGCCGCGAGACGCTCGGCGGCACCTGCCTCAACGTCGGCTGCATCCCGTCGAAGGCGCTGCTCCACGCGTCCGAGCTGTTCCACGAGGCGCATTCGGGTGCGCTCGCCCAGTTCGGCATCAAGATCGAGGGCGCGAGCCTGGATCTCGATGCGATGCACGGGCAGCGGCGCGAGGCGGTCAAGGGGCTGACCGGGGGCATCGAGTTCCTGTTCAAGAAGAACAAGGTCGACTGGCTCAAGGGCCGCGCCGCCTTCACCGCCGCCGACAGCGTCCAGGTCGGCGATCGCACCGTGCGCGCCAGGAACATCGTGATCGCCACCGGCTCGTCGGTCACGCCGCTGCCCGGTGTCGCGGTGGACGGCAAGAGGATCGTCGATTCGGCGGGTGCGCTGGAATTGGCGGAGGTTCCCAAGCATCTCGTCGTCATTGGCGGCGGCGTGATCGGGATGGAGCTCGGCTCGGTTTGGCTGCGGCTCGGCGCGAAGGTCACCGTCGTCGAATATCTCGACCAGATCCTTCCGGGAATGGACGGCGAGGTCCGCCGCGAGGCGACCAAGCTGTTCAAGAAGCAGGGTTTCGAGCTGCGCACCTCGACCAAGGTGACCGCGGCCGAGGCGAGCGACACCGGCGTCCGGCTGACGGTGGAACCGGCGGCGGGCGGCGCCGCGGAGACGATCGAGGCGGACGTCGTCCTCCTCGCGATCGGCCGGCGTCCGAACACCGAAGGGCTTGCCCTCGACAAGGCCGGCCTCGCGACCAACCAGCGCGGCCAGATCGAGATCAACCATGATTTCGCGACGAGCGTCCCCGGCATCTGGGCGATCGGCGACGTCGCGCCGGGCCCGATGCTTGCCCACAAGGCCGAGGATGAGGGGATTGCGGTCGCCGAGAATATCGCCGGCCGCACCGGGATCGTGAACCACGATCTGATCCCGAGCGTCGTCTATACCACACCCGAGATCGCCGGCGTCGGCCTTACCGAGGAACAGGCCAAGGAACGCGGCGAGATCCGCGTCGGCAAATTCCCGTTCCTGGCCAACAGCCGCGCCAAGACCAACAAGGACACCGACGGCTTCGTCAAGATCATCGCGGATGCGAACAATGATCGCGTGCTGGGCGTGTGGATCGTCTGTTCGCTGGCGGGCACGATGATCGCGCAGGCGGTGCAGGCGATGGAGTTCGGCGCGACCTCCGAGGACATCGCATATACCTGCCACGCGCATCCGACGCACCCCGAGGCGCTGAAGGAAGCGGCGATGGCGGTGCTGGGCAAGCCGATCCACATGTAGCAGCGGGCGGGTTCGCCCCGCCCGTGCCCTTGCTTCTCCGGCAAGCGCCCTGCGGTCGCGGGGCGCTTAGTCGTGCGCGCCAGCTTCTGATCGCCGCCGCCGCTGACATTTGCTAATCTGCGCACGGGCAGGCGAATAACGCCGCCTGGAGGAGGACCGATGCAGGCGATGGATTTCGCGCTCGGCGAGATGGCCGATGCCGTGCGCGACACGGCGGCGCGGTTCGCGGCCGACCGGATCGCGCCGATCGCCGCGCGGATCGATGCCGACAATTATTTCCCGCGCGATCTGTGGCCGGCGATGGGTGCGATCGGCCTGCACGGCATCACCGTCGAGGAGGAGTTTGGCGGCCTCGGCCTCGGCTATGTCGAACATTGCGTCGCGATGGAGGAGATTTCGCGGGCGAGCGCGTCGGTCGGCCTCAGCTATGGGGCGCACTCCAACCTGTGCGTGAACCAGATCCGCCGCTGGGGCTCGGCGGAGCAGAAGCGCCGGTTTCTGCCGCGGCTGATCTCCGGCGAGCATGTCGGCAGCCTGGCGATGTCGGAGGCGGGCGCCGGATCGGACGTGATCTCGATGACCTGCCGCGCGGACAAGCTGGGCGACGACCGCTACCGCCTCAACGGCACCAAGTTCTGGATCACCAACGCCCCCCATGCCGACGTGCTGCTGGTCTACGCCAAGACCGATCCGGCGGCAGCCGCCAAGGGCATCAGCGCGTTCGTGGTGGAGAAGGGCATGGCCGGCTTCACCGTCTCGCCCAAGCTCGACAAGATGGGGATGCGCGGATCGGACACTGCCGAGCTGCTGTTCGAGGATTGCGAGGTTCCGGCGGCCAACCGGATCGGCGACGAGGGGCAGGGCGCGGCGATCCTGATGTCCGGCCTCGATTATGAGCGCGCGGTGCTCGCGGCCGGGCCGCTCGGCATCATGCAGGCCTGCCTCGACGTCGTCCTGCCCTACGTCCGTGAGCGCAGGCAGTTCGACCGCGCGATCGGCGAGTTCCAGCTTATCCAGGCCAAGGTGGCGGACATGTATGTCGCGCTCAATTCGGCACGCGCTTATGTCTATGCGGTGGCGCGCGCCTGCGATGCCGGCAAGGCGACGCGCTTCGATGCGGCGGGGGCGATCCTGCTCGCCAGCGAGAATGCCGTGCACACAGCGCTCGAGGCGATCCAGGCGCTCGGCGGCGCCGGATATACCAGGGAATGGCCGGTCGAACGCTATCTGCGCGACGCCAAGCTCTACGACATCGGTGCCGGCACCAACGAGATACGCCGTTTTCTGATCGGTCGCGAGTTGATCGGTCTGTGACGATCCTGCCGACCCTGACCGACCGCCAGAGCGACGCCTTCCGCGCCAACGTCGCGCATAATCGCGGGCTCGCCGTCGAGTTGCGCGATCGGGTGGCGAAGGCGGCGCTCGGCGGATCGGAAGCGGCGCGGCAGCGGCACGTCGCGCGGGGCAAGTTGTTGCCGCGCGAGCGGATCGATCGGCTGCTCGATCCCGGATCGCCCTTGCTGGAGATCGGCCAGCTCGCCGCGGACGGCCTTTATGACGATGCGGCGCCCGGCGCCGGGGCGATCGGCGGGATCGGCCGGGTCGCCGGCCGGCCGTGCATGATCCTCGCCAACGATGCGACGGTGAAGGGCGGGGCCTATTTCCCGCTGACGGTGAAGAAGCATCTGCGCGCGCAGGAGATTGCCGCGGAGAACCGGCTGCCGTGCATCTATCTGGTCGATTCGGGCGGCGCGAACCTGCCACACCAGGCCGAAGTCTTCCCCGATCGCGATCATTTCGGCCGCATTTTCTACAACCAGGCGAATATGAGCGCGGCGGGGATCGCGCAGATCGCCTGCGTGATGGGCAGCTGTACCGCGGGCGGGGCCTATGTGCCGGCGATGGCCGATGAAAGCATCATCGTGCGCGGGCAGGGCACGATCTTCCTGGCCGGGCCGCCGCTGGTGATGGCAGCGACGGGCGAGCGTATCTCGGCCGAGGAACTGGGCGGGGCGGATATTCACGCCCGGCGCTCCGGCGTGGTCGATCATGTTGCCGAGGACGACGCCCATGCGCTGTCGATCGTCCGCGATATCGTCGCGACTTTGCGCCCGCCGCACCGGCCCGATGTCGCGGTGATCGCGCCGCGCGAGCCGGTGCACGATCCGGCGGACCTGTACGGCATCTTCCCGCCCGACGTGCGGGCGCCCTATGATGTGCGCGAGGTGATCGGCCGGATCGTCGACGGGTCCGAGATGCACGAGTTCAAGCCGCTCTACGGCACCACATTGGTCTGCGGCTTCGCCCATATCTGGGGCATTCCGGTCGCCATCCTCGCCAGCAATGGCGTGCTGTTTTCCGAAAGCGCGCTGAAGGGGGCGCATTTCATCGAACTGGCGTGCCAGCGCGGCACCCCTTTGCTGTTCCTCCAGAACGTCTCGGGCTTCATGGTCGGCAGCAAATATGAAGCCGAGGGGATCGCCAAGCATGGCGCGAAGCTGGTCACCGCGGTGGCGACGGCGCAGGTGCCCAAGATCACGGTGGTGATCGGCGGCAGCTTCGGCGCGGGCAATTACGGGATGTGCGGTCGGGCCTATTCGCCGCGTTTCCTGTTCACCTGGCCCAATGCGCGGATCAGCGTGATGGGCGGGGAGCAGGCGGCGGCGGTACTGGCCGAGGTCCACCGCGACGCGGAAAGCTGGACCGTCGAGGAAGCCGAAGCGTTCATGGCGCCGATCAGCTCCCGGTTCGAGGCCGAAGTCAGCCCTTATTATGCGACCGCGCGGTTGTGGGACGATGGGATCATCGATCCGGCGCAGACGCGCGACGTGCTCGGCCTCGCCTT
>JAQGKS010000149.1 GCA_028289965.1 Sphingomonas bacterium
CTGGTCGACATGATCGAGACGCAGCGCGCCTACGAGGTCAATTCCAAGATGATCAAATCGACCGACGAGATGCTGCAATATGTCAACCAGCAGCTCTAGGGCGCACCGCCCGATGGTCGATCTGCCCCCGCGCGCGCGGCGCAAGCCGCCGATCGTCGAGGCGCTCGTCCTCACCGGCATCGCCTGCGCCTGCCTCGCGGCGACGCCGGCGGACGCCGGCCGGAGAGGCAATCCCGAGGCGTTCGACTTCGCCCCGACGCAGGCGGCGGCCCCCGTCGCCCCGCCCGCCGACGGCGCGATCTTCCACGCCGCTTATGGCTATGCGCCGCTCACCTCGGGCGCGCGCGCGGCCGCCGTGGGCGACACGCTGACGATCACGCTGGTCGAACGGACGCAGGCGGTGAAGACCAATTCCGCCTCGACCGACCGGGCCGGCAATATCGGGCTGACGCCGCCCACCAGCGGGCCGCTGTCCTTCTTCAAGCCGAGCGACGTCGGCGTCGGCGGCGGCGGCACGTTCAGCGGCAAGGGCCAGGCGACCCAGTCCAACGCGCTGACCGGCGAGGTCACCGTCACCGTCGCGCAGGTTTTGCCCAACGGCAACCTGCTGGTGCGCGGTCAGAAGCTCGTCACGCTCAATCGCGGCGAGGAGCAGATCCGCATTTCCGGCATCGTTCGCACCGCCGACATCCTGCCCGAGAACCGCGTCCTTTCGACCCGCGTGGCCGATGCGCGGATCACCTATTCCGGCAGCGGCGAAATCGCCCGCGCCAGCCGCCAGGGCTGGCTCGGCCGCTTCTTCTCCGTCGTCAGTCCATTTTGAGGATCGCGCCGATGTTCGCCTCCCTGCTCAGGACGCTCCTGCTGGTGCCGCTCGTCGCCTTGGCCGCCACCCCGGCGCAGGCCGATCGGATCAAGGATCTCGGCGGGTTCCAGGGGCTGCGCACCAACCAGCTGACCGGCTACGGCATCGTCGTCGGGCTGGCGGGCACGGGCGACGACAGCCTCGATTATGCGACGCTCGGCATGAAGGGCGTCGCGCAACGCTTCGGCCTGACCCTCCCGCCCGGCGTCAATCCGGCGCTGAAGAACGCCGCCGCGGTGCTGATCACCGCCGATCTTCCGGCCATGTCCAAGCCCGGCCAGAAACTGGACATCACCGTCTCGGCGATGGGCAAGGCCAAGTCGCTGCGCGGCGGCGCGCTGATCGTCGCCCCGCTCTACGGTGCGGACGGACAGATTTATGCGATGGCGCAGGGCAATCTCGCCGTCGGCGGGCTCGGCGTCAGCGCGCAGGACGGATCGAGCGTATCGGTCAACGTGCCGACGGCCGGACGCATTCCCGGCGGCGCCACCGTCGAGCGGGCGGTCGATACCGGCTTCGCGCAGGCGCCCGAGCTGCTGTTCAACCTCGGCGAGGCGGACCTGACCACCGCCAGCCGGATCGCACAGGCGATCAATTCCGCCTTCGGCCCCGGCCGGGCGCGGGCGATGGACGCCGTGACGATCGCGATCAACGTCCCGCCGGGCGCCGAATCGCGCACCCTGCTGATGGGCCAGATCGAAAATCTCGACGTATCCCCGGCCGATGCCGCCGCCCGCGTGATCGTCAATGCGCGGACCGGCACCGTCGTCATCAACGGCGCGGTCCGCATCGCGCCCGCAGCGGTCGCGCACGGCAAGCTCACCGTCAGCATCACCGAGAATCTGCAGGTTTCCCAGCCCGCACCGTTCGGCCGGGGCGAGACGGTGGTCACCCCCTCGAGCACTATCCAGGCAAGCGAGCGTCCCGCCCAGATGGTCGATTTCCGCCCGGGTGCGAGCCTCGCCGAGATCGTCAAGGCGGTGAATGCGCTGGGCGCCTCGCCCGCCGATCTCGTGGCGATCCTCGAAGCGTTGAAGCAGGCCGGGGCGATGAAGGCGGAGCTGGTGGTCCTGTGATCGCCCCCCTCTCCTCCACCTCCGGCGGCGTCGCCCTGAGTGCCCAGAAGGACGGGCTGGCCAAGGCGGCCAAGGCGTTCGAGGCGGTGTTCATGAAGCAGATGATCTCCTCGATGCGGTCGGCCAGCCTCGGCGACGAGCTGTTCGGATCCTCGGCCGGCGATCAATTCCGCGACATGTCCGATGCCCGGCTCGCCGAGAGCATGGCCGAGGGCAAGGGCTTCGGCATTGCCGATCTGCTGATGAAGCAATTCGCCGCCCGCGCCGACACCGCACCCGCCGACGCCGCGAGCGCGAGCGCGAGCGAAGCGCCATGAGCGATCTTCTCCGCATCGGCGCATCCGGCGTCAGCGCCTATCGCACCGCGCTCTCGGTCATCGGCGACAATGTCGCCAATTCCGAAACGCAAGGCTATGCGCGCCGCGACGTGAGCCTATCCGAAGTCGGCGTCAGCGCCGGCAGCCCGACCTACCGGATGAGCGCAAGTGGCACCGGCGTCGCGGCGACCTCGGTCAACCGCGCGTGGGACGATTTCAAGGCCGCGGACGCGCGCAACTCCAGCGCCGATGCAAGCCGCGCGGGCACGCGGGCGCAGTGGCTGGGCGCGATCGAGACGGCGATGCCCGACGGCGACAGCGGCGTTTCGGCCACGGTGACCGGCTTCTTCACCGCCGCGACCAAGCTGGCCGCGGCCCCGACCAGCGCCGTCAGCCGCGCCGCGACGCTCTCCGCTCTGGGTGACGCGGTCGGCGCGATCACCGCCACCGCGACGCGGCTGACCCGGGTCGCCGAGGGCATTGCCAGCGAAGCCGGATCGGCCCTGGCCTCGGTCAACGCGAACCTCGCCGCCCTCGCCGACGTCAACCAGGCGCTCGCCCGCACCCCTGCCGGCACCAGCGCCAAGGCCAGCCTGGCGGATCAGCGCGACCGGCTGCTCGACGATCTTTCCGGCCAGATCGGCGCCGAAGCGACGATCGCGAGCAACGGCACCGCCACCGTCACCCTCGCCGGTTCGGACGCCCCGCTCGTCACCGGCAATCAGGCTGCACGGATCGATCTGGCGACCGCGGCGGAGGGCGCACTGTCGCTGTCGATCGGCGGCGCGGCGATCACGCTCACCGGGGGCAGCCTGGCCGGGCTGGTCGATGCCGCCGCCGCCACGGCCACCGCGCGCACCACGCTCGATACGATCGCGACCGATTTCACCGGCCAGATCAACGCATGGCAGGCGCGCGGCCAGACCCCGGCGGGTGCACCGGGCCAGCCCTTGCTGACGATCACCGAGAAGGCGGCCACGCTCATGCTCGCCACCGCCGCGCCGGCCGCGATCGCCGCCGCATCGGGCGACAGCGCGAACGGCAATCTCGCAATCCTTGCCGATCTGCGCGGCGCGGACGGGGCCGAGGCGCGGCTGTCGGCGCTGGTCAACGGCAACGCCCAGGCGCTCGCCTCCGCCAATGCCGCCGCCAGCGCGGCCGGATCGCGGCGCGACGCCGCGATGGTCGCCCGCAACGATGCCTCGGGCGTCGATCTGGACCGGGAGGCGGCCGAACTGATCCGCTTCCAGCAAGCCTATGACGGTTCCGCCCGCGTGATCCAGGTGGCGCGCGAGACGCTGCAATCGATCCTGTCGCTCTTCTGAAGGATGAAACCATGATCAGCGGCACCAGCGCCCGCATCACCGCCGACATTGCGCGCCAATCCGCGCTGTCGCGCGACATCGCCAAGCTTCAGGATCAGGTCTCGACCGGCAAGAAGCTGGCGACGCCCTCGGAAGATCCGGCCGGCAACGCCCGCCTCGGCGCGGTCCGCCGCACCCAGGCCAATAACGACGCCTACCGCACCAACGTCGATGCCGCCTCGGCAGTCGCCGCGCGGGCGGACGGGGCGATGGCCTCGCTGTCCACGGCGCTCGACCGCGCGCGGGAGCTGACGATGGCGGCAAGCTCCGGCACCTATTCGGCCGACAACCGCAAGATCGCCGCAGCCGAGCTGCGCGGTATCGCCGAGGATGTCGCGCGGCTTTCCACCCAGAAGGATGCCGGCGGCCAGCCGCTCTTCCCCGATGGCGATCCGCTGCTGATCCCCATCGCCGACGGCACACAGGTTGCCGCGACCGTCTCGAAGACCGCCTTGTTCGGTCGGGACGGCGCCAGCCTGTCGGACATCATCGGCGCGGCCGCCGCCGCGCTCGAACTCCCCGACGATGCGGACGGCACCGCGGCCACGCGGGCAACCGCCACCGCGACGTCGCTGGAGGCGATCGACGCCGCCTCGTCGCGGGTTGCCGCGCTTCACGGCGAACAGGGCGTCCGCGCCGCGCGGATCGATGCTCGGGCGGAAGCGCTGGCCGATTCCGCGATCACCCTCGCCGACGAGCGGACGGCGATCGAAGGCGCCGACGTCAGCGCGGCGATCAGCCTGATCACCTCCAAGCTGAACACGCTGGAGGCGGCGCAGGCAGTATTCGCCAAGCTCAACCGCCAGACATTGTTCGATCTGCTCGGCTGACGGCAAACATCCCTAACGCTGCCTCAAGCATAAAGGCGGCGCGGGTTGGTCCGTTAATCATAGAAGACGGGCGCCTGTATGCGGCCGGCGTATCAAGTGGGGATAGTCGATGTTCGCAGCGGTCGGGCTGGTCGTGCTCCTGGTGATGGTGTTCGGGGGCTTCGCACTCACCGGCGGCAAGCTCGACGTGATCATCCATGCCGTGCCGCACGAAATGCTGATCATCGGCGGCGCCGCGATCGGCGCGCTGATCGCCGGCAATTCGATGAAGGAACTCAAGCAGCTCGGCGGCGGCCTGGGCAAGGTGTTCAAGGGGCCGAGCTACAAGAAGAAGGACTTTCTCGACACCATCTTCCTCGTCTCCAGCCTGATGAAGCTGCTGCGCACGGAGGGCCCGGTGGCGCTCGAACCCCATATCGAGCAGCCCAAATCCTCCAGCATCTTTGCCGAATATCCGCGGCTGATGAAGGATGACACGCTGGTCCACCTGATCACCGATACGCTGCGGCTGGTGGTCGTCTCGTCCGGCACGCTCGATCCGCGCGCGGTCGAGGAGGTGATGGATAATTCGCTGAAGACCCACCACCATGATGCGATCCGCCCGGCCGATGCCCTGCAAGGGTTGGCCGATGCGCTGCCGGCGCTCGGCATCGTCGCGGCGGTGCTGGGCGTGGTCAAGACAATGGGCTCGATCGATCAGCCGCCGGCGATATTGGGCGGGATGATCGGGTCCGCGCTGGTCGGCACCTTCCTCGGCGTGCTGCTCGCTTACGGTATCGTCGGGCCGTTCGCGCAACGATGCCGCCAGGTGATCGAAAGCGACGGCGCGATCTATCACACCGTCAAGCAGATCATCATCGCCTCGCTTCACGGCCATCCCCTGCCGCTGGTGATCGAGGCGGCGCGTTCCGGCATCACCCATTCGAACCAGCCGGCCTTCGCCGACGTGTTCGATGGCATGCGCGGCCGCTGATCCGATGGCGTCCGCCAGCCCGCGGCGCGGCCGCAACGAACCCGATCCGCCGACGATCATCATCGTCAAGAAGATCGTCGATGGCGGCCATGGCGGCCATCATGGCGGCGCGTGGAAGGTCGCTTATGCCGATTTCGTCACGGCGATGATGGCGTTCTTCCTGTTGCTGTGGATCCTCGGCGCGACGACCGAGAAGCAGCGCAAGGGCATCGCCGATTATTTCACCCCGACACTGGTCGAGATGCGGGCGAAGTCGGCCGGCGCGAACGGCCCGTTCGGCGGCGATTCGATCGTCGCCAAGGAGAATTACCCGCACAAGGCCGCGCAAACCGGAACGAAGGGCATCACCATCCCGAAGGATGCGACCGGCGGCGCCAAGGAAGCCGCCGAGGCGATCCGCCGCCGCGACCGCGCCCGCTTCAGCGCACTGCGCCGGCAACTGGAAGAGCGGATGGAGCGCGACACCAAGCTCCGCCTGCTCCGCCGCAACGTGCGCTTCATGGAAACGCGCGAAGGGTTGCGCATCGATCTGGTCGATCATGCCGATTTCGCGATGTTCAACATGGGCAACGATCAATTGCTGGCGGATGCGCGGCGGCTGATGGGCCAGGTGGCGCAGGTGATCGCGGGCGTGCCCAACCCGGTGATTGTGCGCGGCCATACCGATGCCATGCCTTATGCCGCGGGCCGCACCGCCAACAATTGGACGCTGTCTTCGGCACGGGCGGAGGCGACGCGCCGCGCGCTGGCGGACAATGGCGTCGCGCCCGGTCGGTTCGCCCGGATCGAAGGCGTTGCGGAGCGCGAGCCCTATGTGCCGACCGATATCTACGATCCGCGCAACCGCCGCATGTCGATCACGCTGGCATGGAGTGCGGACCTTCCGCCGAGCGAGCCGGCCGCGCCTCAGGTCAGTGCGGCGGCGATCATCCGGTAGGCGAGCATCGCGTGCTTGGGATCGGGGCGCAGCAGATTGACGCGGCCCTGCTGGGCGGCGAGCGCGAATGCCGTGCCCGAATTGCGATCGCGCGACACCGCGGCCGAAGCGGGCACGTCGACCAGCTGGACCGTATCGGCGGACGCCATCTGCACCGGCCGCTCGATCCGTTCGGTCGCGCCGCCGGCCGCTCCGGCGCCGCCGATCTTGCGCGCCATCAGCGCATAGACCTGGGAGAGCGACCGCGGCTCGCCCGACTTTCGATAGAAGATCGTGCGGATTGCGCCCGCCTCCCGCGGGAAGATCGATGCGGCCGCGGCCTCCGGGTAGGAATCTGCGGCCTTGAGGAAACGGCTGGCGCCCTTCAGGCCCAGAAAGTGCGCGAAATAGAGATCGGCGGAATTGGGCGTGCGGCCCAGCGCCTGGCCGAGCCCGGCGGCATTGTCGCTGGCGAACTCGCCGGCCATCAGCGCCGAGGCCGTCGGATCGCGACGCAGGGCGAAGATCGCCGCACCCGCCGATGGATCGGTCACCTGCCACCGCCCGCCGCGCCGCTGGATGCGGTCGGCCGCCCAGCCATAGCCATGTTCGGCGCCATGCTGCTTGAGCACGCCGAGCCAGCTCTGGTCGATGAACTGGTACAGTCCCGCCGCCGACGAGGTGGAGGCCCGCGCCGAGGGGTCGAGACCGCTCTCGGTCTGCGCCTGGGCAAGCAGATAGTTGAAATCGACTCCGGTGCGCCCCGCGGCGCTGGCGATCGCCGCGCGCACGGTCGCGCGTTGCTCGGCACGGCCAGCGGCATCCAGGCGCGGTGCGGTCATGGTGCGGAACTGCCCCTCATCCCACCATTCCATGAACGATAGGGGTTAACGTGGCGCTAACTGGCCGGCGATGCTGCGCGGGCCGGTC